>NZ_VOPZ01000005.1:0-300000 GCF_010470665.1 Desulfovibrio sp. JC022 | reverse complement strand
ATTGCGGCCCAATATACCGGAGCCAGTGCGGACGTTGTGGAACAGACTGTTGCGGCCCCCATTGAGGAGCAGGTCAACGGCGCGCAGGATATGCTTTACATGAATTCCATCAGCTCCAACGACGGACGCATGGTGCTCAATGTTACCTTTGATCTGGGCCGTGATCTGGAACTGGCCACTGTAGATGTGCAGAACAGGGTCAGCCTTGCCACCCCCCAGCTTCCTTCTGAAGTAACCAAGTCCGGGGTCAGTGTTAAAAAGCAGTCTTCAAGTATGATCTGTGTGATCAGCCTGCTTTCCCCGGAAGGAACATATGATTCACTTTTTCTGAATAACTACGCTAAGATTAATCTCTTTGATGCTGTTTCCCGTATTCCCGGAGTGGGCAGTGTGTCCCTTTTCGGTGATCAGGATTACGGCATGCGCATCTGGCTGGACCCGGATAAGATGGCCCGGCTGGCGATTACCGCTGACGATATTATCGCCGCTGTGCAGGAGCAGAACCTGCAAGCCCCCGCAGGGCAGGTTGGACAGCCGCCGGCTGCTTCAGGACAGCAGTTCCAGCTGACTGTCAGGGTTAAGGGACGCCTCAGTGAACCCGAGGAGTTCGGCAGTATTATCGTCAAAGCTAATCCGGACGGCAGTACCGTGCATATCCGGGATGTGGCCCGTGTGGAAATGGGGTCCAAGTCCTATTCCGCTTTCGGCAGGCAGGGTGAAATTGATTCCGCCATGCTGCTGGTTTATCAGCTGCCCGGAGCAAATGCGCTGGATATTGTAGAGCACGTCCGTTCTACCATGAAGGATCTTTCCCAGGATTTTCCCACTGGAATGAAATACGACATTCCTTACGACACCACCCTGTTCGTAACCGCTTCCATTGATGAAGTTATGGATACACTTTACGAGGCCATGGCTCTCGTCTTTATCGTGGTATTCATCTTTTTGCAGAACCTGCGGGCGACCATCGTGCCCATGATTGCGGTACCGGTTTCACTGGTTGGTACTTTTGCATTTTTTCAGGTTTTGGGATTCTCCATCAATACCCTGACTCTTTTCGGAATGGTTTTGGCAATCGGTATTGTTGTTGATGACGCTATCGTCGTAGTCGAAGCGGTGCAATCCAAGATTGACGAGGAAGGGCTGGATGCCAAGACGGCAACCAAGGAAGCTATGAAAGAGGTTTCCGGGCCTATTGTTGCGACCACTGCGGTTCTTATTGCCGTGTTTGTGCCTGTTGCCTTCATGGGTGGTATTTCCGGGCAGCTTTACAAACAGTTTGCATTGACCCTTGCGGTATCAGTTGCCATTTCGTCTGTTAATGCACTTACTTTTTCTCCGGCTATGTCCGCTTTGCTTTTGCGGCCGCAAAAGGAAATGCGCGGTCCTTTGGGCTGGTTTTTCAAGCAGTTCAATAAATATTTTGGTAAAGTAACTTCCGGTTATACATCCGGTGTGCGTGTTATATTGCGTAAGTCATTTGTCGCGCTGGGTATTTTCGGGGTTCTCATGTTCGGAACCTACTCCTTGTTTCAGACTGTACCCACCGGCTTCGTGCCTAACGAGGATCAGGGATATTTCATGATCAACGTACAGCTGCCCGAAGGTGCATCTCTTGAGCGTTCGGATGCAGTGGTGAAGCAGGTTGAGGAAATCCTGAAAAATGAACCCGGAGTGAAAGACTTTTTCGCTCTTGGCGGATTCAACCTGATCACCGCAGCTTATTCTTCCTATACCTCAACTCTTTTTGCCATCCTTGAACCGTGGGACGAACGAACCGATCCGCAGTTGCATGTGAATTCCATCCTGCAAAAGGTGCAGGGGAAGCTGTTCGGTATTCAGGAGGCGATGATTATCTGCTTCAACCCGCCGCCCATTAACGGTATCGGGTCCACGGGCGGTTTGCAGTTTGAATTGCAGGACCGTTCCGGCGGCAGCGTGGAGGAGCTTGCTCAGACTGCTCAGGATTACATGGCAGAGCTTCGCAAACATCCTGAACTTACCGGTATCTTTTCCACCTTCAGTGCCAATGTGCCGCAACTTTTTGTTGATGTTGACCGTGACAAGGTCCGCAAGCTGGGAATTCCTCTCAATGAGGTGTTCACCGCCATGCAGACTTTTCTTGGCGGGTACTACATTAATGATTTCAACAAGTACGGCAGGACCTATCGGGTAATGGCCCAGGCTGATTCCCAATTCAGGACCAGCCCTGAAGATGTTTCCAAATTTTACGTGCGCGGAGATACCGGGAAGATGATTCCTCTTTCCACTCTGCTTAATCAGGAGAAGATTTTCGGACCGGAATATATCCAGCGTTACAATCTTTTCCGGGCCATTGAGATCACGGCTTCCAACGCTCCGGGATACAGTACCGGGCAGGCCATGGCGGTCATGGAAAAAATAGCCCGTGACACTCTGCCCAGAGGGTATGGTTTTGACTGGACCAACATTGCCTATCAGGAAAAGAAATCCGGCGGGGAAGTCATTGTTATTTTCGCATTGGCGGTTCTCATGGTTTTCCTCGTACTTGCAGCGCAGTACGAAAGCTGGATTATTCCGCTGGCGATTGTTTTTGCGGTTCCGCTGGGTGTGTTCGGGGCTATTTCCGGGCAATTCCTGCGCGGGCTGGATAACAATGTCTATGCCCAGATCGGTTTGATCATGCTGATCGGTCTTGCAGCTAAGAACGCAATTCTCATCGTGGAATTTGCCAAGGCCAAGTATGAGAAGGGAGCCTCGCTGGTTGATGCCGCTGTGCAGGCCGCACAACTCCGTTTCCGTCCTATCCTGATGACTTCCTTTGCATTCATCCTCGGCGTTGTGCCGCTGGTAATTGCACAGGGAGCGGGATCGGCCAGCCGTCATGCACTCGGTACTTCGGTCTTTTCAGGGATGATCGCGGCTACCGTGCTTGGTGTGCTCTTTGTGCCGCTGTTCTATGTGACGCTGGTCAAGATACAGAACAGGAAGAAAGCTGCCGAGAAGCCTGACTCGACTGATGAATAGCTGTTAATTTAAGTTCAAAAAAAAGACCCCGCCGGAATATTCCGGCGGGGTCTTTTTTTTGGGTAGCGAGTTCTATTCCCGGTTGGTGCAGTTTCGATACAGGAAGTAATGCGTCCAGATTGCGGAAGTCATGCCGATAAAGCAGCCTAAGATTACATCTGCGGGGTAATGCTTGCCTACTATGACCCGGCTTAGTCCCACCAATACCGCTAGAATAATCGGAATGTATTTCTTGTGTGCTAAAAGCAGTGCTGCGGCTGTGGTCAGTGAGAAGATGCGCAGGGTGTGCCCTGAAGGGAAGGAGTTCTGCAAATATTTTCCGGAAAACCAGGTGAAGCCGTATGAACCGTCTTCAAAAAAAAGAGGCGGACGGCAACGTCCGAAAAACCATTTTAATTCATCGCCGATAAGCATGGCGGTCATGGTTGAAAATGCCACCAACAATAAAGCCCGCGACCTGTTTTGGATACCGTTTAGTACTGCGTCCATACTGCCACCGATCAGGGCCAGAAAGGAAATTGTCTGAATGACATGTTTGGAGGCCAGTTTGCTGAGGAGTTTGCCGACGGTTACCGCAAAAGTTCCTTTCAATGTATGGGCGGCTTTGGCAATGGGCAGATCAAGGTATTGGTAAAAAATAATTACCAGCAGCAGGGTCGCAAGTGCCCCCGCGGCGGTGTATAGAGACAACCGTTTGGGATTACCGCCCATAGGATCTCCTTACAGTCCGCGCTGACAGGGATCTGTCACCAGCTGTTCTGCTGAAGGGGAGAGGGGCAGTTCTACATAGAAATTGGTTCCGTCTTCCTGTGATGAATCAAACCAGACTTTTCCCCGGAGGTAGTTTTCAGTAAACAATTTCACGCTATATGTTCCAAGGCCTCTCCCCTTTCCTTTGGTGGAAAATGATTTCCTGAAAATCTGGTGGGCGACAGTCATGGGAATAGCCCCTTCATTGGAAATTGTGAACAGGGCAAGATTTTCATTACTACTGGCCTTGATTTCAACTTTTCCATTAGCCGGGGATGCTTCGATTGCGTTTTTGACCAGATTTTCAATTATGCGGTAAAGGATTCTCTTGTCTGTGAGCAGGCCGAACTCTGCAATTTCAGAGTTGATAAAAATGTTTTTATCCTTTGCCAACTGGCTGCCGGAATAGAAAGTACTGACGGATTCCAGAATCTGTTTTACTGCAACGGGTTCATTGTGGATTTCGAGTTGCTTGCTCTCAGCGGAAATGAAGAGTCTGTGAGCATCAATTTCATTTGCCATAAAATTGGCCCGGTCAACAATCATTCCGGCCAGATCGCGGTGCTCACTCTTTATGGCATCTTCCCTGATCAGGGTTCCGGCGTTGACTATACCGTTTACGGCATTGAGCAGGTCGTGAAGGAACACCCGTTCCATCATTTCCTTATGTTTGCTGTCTGATATATCAGCCAAATGGATTATAAAATATTGTTCATCCCTGATTACGATGGGAGATGCATTTACTTTGAAGGTATATGATTTGACTTTGCCGTCGATACTGGCCAGCAACATACATTCTTCTTCCGCCCTGCCTCCGGTCATGGCGGTCTGGATAGCCCGTAAAGCACCGCATTGGACGCAGGGGACAGCCTCTCCGCACCAGCTTTTTTGTGAGTTACAGCAGCGTAGCAGTTCTCCGGGCCGGCGTCCCAGAATCATATTTTCACGTTGTTCGCCCACGGCAGCTGCAAGAGTCTCATTGTAGAGGACAATTTTTCGGGCGTTGTTGAGAATAAATGATGGATTAGGCACGGAATTGATAAGTTCCGCGGCAAATTCTTTCCTTATCCTTTCATGTTGATCCAGAACTTCCCGAGTACAGGGATCGTAGCTTTCAAGTGAAGATTTCTGGTTGTATACGTCGTCGCTCATCAAGTCCCTCGCAGGTCACTATTTGGTTAATGACCTTTATAAAAAAGCAGGGAGTTATCTTCCCCTTCCATGTAAAGCATGCCGTCCCTTTCCTGCATGGAATTAACCCGGTCCAGAGCCTGCATGAATTTGAATTCCTGTAAATTCATGTTCTTGGAGCAGGTTTTGCGGGTCATGGCCAGCGGTCCGGTTCTGAAAATTCCGTTCACGTATGAATAGTCGCCGCGAAAGCTGTTGCAGCCGCCGGAGCCGTAGATCTTACCATTGCTGTCAAGACGCATCCAGATATGGGCGAAGCCTCCTATGGACTTGCCGTCAATATCTTCTGCAATCCACTTGGTGTCAGTAGGATTTTCATACGCAGGATAATAGGTCTGCTTGGGGGCGCAGCCTGCTGCAAAAAGAACAGCAAAAACAGCCAAAGCCAGCAGGGTGTGTTTTTTCAGTTTGGTCATTTTCATTAAAGAATTCCTCCGTTCGGGCCATTGTACTCATATGTAACCCTTTTTGATAGGAAAAATTCAAGAAATAACTGAAGATATTTTTATAGTCCGCAAAGCATATAGCCGAGGATAAGTCCGCACTTGTCTGTGCAGGATGGATAGAATTGCTTATGGGATTTTGTGCGGGAGCGGTTCTCTTTGCCATAATAGAATTCGGCAATGGACAGGGGAGTATAGCCGTTTTTTGCTGCGAAGTTGAGCAGTTTCGGAGCGCAACAGTCCCCGGTTCCGGTGGGAATGCCCTTTTGACCGAGGATTATTTCCGGCATGGACCGGGTTTCGCCGCGAAAGTTGTGGACTTGGTATATGGAATGGATTTCGCGCATTAAGCCTTGGGAAAGTTTTTTGCGCCGGGTGGAAAGGGTAGTGTGTTCAGCTGTTTTGGGTGTCAGTTTTTCCATTTCCTGACCGATTCTCTTAATTTCTTTTTCAGTGGATTGGGTCAGGGTCTGGAAGTCGCGCGGGTTGATTATGGGGCTTACCCAGCCCGCTATTTCCCAATGACCGTTGTACTGTCCTGAAAAAGCCTTGGCTGAGTGTTCCTGACCTGCGTGGTCAAGATAGCTCATAATCCCGAACATCTGGCCGCGTGCTTTGCCGAAAAGATAGTCGGTGCTGAAATCCGGTTCGGCCTGTTCAGGCGGCAGATCAAAGTCCGCACGTCCGGCTGAGTCTAATTTTTCCATCAAATCAAGGCAGAGCTGGATAGCCTTTCCCGGTCCGATGGTATGGATGGTTTCGCACCGGGAGCAGAACCCGGAGCAGGATATGTTGTCTGTTAATATTTCCGTGCCGTGCATGTGAACGCCCGCTGATGATTATAAAAACGGGGATGCGCCTTGGCACACCCCCGTTTAATTGCATTAATTCAGAACCTGCGGCCCTGTTACTGGCTGACGGAATAACTGTATTATTGGGAAGCAGGTCCGTTAAAGACTACAGAAACAATGCCGTATTCAATTCTGCCACGGGGGGCGTTGACTATGACTTCGTCTCCTTCCTCTTTACCGAGCAGGGCTTTACCGACCGGGGATTCAACGGAGATGATGCCTTTTTTGAAATCACTCTCGTCCGGGCCCATGATGGTGTAAGTCTTTTCTTCGCCGGTATCGATGTCTTCAAGCTCGACAGTCGCGCCGAAAGTTACTTTCGGGCCGCCAAGAGTTTTCATGTCTACAACATTGAACTGGGGGATGCGGGATTCAATATAGTTGATCTTCGCCTCAAGCATTCCCTGTCTCTCGCGGGCTGCGTGATAACCGCCGTTTTCCTTGAGGTCGCCTTCTTCGCGGGCTTCCGCAATGGCTTTAATGATCTCAGGGCGTTCTTTCTTAAGAGCAGCAAGCTCTTTCTTGATTTTAGCAAATCCTTCTTGCGAAATGGGTATATTGCTCACTTCATAAACCTCAAATAATTCCGTCGTTGTCAATAAAAATGCAGCCACTGCCGAAAAGGTCTTTTGCGGAAGTGAAGCTGCGTTGGGTACATGATTCGGGGCAACCAGTCAGTTGCTGAAAGTTCTGGGTAGAACATCCTTGGGTGTAGGTCAAGTCGCTTTTGACATTAGATGGCTGGTTTGACCATTTTTTTAATGTTGCGAGTATGTTATCGCGTAGAATAATGTTTTTGCAGTTTTTATTTAATGCTGCTGTAGGGTTTCATAAATTATAATTGTAGCAGTAATAAATTGGTTTTATTGTAATTTTTTTATGGGAAAAACGAGCTTTTTTTAATTGATTTTAACGGATAGATTAATGGTCCGTTGTAGATAATATTTATATATTTTGTTTGAGAGGGTGTTGCGGTGGCGGAAGAGATCAAAATTATTAAAAAGAAGGATGTTAAGCCGGGGATGTATGTCCAGCGGTATGGCTTGGGTACTTTTAAAGACCCTGTCGTGGAAGTTGATAGGTTTATTGAGTCGTCTTCAGATATAGCTAAGTACTTGCCTGATGATACTGAGAAGGTTGAGATTCTGACCGGAAAGGTTCTTCCAAATATGGGGTTTGCCTGCGATAAAGGGGCTCTTACTGCTGAGGATGCCGCCCGTAATATGGCTGAGGCCCTGCCTGAAGCGCGCAGGGTTCATGAAGAAGCCCTGAATTATGCTCATAAGTTTATAGACGATGTACGCAAGGGAAAGACTGTTGAAGTTGAAGAGGCAGCCCCTATTGTCGGCGAGGTCATCGACAGCCTGACCACTAATGAGCCTGCTGCTCTTACTCTTGCTTTTTTGAAGCGATATGACGAATACACCTACACCCACAGCATCAATGTTAATCTTTATTCTTTGTTGCTGGGTAAGGCTCTTGGTTTGAACCGTTCTGAATTGGAATCACTCGGTATTGCGGCTTTATTTCATGATGTGGGCAAGGGGCGCGTTCCCAACAAGGTCCTCAATAAACCAGGAAAGCTTACTGATTCTGAATATGAAGTCATGAAGAGTCATTCCCGGAAAGGGCTTGAAGTTCTGGGAGATGTTGAAGGGCTTGATGGGGCCGTCCTGCGTGGAGTGGTCGAGCATCATGAGCGGTATGACGGAAACGGTTATCCCAGCGGAATAAAGGGAGAAGATATCCATCCTTTTGGACGGATTATTGCCATTAGCGATGTGTATGACGCTTTGACCAGTGTAAGAGTATATAAGAAAGCCATCACTCCGGCCAAAACCCTGAGCCAGATGTATAAATGGAAGGGGACTGATTTTGACCCTGCCTATTTGAACCGTTTTGTTCGGGTTATGGGAATCTACCCTCCGGGAACTATGGTTCAGCTTGATGATTTGCGTTTTGCCATTGTGCTTGAGACTAACGAGACCAAGCCCCGTCAGCCCAAGGTGAAGATTTTGTTTAATGATAAAATGCAGCCGGTAGTATCTGAATGCATCGACCTTGCCTCTTATGAAAGAGGTGGAAAGAAGGTTCAGGTCATGCGCCAGCCCGATCCGAAATCTCTGGGCGTCGATATGCAGCAGCTTTCCCGTTTTCTGGTCTAAAACTGATTCCACACCGAATTTAATTAGCCGGAATCAGAATTATCTGATTCCGGTTTTTTCTTGATTTAAATTGAACTTAAGTTCATCTTTTCAAGAGAAAGGATAATTTAAGTAAAAAAGAAAGGACGAGATGATACGCAGGCATGGTAATTTTGAGATAGTACAGGACCGGGCTGACGTGACCAGAAATGATATTCTGGAAGCGGCCTTGGATGTTTTTTCTGAAAAGGGATACGCGGGGGCTAATACCAAAAATATTGCTGCCGCAGCCGGTGTCGCAACCGGATCGGTCTACCGCTACTTTAAGAATAAAAAGGTAATTTTCATTGAAGTTATCAATATGCTTCAGTGGCGGATGAGTTTTGATATTTTTGCCAAAGCCCAGTCCATGCTTGATGAAGGCAAGCCTCTGCGCGAGGCTTTGCGTATGCTCGGTGTTTATTCGGTTGAATCTCACCGCAGTAACCGTATGTTTTTTCGTGAAGTTATGGCTCTTGAAGCTACAGATAAGGATATTTCGGCCATTGGCAGGGAACGTGATAGGCGGATTCGCGGGCATTTGTTTGCTTTTTTAAGTTCGCAGAAAAAGAGTTTGAAGGTTAGTGATCTTGAAGCTGCCGCCGAGCTTACCCGTCTGGTGGTGGAAGAGGTTTCACATCAGGCGGTCATTTTTGATTCCGATGTAGGCGAAGATCGGCTTGTCTCCCAGATGGTCATGATGCTTGAGGGGTATCTGCTCGGTTCCTGATCCTGATTTCAATTAAATAACAAATTCCATTTCAGAGAAGAGCTTGTCTTCATCATAGAGGTCTGGATGTCTGGCTGAAATTTCATCCATGGCTTCGAAATACGCATCCCAGCCCAGAACCTGCATTTCTTTTTTCTTATTGACGAATATTTTGAATGTGGTGCCTTTAGGGCATTGGGTCATGTTCAGTTCCAGAACTCCGGCCCTTGTGCTTTCCAGCCAGACCGCCGACCAGGCTGTGCGGTCTCCTTCCGTTTTTTTATATTTTTCGAAGTACGCTTTAAATATCCTTTTGATCTGTGCACGATCCATCTGTGCTCTCCCTTTATATATTGAGTACGTTTTGAGCATAACTTTTTTGTCGGAAATTGGGCAAGTCGGATGCTTTAAAATATTCAGCCCATGTTTTGAGTCGAAAGTGTTTTTTACTGTGTTCTATTACATATTTGTAGATTACGCTGAGCCCTCGTCTTTGTTTTTGTCAAAAATGTAAATTTTGCGATTGTGGTGAAGGTGATGAAATCGCTTTGGCTCATTGCCCTTTTGGTACTACCATAAACATGCATGATTTGTGGCCGTATAATTACGCAATCAATATGTTTGCACAGGGCTGTGGCTTGTTGATTATCACTATTTGCCAAAAGGTGAAGAGTGGGTCTTGGGTGATTTTCAGTTTGGTGCAATTGGTGGGTGTAAATGCTTGTCAGTGTTGTGATGATTAATTAATTTAATATCTTATGGGTATTGTCTGCGCCGTGAATTTGTGGGGTTTTAGCTATGTTTTCGTTCTTGAGGTGAACGGCTTGGGTGTCGGGATGGACTGTTTTTGGATTTGAAAACTTCAATTTCGTATTTTTGTTTGCCAAAATTGTTTTTTTCTGACATTGTCAAATTCCTGAATCGCTCTAATCTTCAAAAAATGATCTTTTATCCTGATTTCGATTCAATTTCAGATCCCTGAAAAACAGTTGTGCCAATTTTGAGAGGTGGAAAAACTCAAAATGTCAATGAAGAACCGGCGCACATTATTTAATTCGAAATATATCCAGATTAGAGTCGCATTGGCTGATACATTTTTCATTAAAACAAGTCAGCTGCCTGCCGGAAACCTCCCAGAGTTTCGGAACCGTCCGTTTCCCTGACTGCCTGCCGGGACGCTGCACCTGTTGAACCTTATAATCATGGAGTGATCTGACAATATGTGCCGTTTATTTGCGCTTACAAGTCGCGATCCTATTTCACCCATGCTGGCCATCAATGCCCTTAATACAATGAAAGAAGGTCATGACGGCTCCGGCGTAGGTCTCTGTCTCAGGGGACTGGGCGGTCGTTTTGAAGAAGAATTGCAGGGCTGTCCCATCCTTTCCGGTATTTTTACCGAAGCCGGTCTGCGCAGACTGGAACAGTATACCATGGACCACGGTTTCAAGTCCCAGTACAGCATTCTTTACACCCCGGAAACTGAACCGCCGGAAGGTACTCCTGTTCGTGGTACATATGCTGCCATCGCATACAAAGTTCCAAGAGGCTGGAAAGAGCTTACTCCTGCACAGCAGGGTCAGAAGCTTGTTGAAATGCGCCTTGAACTTCGCAAGATGGGTGAGGAAGACGGCGACATAATGGTCTTTTCTTTCTGGCCCGATACTATCATTGTAAAAGAAGTCGGTGATCCCCTTGAGATCGGTGAATGGCTTCAGCTCGGTGCCAACCGCAACCTCTATGCGCGTCACATTCTTGCGCAGGGCAGGCAGAACACCAACTACGCCATCAACCTTTACGCCTGTCACCCATTCTTTATAGAAGGCGTCGCCTCCATGACCAACGGCGAGAACACCGCATTCATCCCCATTAAGGAATATTTGCAGTCCAGAAATGTTACCGGATATTCCGGCTACCAGTCCGACTCCGAGGTGTTCACTCATATTGCCCATTACACTACCAAGCGTCTGGGGCTTGATATCCGTGCCTACAAACATGTCATTACCCCGCTCATGGATCATGAAATGGCCGATCACCCGGACCGAGAGTTTCTGGCGACTCTTAAGCGTTCCTGTCGCAAGATGATTATTGACGGTCCCAACTGTGTTATCGGAACCCTTGATGACGGTTCCATGTTCATGGTTCAGGATCGCAAGAAACTTCGTCCCGGCATTGTGGGCGGTAAAGACGGCATTTACGCCTTCTCTTCCGAAGTCTGCGGAATCGACGCTGTCATTCCCGACCGTGACAAGTCCAAGGACTTCCAGCCCATGCACCTCGATACAGTAATCGTCGGACCCGACTGCAAGGAGATAGAAACATGCTCACAGAAAGACCAATTACCCCGTCAACTTTAGGCGTTAAAGACCTGAACTGGCAGATCGAGTGGGACAAGGATCTCTGTACCCAGTGCGGTCGCTGCACTTCCGTCTGTCCGGTTAACGCCATTGAACTCGGTGTTCATCGCAAGCGTGAGATCAAGACTCCCGCCAGCCTGATGAAAAAAGCCGAGAATGAATATTCAATTTTTTACGGCATCCGCCAGAAGACCGATCCGGCATACGCTTGTATCGGCTGTTCCATGTGCAACATGGTCTGCCCCAACAACGCCATCGGTCCCAAGCGTGAAGAAGGTTCCACCACTCAGAAATTCCACAACGACCGCGGCGGTAACCCCCGTACCCGTGGTGGACGCCGCAATTCCGGTGAATCCCTGCTGGACCAGATCAAGTTCATGCGTATCTCCATGCTCACCGACCCCGCGCTTGATGCCGGTCGCCATGAGTTCCGTTTGAACACCCTGCTCGGTCGCGTGCAGTCTCCGGAAGAGAGCCTCAAAACTTATCAGGAACACGGCTGGAAACCCCCGGTTCGTGAAATCTACCCGCTGGTTATCGGCGGTATGTCCTTCGGGGCCATGTCTCCCAACATGTGGGAAGGTCTCCAGATGGGTGTGGCTTACCTGAACGAAGAACTGAACATGCCTGTGCGTATTTCCACAGGTGAGGGTGGCTGTCCTCCCAGACTGCTCCGTTCCCGTTTCCTTAAATACGTAATTCTTCAGATCGCGTCCGGTTATTTCGGCTGGGATGAAATCATCCACGCCATTCCGGAAATGAAGGTCGACCCCTGCGCCATCGAGATCAAGTACGGTCAGGGCGCAAAACCCGGTGATGGCGGACTGCTCATGTGGTACAAGGTTAACAAACTCATCGCCGCAATTCGCGGTGTTCCCGAGGGAGTAAGCCTGCCCAGTCCTCCGACCCACCAGACTCAGTATTCCATTGAGGAATCTGTTGCAAAGATGATCCAGTCCATGAGTATGGCCTGGGGATTCAGGGTCCCGGTTTATCCCAAGATTTCCGCTTCCTCCACATCGCTGGCGGTTCTCAACAACCTGACCCGTAACCCCTACGCCGCAGGTCTGGCCATTGATGGTGAAGACGGTGGTACCGGGGCGGCATACAACGTTTCCATGAACCACATGGGACACCCCATCGCCAGTAACCTGCGTGATTGTTACAACGCATTGGTTGTTACCGGTAAGCAGAACGAACTGCCCCTCATCGCGGGTGGCGGTATCGGTAAATCCGGTAACCTCGCGGCTAACGCAGCTGCACTGATCATGCTCGGCGCAAGCGCCGTTCAGGTCGGTAAATACGTCATGCAGGCCGGTGCAGGCTGTCTCGGTTCTGAAAAAGACCGCTGCAACGTTTGTAACATCGGCGTATGTCCCAAGGGTATCACCTCTCAGGATCCCAGACTTTACCGTCGTCTCGATCCTGAAAAGGTCGCCGAAAGGGTTGTTGACTTCTATCTGAGCTTTGACACTGAAATCAAAAAGATTATCGCCCCTCTGGGGCGCTCCACTTCATTGCCCATCGGCATGGCGGATGCGCTTGGTATCAGTGACCGTGATGCTGCTGACAGACTCGGCATCAAGTACGTGGTTTAACTCTCAGCTCACGATTTACGGAGATTTAAAATGGCAACAGAACAAATATGCATCAGCGGTCTTGAAGAAGGCGCCCGTATTGAATCCCGCATCCTTGAGGAACGGATTCAAAAAGCGGTTGCCGACGGAGCCCGCAAGCTCGAAATAGACGCCATGGGCCAGCACGGCATTGGCGGACGACTCTGGATTTCCAAGGAAGAACCCATTGAGATTGACGTTATCGGTACATCCGGTCAGCGTCTCGGTTCCAAGGGCTTTCCCGGTACTGTAATCAACGTTCACGGTTCGGTTTCCGATGATGTGGGTTGGCTTAACGCCGGTGCTGAAATTATCGTCCACGGCAATGGTTCCAACGGCGCATGTAACGCCATGGCGCAGGGTAAAGTCATTGTTAACGGTGACATCGGTGCCCGCGGCATGACCATGACCAAGACCAACCCCCGCTTTGATCCGCCCGAACTCTGGGTACTCGGCGGAGTTGGTGACTATTTCGCAGAATTCATGGCCGGCGGTACCGCGGTCGTCTGTGGCTTTGAGCCTCAGAACGCTGAAAATGTACTCGCTTTCCGTCCCTGTGTCGGAATGGTTGGCGGTCGTATTTTCGTACGCGGACCCCACGGAGAATTCTCCACTGCCGACGCTATTCTCGAGCCCATCACCGATGCGGATTGGGAATGGCTCTGCGATAATCTCAAGGAAAATCTCGCTAAAATCGGTCGCGAAGACGTTTACGACTCCCTGACCGAACGCAAGGAATGGCAGCTCATCCGCGCCAAGTCTCCTTTTGAGAAGACCGGGCGCAAGCGTCGCTCCATGTCTGAGTTCCGTTCCCAGGTATGGGACGGCGAACTTGGACAGGGCGGGCTTATCGGCGATCTTACCGATCTGGACCGTTCTCCTGTGCCGCTGATCACTTCCGGCGAACTGCGCCGTTTTGTTCCGGTCTGGGAAAACCGCAAATATCAGGCTCCCTGTCAGTCATCCTGCCCTACCGGAATGCCGGTCCAGAGACGCTGGCAGCTGGTCCGTGACGGCCTTGTTGACGAAGCCGTGGACCTTGCCCTTGCATATACTCCTTTTCCCGCAACTGTTTGCGGTTACCTCTGCCCCAACCTCTGTATGGAAGGTTGTACCCGCGGCGTGAAAGACCTGCTTTCCGTGGATATTACCAAGCTGGGCCGCGAGGGCGTGAACAGCCCCGCACCTGAGCTGCCGCCCCTTTCCGGTAAAAAGGTTGCGGTTATAGGCGGCGGTCCCGCCGGTATTTCTGTCGCTTGGCAGATTCGCCGCAAGGGACATGAAGCAGTTGTTTACGACATGTCTGACAAACTCGGTGGCAAGATCACTTCCGCCATTCCTTCCAGCCGCATTCCCAAGGAAGTGCTGGATTCCGAGCTTGAGCGCGTAGCCAAGGTCATTCCCCACGTGCACATGCAGAAAAAACTTACTGCTGACGATTTTGCCGAACTGCGCCAGAACAGCGACGCCGTAGTTCTCGCCATCGGTGCCCAGAAGCCGCGTATCATCCCCATTCCCGGACATGAGCGCATTACCCCGGCTCTTGATTTCCTCAAGTCTGCCATGAAGGGTAAGGCTGAAGTGGGCGAAAAAGTGGTTATCATCGGTGCCGGTAACGTTGGTTGTGACGTTGCTACTGAATGTTCCCGTCTCGGTGCTAAAGATATTCTGCTCATTGATATTCAGAAACCTGCCGCTTTTGGTAAAGAGCGCGACGAAGCAGAAGAAGTCGGGGCAAAATTCCGCTATCCCTGCTTTACTCAGGAAGTTACCGAGGAAGGCGTGGTGCTCAAGTCCGGGGAAGTTCTCCCGGCTGACACTGTGATCATGTCCATCGGTGATACCCCGGATATCGAGTTCCTGCCCGATACCATAGCTCTTGATCGCGGTCATATCGTGGTTAACGAAGATTACCAGACCACCGAACCCGGTGTTTACGCCATCGGTGATGCTGTGCGTCCCGGTCTGCTGACCCACGCCATCGGGCATGGTCGCGAGACTGCCGAGACTCTTGATGAAGTCTTCACCGGCAAGCGTCCTCACGCTGAACCCAAAGACGTCATTGATTACAAACGCATGACTCTCGAGTACTTCGACCCGCGTCTGACCGAATTCAAGGATTTTCAGGAATGTGCTCAGGAATGTTCTTCCTGCGGTTCCTGTCGTGATTGCGGTCTGTGCGAAACAGTCTGTCCGCAGGCTGCGATTTCCCGCAAGGGTCTTGAAGGCAAGGATTTCGAAATGGCTTGCGATGCTGAAAAATGTATTGGTTGCGGTTTCTGCGCCAATGTATGCCCCTGCGGTATCTGGAATCTCGTAGAGAACAGCCCCATGGGTTAATATAAAGTCTTAAAGAATGGAGATCCGGGCGGTCCGGTGATCCTGTATGGATTCTAAGATGAAAGCCCTGCTGAAGTGATTCAGCAGGGCTTTTATGCTGTTGATAAAGCACCATCTGCATTGTTGCTGCAAAAAAGGCTGAAACTCGCGTATGTTGATACGCGTCGTTCCAGCCTTTTTGTTTGCGCCTAGCATCTGGCACTTTCTTAACAGCATAAACTGTCTAAAATAATGGTTCGATTTCGAATTCCATTTTTTCTTTGGTCTTGGGATGTTCAAAGCAGAGATAGCCGGCGTGCAGCTTGAGTTGTCCCGGTGCTGTGCCGGAACCATAGAGGCGGTCACCTACTATGGGACAGCCCAGACCTTGCGGATGGGCGGAATGGACCCTTAATTGATGGGTACGTCCGGTGTGCGGGGTGAATTCCACGCGGGTCTTGCCGTCTTCAATGCCGAGCTTGCGCCAGTGGGTTATGCCCAGTTTGCCATGGATCGGGTCGTAGACCTGATAGGGGCGGTTGTATGGATCTAGGCGGAAAGCCATTTCTATTACACCGCTATCTTCCTTTACTATGCCGTCCAGCAGGGCGATGTAGCGTTTCTTTACCTGCCTTTTCTGAAACTGCTCCACCAGTTCGCGCACTGCCCGTGCAGTCAAGCCCAACACCAGCAGGCCGGAAGTATCCATGTCCAGCCTGTGTACGGTGGGGAACTTACGGCATTCAGGAAACATCTTCTGGACCCGAGTGACAACACAATCCTGATTTTCCGGGCCGCGTCCGGGGACGGAGAGCAGGCCGCTGGGTTTGTTGACCACAACTATTTTTCTATCTGCATAGACAATATCGAGAAGTTCTGAGTTGCTCATGGCTCTTAATCAGTTTTTTAGAGCAAAAAATCAACTATCAGTTTTTGTGATAAGTAGGATTGATGCGGTTTAAGGATGCTGATTGTCTAAAGCGGTGCTTAAATTTAATGTTTCAGTATTGTAGCTTTAAAATTGTGGGTATTTAAGATTTATTTGGCTGATTATTCGGAAAAAGACCAATAAATGTCATGTTTATATGGTTTGGGGCGGAAAATAATCATTAACTATACCATTGAAGTATGAAATGGCGGCTATTGAACCCGGATTCAGTGCTGTTTGAGACGCAATATGAGGTAGCACGAAATGGTAAATGTTATGCATGCGTCAAAAACGCGGTTGTGAAAAAAATATCTATAAGCAATATGAGGGGTTAAGGGGTGTTTTGTACAAAATTTCACAATATCCTTATTTTTTTGATTGCATAATCAAAAAGAGGGGTCTATTACTTGATCAACGGATCAACAACAGGTCCTCTTAGAAAAAATGGCCGACAAAAGTTTGGACGTTTTCAGAAAGGATAAATAAAAATTTTCATAAATAAGGTTTCAAATCTTTAACTTCCACCTCGAAGGTGGGACGGGTAATAAGAGATGAAAAAAATGAGCGTACTTTTTCTTTTACTTCTGGTGATCGTGGCAGCGGCAGCAACTTCCGAAACTCTGGATTTCAAATCCAAAGACGTAACCACTGTTGCTGAAGCGCGTGTGTCCGGTGCAGATACCAAAGCTGTTGTAAAAGGACATATCGTCAGAAAGATCAATGACAATAAATATGTATTTCAGGACAAGACCGGTGAAATCATCATCGACCTCAGCCCCAAGGCGGGATCCCTCCCCATTGATAGCACCGCTGAGGTAGAGATTGAAGGCAGGGTCGAGCAGGACCTCGTCTTCGCCGGAATCGAAGCCCAGAAAATATCCGTTATCAACTAAACGGACCTCACAGGAATAATTATTCCGAACCAGAAAGGTCGCTAATCCGACTCTCTTGAATCTGAATTGTCAGCAGTTTTCAAAGCCGCGTCCGAGGACGCGGCCTTTCTGTTTTTAAGGCCCCGGAACCAATATTAATACTGGTTCCGGGGCCTTAATTTTGTGTCTCATAATTATTGGTGTTAGAGTCACTCGGTACGGGAAGAATTGTACTTCGTGTGGAATGCATGTTTATAACGAGGAACTATGACAACAACTATTTCTGATTTTAATAGTATTTTTGAAGTGTTATTCGCAGTTAATTTTGTTTATGCGGTGTTAATAAGTGAAAAACAAGTCATGTCAAATAATCATGTGAAGCTTTGTAATATGTCTGACGATCTAGTAGATAGTATTACTAGGCTAGATATTGAAATTGAAGAAGTCATCGATGAAGTTGTTAATGAGATTAATATGTGCAGAAGAGATTATGAGATTATGCTTTCTGAGGCTATGTCAATATACAAGAAGGCATTATTGTTTTCTTCTTTTAATGCTATGTCTGCTTTTTTGTTTTTAGTCTTTTCTGGGTTTAATCCAAATTATGAAATGGGGCAGCATAGTTTGATGTTTTTGTTGTTCATCACACTTTTTACAGGGGTTGTTTATTACGCTTTAGGCATGGCGAAAGAGGCTTTTGTTTTACTGGAAGGAAATAATGAACAAATGCAGTTTCTGTACGATGATTTTCGACAACTATATAATGAGCATATTGTTCATAAGGTTAATTTTAAAAAAGACTTTTATAGAAAATATGCGAAGTAGGCTTATGTATACAATGGACTCAGTCTTAACTGAAATACGGGTTGCAGAATTCGTTGATGGTGCTGATGATTTTGTCTTTGGATATGGGTTTGGTCAAAAATGAATCGCACCCGGCTCTGAGAATTCTTTCTTTAGCCTCGGTCAGGGCATGGGCGGTAAGCGCAACAATTATGCTCGGCTTCCTTTCTGCACGAATCTCCCAATCCCTGATTCTTTTGGTGCACTCGTAACCGTCCATAATGGGCATTTCAATATCCATAAAAATCAGGTCGAATGAGTGCGCACTGGCCTCTCCGAATCCTTCTTCTCCATTATGGGCTATTCTAAGGTTATGGGGCAAATCTTTGAAAAAAAGCTGGATCAGCATACAGTTCGCCTTATTGTCCTCTATCAGAAGGATATCCAGAGGGCGCATTTTGCCCTGCGACTGGGTTGCAATAGGGTGAAGTTCCGGCTTTTCGCTCAGAGCTTTTTGGGCTGCCTTCTCAAGGGAATACATATCGAGAGGAGCCAGCAGGACACTGCCGGTGAAATCCTCAATGTCATCCTGCCCTACGGTGGAGCTCATGATAATCTTATTTTCATCTACCTCCATACTCCTTAATTCATCCAAAGTCCGCTGGCGTTTCCAGCCGTGGATGCCTCCCCGGACAATAACCAGATCATAGGGGGAGTTCGATTTCAGGCTGTTTTCAATGTAACTGCGTCCTTCCTCCATGTTCAGGGCTTTGCTTATTCTTTTTGTCCTTGTGCTCATGCGTATGGCAAGAGCCTGACGGGAATAGTCCTGATCATTTATAATCAGGATGGATTTTCCGCGCAGAGGGGAGTTTTCAATGGAAATGCGCGGGTCCTTTTCAAAAGGCATTTCCAGATGGATGGTGGTGCCGAATCCTTTGCGGCTTTCAAGCCAGATTCTGCCGCCCATGGCTTCGCACAAGGATTTGCAAATGGAAAGTCCGAGCCCGGTTCCGCCATACTTGCGGGTAGTGGAGGAGTCGGCCTGCGTGAATCGGTCGAAAATAGATTCCAGTTTATCTTCTTCAATGCCTATCCCGCTGTCTTTGACTTCCAAATGAATTGCCAGAGAGCTGGCAGCATCGCTCATATGGTTCTGGGCAAGGGATGCTTCCACAACAACATAGCCCCGCTCCGTAAACTTGATGGCATTGCCGATAAGGTTGACGAAAATTTGCTGCAGCCTTGAGGGGTCACCCAGAAGTTGTTCCGGCACATCGCGTTTTATGTTGTAGGCAAGTTCCAGACCTTTTCCGTGCCCGGCGTGGGCGGTGACCTTGAAGGCCTTGCCGATGATGCGGTCAAGGTTGAGGTTCTTTTTCTCAAAGGCTATTTCCCCGGCCTCAATTTTACTCAGGTCGAGAATTTCATTGATCAGGTGGAGCAGAGATTCACCGGATTCCTGTAGAATCTCCACAAACCTTTTTTGTCCGTCGTCCAGATGTGAATCAGCAAGGATTTCAGCCATGCCGAGAATGGCGTTCATGGGGGTGCGTATTTCGTGGCTCATGGCGGCCAGAAATTGTGATTTGGCGCGGGTTCCTTTGGCCGCTTCAACAGCCATGGCCTCTGATTTGGCAATGGCTTTAACCAGCTTGCGGTTTGCGGATTCCAGCTCATGGGTCCGCTCCTGTACATTAACCTCAAGATTTTTATAGAGGCTTTCCAGATTGCGACTCATGTGGTTGAAATTTAGGGCTAGAATCCCGATTTCATCCATACGTGAACCGACATCCACGGTAACGAATTTGCGGCGGGCAATTTTTCTGGTGTTGTTGGCCAGCATGCGCAGCGGGGATATCAGTATGCGTTGGAAAAAAGCATCCAGCGCAATAATGGTGCAGAGCATGCAGGCACTGAACAAGACAATCAGGCTGATCGTGTTTTCATTAATTTTATTCCTGACCTGATCCAGCTTCATGCCGATTTCGACTCTTCCAATATTCTCGTTTCCGCTGATAATCGGTTTGGAGACAATCAGTACATCGGCTCCGTAGGAAGGTTTGTTTTTGGAGGTATGGGATTTAGAGACAATATTGCCTGATTGCAGGATGGCGTTGCCTTCGCGGTTGAATATTTCGCAGAAGGCCACCTGTGGAGACTGTTCAATGGATAAAGCAAGGTCTTCCACCAGAAAAAAACTGAATCTTGGCAGGTATTCCGCGCAAGAACGGGCTGTCAGAGAGGCAATGCGGTTGCCATGTTCATAGAGGCTGTCCTCAAGCTGTCTTTTCTGGGAATCTACAATGTAGTAGCCCAGCAGAAAAAAGAACAGCAACAAGATGAGGCCTGTGCCTATGGATATTTTAAATCTTAAGCTGTCTTTCATTCCAGTACGATAACCATATTTATTAAAGGCTGATCCGGGTTCTTTTATTTTGAATCATCCCTGAACTGAACCTTGATTTCACCGTTTATTATTTTGTTTCTGATTTCATCAATTTTTTTAAGCGCAGCAGCGGGTATTTTGTCACGGGTATATTTCATTTCACTAAGGCCCACCCCGTCCTGCTTTAAACCGTAGCTGGTGGGGCCTGCTTTAAAATTACCCTGCATGACGGCTTTCAGTTCATTATAAGCTGCCACATCCAGTTTTTTGATCATGCTGGTCAGCACAAAGCCTTTAGCCAGTGAGTCCTGATCCGAATCAACCCCGATGGCATATTTGTCGCTGCGTCGCGCTGCCTCAATTACTCCGTTTCCGGTAAGCCCGGCTACGGTGAATACAACATCCACTCCATCCTTGTATTGCCCCATAGCCATATTGTATCCTTTGGCAGGAGCATTGAAGCCTGAAAAATCTCCCAGCGGGGTAACGTAGGCTATCTCTACTTTTATTTCCGGTACAGCATATCTGGCCCCGTCTACATAGCCTTGTTCAAACTGCCGAACCTGCGGCACCGGGGTTCCCCCGATAAAACCTATCTTGCCGGTTTTGCTGGTCATTGCCGCCAATGCACCGGCCAGAAAAGAGCCTTCGCCCTGTGCGAAAAAGACCGAGGAAGTGTTCTTCATTCCGCCCACGGGAACTTCGCTGAGAATGAATTTTTTGTCCGGGAATTTCGGTGCGATTTTTTTGACCATATCCGCATGCTGGGCGCCTACAAGGATAAGAATGTCAGACTGTTGGATAAGCTTTACAAAGGCTTGCTCTGTTGATTTGCCGTCTGCTTCCGGTTCCAGAATAATCAGTTTGAAATTGAATTCCTGCTGGGCTTTACGGATTCCGCCATAGGACATGTCATTATAAGACAGATCGCCCAGTCCTGATACTCCGGTAACAAAACCTACAACTGGTTGGTCCGCCCATGCGGTTCCCATTGCGAAAAATAAAAATAAAACTGCGGCAAATATCCTTTTCATAATTACCCCGGATTAATGAAATCTGTGCAGGGAAGCAAAGCTTGTTCCTTCAATAAAGGTCTATGCTGATCCATGTATCGCCTATACTGTGTAACTTACTATAAAAGTCTAATTTATAAAAGGTTGTTTTGCGTACGTTTGGGTGTGTCTTTTCAGCAAAAAATCCCGGCAAAATGAATCTTTTGCCGGGATTGCAGGGGGTATTTCGAGGAAAAATCAGTTTTATTGCTTCAATATGTTTTTGCGTGGTGAAAGGGGGGATGGTTTCCAGCTGAGCTTACCTCCGCTCTGGGCCAGCCCCACTCCGGCAAAAATGATAGCCGAGGCCATGAGCTGGGTGAAATTCAAGGTTTCATCCAGCAGGAGCCAGCCGAAGAAGGCGGCAATGGCCGGAACAAGATTGATGAATGCCGAAGCCTTGCCTGCGGGAAGACAACTCATTCCTACGTTATACAGTCCGAAGGCTCCGAGGGTGACAAAAGCCCCCAGATATCCGGCTATCATAAGAACATGCAGCGGATCGGAACCAAGTCCGTCCCGCAGGAGCAGGTACAGTCCGGGCAGGAAGAAAATGCAACCGGCACAGTTCTGCACAGCAGTCAATGTCCATGGGCCGTAGTGGGCTGAAAGCCTTTTGACCAGCAGCATGTATCCGGCGGCGCAGATCATGGCGAGAAGTTCCAGTATATTACCCAGAGCAGGGTTTGAGCCGTTACTCGAAGGGGTGCCGCTCAAGGTCAGCACGGTCACTCCGAGCATGGAAAGAGCCAGTCCGATCCATCCGGCGGGAGTTGTTTTTTCTTTGAAAAAAAATCCGGCTCCAGCCGAGACCATCAGCGGCAGGGAAGCGGATATGAGTCCGGCCTGTGTGGCGGTGGTGAAGGTCAGAGCATAGGATTCGGAAAGGAAGTAGAGGCAGGGCATGAACAGGGCCATCAGGGCCAGCGCGAATTTGTCCTTCCCTTTTTTGATCGGACCGGCCAGCCGTGAGGTGAAAGGGGTGAGCACAAGAGTGGCTATGCCTGTGCGTATCCACATTACCGCCCATGGATTCATGCTGCCCACAAGATGTTTCATGGCTGCAAAGGAACTGCCCCAGAGCAGTACCGCGCCCAGTATGGCAATTACGGGAATTATGTTTTTATTCGATCTGGTAGCGTTCATACGTTCTCTCCTTAAATAGAAAGGTAACTGCTTGTTTAATTACGGTCTTGGAGAATATTGCTTTTTGTTTAATTGGTGGAAATTTCGGGAAAGCAGTACTTTTTTGCCTATAGATGTTTATCTTTATATAAAGAGGAGGTTCCTTATGGCGTTAGTAGAATGGAAAGATGAATACAGTATTGGGAACGAGTTGATTGATGAACAGCACAAGTCTCTCTTTGTTATGCTTAATGAATTAGCAGAAGCAGGACCGGGAGAAAAAGAAGGTGCCGCTTATACCTGCCTGAGCCGGATGTTAAAATACGCGCAGGAACATTTTCGGGATGAGGAAAAATTTATGCGCGATAATGGCTATCCCGGCCTTGCTGATCATATCAAAGAGCATGAGGGGTTTATCGGTCAGGTCGAGGATTATGCGGAAGCTGTTTATAATACCTATGTGCCCTTTCAGGATATGCTGGAATATTTGAATAACTGGCTTGTGGGTCATATTCTTAACAGTGATCAGAAATATATGGATTACATCAGCAGTAATTAAATACAGGTATATTGTGAAGGAGTGGCCCCGGTGTAGCGTCGGAAGGTGTTGCTGAAGTGGCTCTGGTCTGAGAATCCGCTTTGCAGGGCGGTCTCGGCAAAGGGCATGCCGGAGCGAAGCAGTTTTTTGGCGTGTTCAATGCGCAATTGCAGATGATAGCTGTGCGGTGGAAGTCCGGTTGCTTTTCGAAATACCCGCAGTAAATGATAACGTGAGAGTCCGGTGGCCTGCGAAAGTTCATCAAGGGATACCTTTTCAGAGAGGTTTTCGTTGAGGTATTCGCGGGCTTTTTTTACTGCTGTGGGTTCTTCGGTGCGCGGGACTCTGGATTGTGTTTCGCAGTGACGGGTCAAAAGAGCCGCTGCTGCACGGGCAAGGGCCGTATCAATGGACAATCTGCTTTTAATGGATGACGCGGCATAATTGAGTTCCGTCAGTGTTCCGGTAGTCAGCTTGTCTTCGGTTACCACTGAGCTGAATTCCGGCAGATTTTCCGTTTCGTTTAAATCACGCAGGGCCTTTTTAAATAAGGTATTTTCAAAGCTGAAGACTCGGTAGGTGAGGCGGGTGTCGGAGTCCGTAATTACCCCGGAGTGGACAAGGCCGGGATTAAATAATGCTATTTCTCCGCCGCGCACAAAGGAGCTGCCCGATCCGGGCTGACGGCAATAACAGCCGCCCGCCTCCATGACCCCTACGGAATGAAATCCGTGGGTATGGTTCGGGAAGGAATGATTGGAATTGATGACTTCCTGAATTTCAAGGCCCTCGATGGCTTCGGGGCGCAGGTATCTGATTATCCCTTTATTCATAAGTAGTACCGCTTGACCGGAAGAGTTGCATAAACATAAGTGAAAGACAAGTTAGCCTGCCTGTTTCCGGCGGTCTTGTAAAAAATTGCTATTCATTGCTGTTTGATTTTCTTAAAAATTTCAGCTGAAAATAATAACATGACAACTTGCGTAGAAAGAAATTTTGTTTTTAATTGGATGGATCGTTGATCTCAAAAGGCTGGTAACTGGTAAAATGGGTAAGCATATTTTTACTGAAAAGGTGATCGAAGTCATCAGGGCCATTCCAAAAGGTAAGGTCTGCTCTTACGGCAAGGTCGCTGCTCTGGCAGGGAATTCCCGTGCGGCGCGGCAGGTTGTGCGAATTCTGCATACCTGCTCACAAAAAGAAGGATTGCCATGGCACCGGGTGGTCAATCGTGAGGGGCTGATTTCCCTCAAACCCGGACAGGGGTATGAAAGGCAGCGTGAACTGCTTGAGCGCGAAGGGGTTGATTTCGGTCTTGATAAGCGGATTGATCTTGAAATTTACCTTTGGATGCCCGAGTCCGTAATTTGTCTGAATGAATAATAGAGGGAGAATTCCATGAGTGATATATCCATACCCGAACTGAAAATGAATGACGGGAAGAGCATTCCCGCCTTGGGATTCGGAACTTACAAGCTGAACGGTTCCTCCGGCGTTGAGACCATGGTTAATGCCATACAGGCCGGATACCGTCTGTTGGATTCCGCTTTTAAATATGAGAACGAAGGAGCGATGGGGGAGGCTGTCCGCCGTAGCGGAGTGGACCGGGAAAAGCTGCTGGTTACCTCCAAGGTTCCCGGATTGCGCCATCGCTACAACGAAGCCCTTTATTCCGTGGAAGAGTCGCTCTATCGGGCCGGGCTGGATTATTATGATTTCTATTTGGTTCATTGGCCTAATCCCAGTCAGGATCTTTATGTGGAAGCTTGGCAGGCCTTGATCGAAGCCCGTAAAAGGGGATTGGTCCGTTCCATCGGGTGCAGTAATTTCCTGCCTGAGCACATGCAGCGGTTAATTGATGAAACCGGGGTGGCTCCGGCAGTGAATCAAATTGAGCTGCATCCATATTTTACGCAGCAGGAGCAGCGCGCTTGGCATGATGAACATGGGATTATCACTCAGTCATGGAGTCCACTGGGCCGAGATAATTCCGCCATGCAGGAACCGGTAATCAAGGCTATTGCCGAGAGTCACGGAAAAAGCGTGGCTCAGGTCATCCTGCGTTGGCACGTACAATTGGGAGCGGTTCCCATTCCCAAGGCAACCTCCCCGGCGCGGCAGCTGGAAAATATCAGCGTCTTTGATTTTGAATTGACTGCTGAGGAAATGGACGTCCTCAACGGGCTGGATAGACCGGACGGCAGGCGCAAAGATCAGCATCCCGCTTATTACGAAGAGTATTAGGCGCGCTGATTTGCTGGGGATAATTTCCTTTGAACTCCCTGATCGGATTAAACAAAACACCCGGAACAGAATTGTTCCGGGTGTTTTGTTTAATAATTGTATTTATTTGTTTATTCCGCTTTCAGGTCTTCCACAATGCTCTGCATTTCTGATACCTGCTCGGCGAGAGACTCCAGTGCGAGGGCGAATTCACGGGCACTGTTAGTTGTTTCTGAAGTAATGCGGCTTATTTCTTCGATTGAACTGTTAATCTCTTCGGAAGTGGCTGATTGTTCTTCGGCGGCAGTGGCAATGCTTTGAATCTGGACCGCGCTTTCTTCAGCCCCGGTTACGATTTCCTGTAACACAGTACCGGAGTTTTCTGAGAAATTGTTGGCTTCTTCAATATGTTTGTAAACCGTTTCCATGGAGCGGATATTTTCTCCGGCAACGCGCTGGATGGCACCGATGGAATTAGAGACTTCCCCGGTGGCGGTCATGGTTTTTTCAGCCAGCTTGCGCACTTCGTCCGCAACAACTGCGAATCCGCGTCCGGCTTCACCTGCGCGGGCAGCTTCAATGGCGGCGTTTAGGGCCAGCAGGTTGGTCTGGTCGGCAATGTCGGTGATTACCCCGACAATGGCTTCGGTTCCTTTGGCCTGCTTACCCAGTTCTTCCATATTGCCCTTGAGGTTGTTGACTTCGGATACTGTCTGGTCCAATGCGTTTTTAGATTTATCTACAACCTCGGCTCCGTCTTTGGCTTGATCCTGAGCTTCGGTACTTTCTGCTGCTGCATCTGCTGCGTTGCGGGCAATTTCCAACACGGTGGCATTCATTTCTTCCATGGCAGTAGCAGTGGAAGTGATACGGTCGCTCTGGATTTCAGCCCCTCCCAGCAGTTCATTTGATTGCACGGACATCTGCTCAGAGGCGGACACAACCTTTTCAAGGACCATTTCTACCCGGTCAGCAGCGTGGTGCAACCCTTCGCTTCTGGCCATGTCCGCTTTGGCGCGGGCTTTTTCAGCTCCGGCAGTTGCCTTGCGTGCTTTTGCGGATTCTTCCTCGGCCTTGCGCGTTTCATCTTCGGCTTTGTGGATGGTCTTTTTGAGTTCCCCGACCATGGCCCGCAGGGAATCGGCCATGTGCCCGATTTCATCTTTCTGGCTGATGTCGAGGGGGGCATCGAGTTCACCTTCGGCAACTTTGCCGGTGTAGGCGGCGGTCTTGAGGATGGGGTTGCTGATCAGTCCGGCCAGCACAAAGAGGATTACCAGCAGAATGACAATGGAAATCCCGCTGACGATCAGGCTGTTTTGGGCAATGGCATTGGCCTGTGCTTCCACTTTGTCCATGGGAATCACCAGTGCGATGGACCACGGATAAGAAGTCTTCCCGACTTTGATGGGGGCGTAGGTTATGTATTGTCTTTCCCCTGCTTCTGATTCAGACACGTATGAATAATTCCTGCCGTTTTCAATGGCATTCACGATTTCGCGCCTGTTTTTGCCTTCAATTATATCACTGAGGTTTTTTGCTTGTAACTCGGAATCCGGATGGGCCACTATGTTGCCTTTGTTGGTTACCAGATAGGCATATCCGGTCTCAAAGGGCCGGATTTCAAGGACGGTATCCTGAAGATCATTCAGGTAAAAGTCTACTCCAACAACTCCGATGTTTCTGCCCTTTTTTTTGACCGGAATCCCGGTAGAGCAGAGCCAGAATGTTTTACCTTCAATTTTCCATGGGTAGGGTTCGGTAATTGTTTCTACATTTCCGGACATGGGATTTTTGAACCAGCCCACATTGGAGACGTCTTTATCACCTACAAAAACTTCGGCAACGCGACCGCCATCTCGGTGATACCAGTTGCGGTAAGCCCCGTTGTATTTGTCCATGTATTGATCTTCCCGTCCGTCATAAATGTCGGGAGGAAAAGCGCACCAAGATCCAGCAAGGCCGGGATGGCGGTCGAGAACTCCTACCAGAACTGAATCAAGGTACTCACGGTCCGGTATAACTTCATAGTTGGCACCTTCGTCAAACATGATGCCCAGTGTTCTGGTAACAGTCAGGGCTTTACTCATGGTTTCGGCAATTTCATTACCGTATCCTCTGGCAACATGGTCGGCAGCTTTGCTGGCTTGCTTGACGGCCAGTTCTTTGGCTTGATTGGTCATTACCCACGTACTTGCGGACAGAATCAGGGCCACAATACAAAAAGTGGGTAGTATAATTTTTGTCTTTAAGCTCCAATTTTTGAAATTCATAAAATCCCCTTTTGGCTGCGACAAAATAGGCGCACTTCGGACATGTTTGTCGTGTTTTTGTTTGGTATTACAGTTGTTTAGAGAGTGCTTAACTCCCTTCGTCAATCTTGATGGAAAAGTAAAGGGGAGGAGGGATAAAAATTAAAAAAAAGGGCCGCATCATTCGATGCGGCCCTTTAGTCTGTTTATGTCAGCTATTATTTATTCGTCTTTAAGGTCATCCACAATATTTTTCATTTCAGAGACCTGTTCGGCAAGGGACTCAAGGGCTAAAGCAAATTCACGTGCTCCATTGGCTGTCTCAGCAGTGATGCGGCTGATTTCCTCAACAGAGTTGTTGATCTCCTCGGAAGTCGCGGATTGTTCCTCGGCAGCGGTGGCAATGCTTTGAATCTGGATCGCGCTTTCCTCGGCTCCTCCTACAATTTCCTTCAACACTCCACCTGAGCTTTCTGAGAATTCATTTGCTTCTTCAATACGTTTGTATACCGTTTCCATGGAGCGAATGTTTTCTCCGGCAACACGTTGAATGGCATTGATAGAATTGGAAACCTCTCCGGTGGCGGTCATGGTTTTTTCAGCCAGCTTGCGCACTTCATCCGCAACAACCGCAAAACCTCGTCCTGCCTCGCCTGCACGGGCAGCTTCAATAGCTGCGTTAAGGGCCAGCAGGTTGGTCTGGTCAGCAATATCGGTAATTACACCGACAATGGTTTCAGTGCCCTTAGCCTGCTTGCCCAGTTCTTCCATGTTGTTTTTGAGGCTGTTGACCTCGGCTACAGTTTGGTTCAGGGAAGTTTTTGATTTATCAACTACAGATGCCCCGTCTTTGGCTTTGTCCTGCGCTTCAGTGCTTGCTTCTGCTGCGTCACTGGCGTTACGGGCGATTTCCAGCACGGTGGCATTCATTTCTTCCATGGCTGTTGCAGTGGAAGCGATACGGTCACTCTGGATTTCAGAGCCTTGCAGCATTTCATTGGATTGTACTGACATCTGTTCAGATGCAGAAACAACCCGTTCCAGAACCTGCTCGACTCGATCTGCGGCGTGGTGCAGCCCTTCGCTTCTGGCCATGTCCGCTTTGGCGCGGGCCTTTTCAGCCTCGGCTGTTGCTTCGCGGGCCTTTGCAGATTCATCTTCCGCCTTGCGGGTTTCATCTTCGGCCTTGAGAATGGTCTTTTTGAGCTCTCCGACCATATCCCGCAAAGAATCAGCCATGCGTCCAATTTCATCTTTCTGGTTGATATCCAGGGGGGCATCCAAATTTCCTTCAGCTACATGGGTAGTGTAGTCGGCAGTCTTAAGAATTGGCTTGCTGATTACTCCGGCCAGAATGAAGAGAATTCCCAACAGGATGAGAATTGCAACCACGCTGACGATGAGGCTGTTATGGGCAATGGCGTTAGCCTGTGCTTCTACCTTATCCATGGGAATAACCAGTGCGATGGACCATGGGAAGGATGTCTTGCCTACTTTGATGGGGGCATAGGTTATGTATTCCATGTTGCCAGCGGCAGATTCAGCTACGTAAGAATATGCTCTGCCGTTAGTAATGGCATTCTCAACGTTGTTCTTATGTTTATTATTTACCCTTTCAAGAATGTTTTTGGTTTGCAGTTCGGAATCTGGATGGGCAACGATGGTTCCTTTGTTGGTGACAAGGTATGCGTAACCGGTTTCGAAGGGTTTGATTTGGAGGACCGTTTCCAGCAGATCATTAAGGTAGAAATCAACACCAACGATACCGATGTTGCGTCCTTTTTTCTTTACCGGATATCCGGTGGAGCAGAGCCAGAATGTTTTGCCGTCCACTTCCCAGGGATAAGGTTCAGAGAGGGTTTCCACATTGCCGGACATAGGTTTCTCAAACCATGCCTGTCCGGAAAGGTCTTCATCACCGACATAGGATGCAGCTATGGACCCACCGTCCCGGTAATACCAGTTGCGGTATGCACCTTTGTATTTGTCCATATATTCCTGTTCCCGGTCATCATAGCTGCTTTTGCCGGGAAAGGTGCACCACGCCCCGGAAAGTCCGGGATGCTTTTTCAGGGTATGAATGAGTACGGAATCAAGGAATTCGCGGTCAGGGATAATCTTGTAGTTAGCTCCCTCTTCAAACATAGAGGCAAGGGTTCTGGTAACAGTCAGGGCTTTACCAAGTGTTTCTGAAATTTCATTACCATATCCTTTGGCTTCTGTGTCTGCGGCTTTACTTGCCTGCTCAACAGCAAGGCTTCTGGCCTGATCGGTCATGATCCACGTACTGGTGGCAAGAATCAAGGCCACCACACAGAAAGTGGGTATGATAATTTTGTTTTTCAGGCTCCAGTCTCTGAAGTTCATATGGAAGTCCTCCCGTGCTGATGATGACAGAATAAAATTCAAAAACGACATAGAATAATTATAAGTTGCAGTGCGACAACCTATGTTAGTTATCTATCGGATTATATAACAATAAACTTGATGGTGATGTAAAGGGAAAGTGACAAATAGGGATTGAATATGTGTTCAGGGAGACGAAAAAAGGCTGCATCAAATGATACAGCCTTTGCAGAAAAGTCGTGGGGTATGAAACAGTATACTTAAGACTGCTGATCAGCCTTTTTTTACAATTGATGTTTTGAGCATCATTGCACCGAATCCGGGAATCTTGCAGGAGATGTCATGCACTCCGTCTTCAGGTTCCACTAATCTGATGTTTTTGACCTTGGTTCCTTTCTTGATGGAAGAAGATGATCCTTTAACTTTCAGGTCCTGAATAACGATGACGGTGTCGCCGTCAACAAGGACGTTGCCGTTTGAGTCTTTATAAACTTTTTCCGCAACATCTTCAGGCTGAAATTCATGACTGCATTCCGGACAGATAAGGGAAGTGCCGTCGGAGTATACGTATTCAGAATTACACTGCGGGCAATTTGGTAATGTTTCCATTGTTTTTCAACTCTTTTTTATTCCCTTTAAGCAGGGCGTTTTCTTTGATGCAGGCATGTTGCCAGCATTATGATTAATCGTTTCAGGGGATGAGTAGCTATTATTGGTTTATTTTTCAAGTTGTCAAAAAAAGAAAAAGCCACCAATCTTACGATTGATGGCTTCTCCGCGAAAAGTGGCGGAGCCGACGAGACTCGAACTCGCGGCCTCCGGCGTGACAGGCCGGCGTTATAACCAGCTTAACTACGGCTCCGCTATATATTAAACGTGTTAAGCAACGTTTAAATATCTGAGGTGGTAGGCGGAACAGGGCTCGAACCTGTGACCCTCGGCTTGTAAGGCCGATGCTCTCCCAACTGAGCTATCCGCCCTCAGTGAGAGAACAGTACTAAAGAGACTCGGTTCAGTTGTCAACAAAATTTTTAAAAAAAGTTGCAAAAAGTTATTCTTTTACCCATTCGATCGCTTCTTCTTTTTGTTTTGGGGTATAATGACGGACTTCGATTGAGGGAAACAGCTTGTCTCCGATCTTGATCAGCGGTTCATGCCACTTGCTTTCCGATACGACTGCTTTTTTGGAGAATCGTTTCAGGTTTGGCAGGGCGAATTTGAGGTCCTCCACAAGGGCATTGAAAGAAATTCCCCCCATTTCAACTACTTCTACATAGACGGCGATCCTTTCCTCGCTCTCCATTTTTTTCTCGCATACTGCAATCATCCGCTGCATGTCTTCTTCGTGGATTTTGCCGTTGATTTTAAGGGCCAGTACCTTGGGTGCAATTTCCAAAATTTCAATCATGGCTGCTCCGATTTTTGTTCCTGATTATCAGGAAGTGAGATGGAAAAAATGGTGCCTGTTTCCGGCGTGGATTCAAACCATACTTTTCCCTTGAGATATTTTTCCACCAGCAGTTTCATGCTGTAGGTTCCCAGACCTCTTCCGTCTCCTTTTGTAGAAAAGGAACGTTTGAAAATTTGTCTTTGGTTTTTTTCTGGAATGAAAAGAATGTTATGGCCCCAGAACCGAACATAATCATCCTGTTTCTGACAGCCGATAGTAATCGTTTCTCCAGGTTCCGAGGCTTCAAGGGCATTTTTGACCATATTACCCAAAGTTCTGACCAGAATGGTTGAATCCGTATTAAAATAGAAGTCATCAAAATCTTCAGATATGGATATCTGGCGGTCAACACAGAGTGGATGGCTGCTGTACATTCCCCATACTTTTCTCAGCGTCCCTTTGCTTGATGTGGGTTTAAGGGAAATTTTCAAGCTGCCTTCTTCTGCTCTGGTAACGTCTCTTTGGGCTTGGATCTCTTCCGTCAGTTGGGAGATGGTGTTATCCATTTTGACACATTGCTTGTGGATGTAGTCTGACGTTGAGCTTCGGCAAAGCATTTGCGAGGCGTAACGCAGCCCAGTGGCAAGATTCAAGACATCATGGAAGAACAAGTGTTCAAGGTTCTTTCTTCTTTTTTCGTGGCTGATATCCAGTACCGTAAAGATTACAAGATCATTATCCTCGTATTTAAAAGGCGAGGTGAAGACCTGAAGATCCAGTGACTCATTAAAATCCGGAGTATGTACTAATATACGGCATTCTTCTGTGTGTGCTGTTCCTTCAAGAGATTTAATTATGGCGGCAGCAGCTCCGCAATCCCTACAGAATTTGCTTGTTCCGCAGCCTCCGTCATTGGTGTGGGCGTGAATGCAGCCCAGTGCTTCTCCCGGACGGAGACCTACGGTCTCGTGTGCATTTTCGCTTTTGGCCATTGATTGGAATACAGAGTTGCAGAATACAGCCTGACGGCATGAGTTGATCACAAGAAGCGGGGTCGGCAGGGCATGGAAGGCTGCGATTATGGGATTTTTTTGTATATTTTCTGCCAGTTCACGAATCTCCGACAATGGAGCTCTTTCGGCAGGGGCAAAATCTGTAGGCATGTTCATTCATGACCTCGTTAAACAATTTTTTCGTATATTAGGGTTCAATCTATATTAGTAACTTATTTTGCATAATATGCAAACAAGAACCCTCGCCGCGAGTGGAGGTAATTCCTGTTGGGTGAACGCTGTTGCAAGAAGTTGTTTTTTATTCCAAAGATCATAAAAAAAATACAATTATAAATTCCTGCGGAGAATTCCATATGAGTAATAAAACTGAAATTTTTAGTAAAAAAATGTGCGATATCCTGAATTACGGTGCCCTAAATCTGGCCATGGGAATTGGCTATGAGTCAGGTCTTTTCGAGGCTTTGTCAGGTATGGGTGCCCCTGCCTGCTGTGCGGATATTGCCGCTGAGGCCGGAGTCAGTGAACGTTATCTGCGTGAATGGCTGGGAGTCATGGTCTGTGGGGAAATTGTAGAGGTCCGCGTTGATAAGCAGGGGCAGGAGCTTTTTGAATTACCCGGAGAGTATGTTTCCTTTCTCTGCCGTTCGGGAGGTAATTCAAATCTTGGCGTATACACGCAGGAAATACCCCTGCTTACTGATTGTGCAAGGGAAGGTGTGCTTGAGGGTATGCAGAGCGGTGCAGGAATTTCTTATGAACGCTACCCAAAATTTTATTCTTTCATGGAGCAACTGGCAGATGCCAAGCATCGTGATGTGCTGGTGCAGACTTTCCTGCCCTCAGTCATGGACGGTGAGATGGTCCGTCGTTTGGAAGAAGGAATTTCTGTCTGCGACATAGGTTGCGCTGAAGGTGTGGCTCTTGAGGTCATGGCGCAGGCTTTCCCTAATTCACAATTTACGGGCACAGATATTTCTGAAGAATCCCTGAATAATGCTCGCAAGCGGGTTGCTGAACTGGGACTGAATAATCTTTCTTTCCAGCTTCAGGATGCTGCCGGGGATAAGGTTGAGCCACAGCAGTTCGACTACATCACCGCCTTTGATTCCATCCATGACCAGACCCGTCCTTTTGAGGCTCTACGAAATATACACAAGATGCTAAGGTCCGGTGGAGTCTTTTCCATGATCGATATCAAGGCCGGTTCTTCAGTCAGCGAAAATATTGAGCACCCTATGGGATCGTTCCTTTATACGGTAAGCCTGATGCACTGCATGCCTGTGGGGCTGATGGGCGGCGGCACCGGTTTGGGCATGATGTGGGGACGGGAAAAGGCGGTCTCCATGTGCTATGATGCCGGATTCAGCAGGGTTGAGGTGAATGATATCCCCGAAGATGGTTTCAACAGTCATTATCTCTGCTTCAAATAAAGAAAGGGTGCCGGACTTAAGTCGGCACCCTTTTTTTATTGGTTGATCTGTTTGATCAGCTCCACAGCTTCAAGCGGGGGGCGGGATTCAAACCGTTTATATTCGCATCCGTCAGCAGTGCGCGAAACCAGATTTTCATCCACCAGCCAACGTCGGAGCATGGCATGATCGCAAAATGAGTGCGCCAGAATCAACTGTTCGTCAATTTCAAGCTCCGTCATAGTTTGGCGAGCCGGCAACCGGGACCAGAGAACCCATAGGCAGAGAACGCGCTGATTGTACTTTTTGGGCCAGCGGGAGAGTTGTCCGTTCAGGTCAAAGTAACGGGTTGCCTTCTGAACCCGTTTAAGGTCGATTGTGACAGTATCATTTTTTTGAGGTGTTTCCTGCTCGGCTTTGAGGTGCTGGAAGTTTTTGTAACCTCCGGCTTTTGCCAGCAGATTGAGCATCTCCACATGGCTGGGTATGCGCTCTGCATTTTCCAGCTGTCTGCGGAGGTTGCGCGACAATGCGGACACATCATTGATGACAAGGGGGAGTTGTGTTCGAGACATGGTTTATCCTTACTTTCGTGCCCATCGCATGAAAAAGGGATTGTCAGTGGCCGTCCTTCCGACTCGGCACGGGATAAGTGTCGAACGGGATAAATGAGTAGCAGGTTTAGCTCCCCGAATGGGGCGACGGCGCCTTGGTGAACTGCTGACCGGGGGTAAAAGTATCGTAGAGAGGAGGCGGAGGCAATATAAATGTGTACAGCGATTACGCTGCTTTTCAAGAAATGCTTTCCAAAAGGTCTATGTAGGACTCTGCAACGAGGTCTTCGTGTTTTATTTCGAGGCACCTCATTAACTCGTTAGCAATCGCAATACCTTCTGACGCTGTTTCGTTGTTATTCAAGACTACTTCGAATTCTAAAAAATTCCCAAGCTTTTGGACTTCATCCACATGTATTCTTGTGTTTTCGTAAAAGAAAAGGGTTCTTTTCTTTTCGATGATTCCTCTTGTCCCCAAGATAGCGTTTAGTATTTTGTGTGTATATTCGGGAAAAGCTATTGGGATACGTAGATAGCTGGATTGTTTTGGCTCTGTTGAATTGTCTCTCTTGTATATGATCAGTTCGGAGGTTCCGTTAACATTTCTAAGCTTAATGCGATAAGATTGTAGTCTGTAAAAGATGTCTTTTTGTAATAGCAGATCATCGTGATGACCGCATAGCTGCTTTACTTTTTGCATTAAGTTTTCTGGGGCACTAACATGGGCTTTAATTTCTATGTTGCTCGACATGGTTCTTCCTTAGTCGTTATGTTTTATCAAACTTGTGTCCAAGAGCAGGCCCTGATCTTTTGTGTTCGATACATCAAAACAGAAAAAGCCACCAATCTTACGATTGATGGCTTCTCCGCGAAAAGTGGCGGAGCCGACGAGACTCGAACTCGCGGCCTCCGGCGTGACAGGCCGGCGTTATAACCAGCTTAACTACGGCTCCGCATACAGAATCAAGGCGTTAAGCAGCACTTGATTGCGTTGTGTGAAGAAGTTTCTATGCAAAACTGCATTCGCTCGCAATTATAAAGATAAAAATAATTATAATCGTCTATTCTTGCTTCAAATTATTGTTAACCATCAGCGATAACAATGGTTTGCAACGCAATAAAAGCTTGTTTTTTATCCTTTGGATAGTTTCACAACCACGTTGGCCATGCCGACTTTTTTCAGCATCTGGTACCTTGTTTCCGGGGTGCTGATTTTTTCAATGGCTTTTTCAACGGCGACATAAGGAACCATTGAGGTGGTGAATCTGGTATGCCCGAAAAAGGGTGCTACCTTGAATCCGACTTTAGATCCCAGCTCGGAAATGCTGGAGTAGGTGGGCAGGCCAATGTGTTCCGGAATATGCTGGCGGATGTTGTGAAGATGAGGAGCGCGAACGTAAAATGTTCCGCCGCTTTCCAGCATTTCATATACTGCCTTGAGGTGGGCTTCCTGCAAATCGTAGGGCAGGTGCTCATACATATCGAATGAATATACGATATCGAATTTTTCATTCAGCGGCTTGGTTGCATCAAGAGGAAGGCTGCGGACCCCGGCATTGTGCCTGTCTGAGAGGGCTTTGGTCTGGCTGACGTTGGTTTCCGACAGGTCGGTGGCTGTCACTTTCTTCCCTTTCAGGGCGAAAAATACGGCTGAAGATCCGAAACCGCAACCAACTTCAAGGGTTTTGGTTTTTTCATTTTTTAAAATGGCATTGAAGAGGGATTTGACCTTGTTGGGGTATTTGCCTTTGAGATAGTTGGCAATATGTTTCTCTTCGTTATTCATATCCAGCATGTTGAGACCTCTTATCTGTATATTTTATTTGATGGAATTCAAAAGCAGCATGACGAATCAATCAAGTCGTAGGCAATAGTATTACTGTTTTGCAATGAAGAAATAGCCGGCATTCCGGCCAGCCCCTAGCATGATTACTGTTGCTCGCACTAATTGCTTGAATTGGATTTTGTCATTGCAGATTGCCCCTATACTGCAAATAGTGAACTTAATCTACAATTTCGATATCGCGCGCGTAGTTAAAAAAAGCCAGCTGACTGGTTAAGCTAAGGTTGATAGCTTTTGGGTTGCAAGTGCTGGCAGGAGTTTTATTGCTCATCTGGATAATTGCGGATCACCTTATTGCGTCCTTGTTCTTTGGCTTTGTAAAGAGCGTCATCTGCCCGGCGGATTATGTTTTCAAACTTTTGATCATCTTTGCTGAATCCAGTCACCCCGGCTGAGACCGTTATAGGACCCAGGCTCTTTCCTTCATACTCGATACAAAGTTTATTTGCGGCAACGCGAATATTTTCAGCTCGTTTGACTGTGTTTTCAGACGACGATTTAGCAAGTATAAGCAGAAACTCTTCTCCTCCATAGCGGCATACAACATCGCTTTTTCGTACCTGTGTTGAGAGCATGGCGGATAGCTGGATTAAGGCCTGATCGCCGGCCTGATGTCCGTGCGTATCATTGAAAATTTTGAAGTGGTCCACATCAAGTAATATAATCCCGAAGGTGTCACTGGCGTCTCTTTTAGCCTTTGCCAGCTCCTGCTCAAGAACGTGTTCCATGTAGCGTCTATTGAATAAGCGGGTAAGCGGGTCGCGAATGGATTTTTCCTCAAGACGCTGACGCAGCCTGATGTTTGAGAGGGCAAGGGCGATATGTTCTGCGAGGGTTGCAGCAAGGGTCTGTTTGCTTTGCAGCCATTCTTCTTGGTCTTCATACGAAGTTTCCATGCCATAGTGAAAATGGATCAGCCCCAACGTCTTTTCGCCAAATCTCAGAGGGCGGCAAAAGTAATATTCATCGCCCATGTTTTCCAATTCCGGGCACCCACTTTCCATATGGGGACCGTGTCCGGAAAATGAAGTTTTTCCTACGATTGCCGGACAGTCTTCGTGTGTGAATGTTTTTCCAAGGCGATGATTTTGTCCGCCCCATTCGGCACTGATCTTGAAATATCCAAGTTCTTCATCAAAACATGATATACGGCCGAAGCTGTCAGGGAATAGGGTTTGAACCGCTCTGACGACAGTTGGGAGTGCTTCGGATATTGTCTGGCAGCGGTGGAGTTCTTCCCCTGTCTCATTCAAAATACGCAAATCATTGTTGGAGGCACGCAGGCGTTCTACAAAATGTTCCAGCCTGTTATTTGCTTTGGATAGTTCTTTTGTCCTTTCCTGAACCTTGTCCTCAAGGGATAGATTGGTTTGTTCGAGGATCTCCTGAGTCTTGCGCCGGGCTTTGGTCTCTTCAAGGAGTTTATCGGCAAGTCTTTGAGTATCGTTGTGGATGCTTTCCTGAACCTGCATGAGAACTAGATAGTCCAGCGTGTTGTCGTGCTGGGCAAAGTCGTTCAACTTTAAGCCCAGTTTTTCTATTTCGCTTAAATCCCGTAAGATAGGTGATCCGAAAAAAGCAACTCGGTTTTACCGTGATAGCCTACTTCGAGCACCTGTCCCTTGAGCATAAGATTTCCATCGTGGGCTTCAAGGATGAAAGTTGTGGATGATTGTTCCACTATTTTTTCGAAATTCAATTCAGTCGGCGGAGTCTTGATTTGAAAAAGATCATTCAAAACGGTCGTATTTTCAAATTCATATCCGAGTTTGAGCAGTGACTTGCCTATGCTTGTAATTTTCAAGTCATGATCAAGTAGTATATGGAACGGAAAAGCTGACTCGAAGATTTGTTTTCTGGATATCATGCTCAGTTTTCTCTTTGTCCACTAACCGAAGGAAACGTGGAAAATCGCATGATCAGCTGACTCCGCAGAATCAATGAGCTCAATTTTTACAGGAGTGTTGAACCATTCGCTGATCCCTTCGATCATTCCTTCGACCATGGGGGATAAGCCCTGTCGTTGTGAATAATAGTGAACAACAAGAGATGAATCTGTCTGGTCTGTGATTTTAAACGATGGCGGCGTCAGCTTGGGCAGCATATGCGATACCCTGCTGTGAATGCTGTTTAAATTCCCGAGGAATTCCTGAAAAGAATCCCCGGTCATATTGAAAATTCCTTTGTATTCACGGGCTGCGTTGCCGATCCACCATTTACCGAATGCATGCAGAACTTGTTCCGGCGGTAAACCCAGAACTTCACTGGCGGCAACCACCAGACTGAGTGTTACTTCGTCCGGATAAGGTTCCATGGCAACAAAAACATCTTCAACCCCGGACTTGTCACAAATGGCTTCCCAAGTTTCCTCTCCAAAGCTCTGGGTGACCATTTTCCGTATTCCTTGATTCACTAAACCATACATAAATATTCCTCCCCTATAAAAAAGATCTATTATACAGGAGGTCAATTGTCCAGTGTGGGGAGGACGGGAAGAGGTAAAGTTACTTAGTGGATGAGGGCTCTTTTCGCATTGCAGGCTGCCGTATAATTTGTCCTATATATTGTACCACCGTGTGTAATATGATAGCATAGTATGTCTTCAACGTCTTAAGATCACAGCTTTATTGTTAAATGGCTGAATGCATTGATTAGATAATGTGCGGGAGAGTTTATATATGGGATACGAGCAAACCTACCATAATGAGGAATGTTTTTACGAAAGTGTAAGCACTCGCATTGCTCGGGCAGTTTCCGCGGAAGGACTTCCCGTTGTTCTTAAGTCTCTTGGCAATACTATTGCCATTCCAAAGCAATCTCATAGGTTATCCCGCGAATTCAGTATTCTTTCCAGTCTGCCGGAACAAAGTGTGCCCAAGGCAATCGCTCTGGATTCGTCTGGTCATGATCCTGTTATAGTCATGGAGGACAATGGTGCAACGGCCCTTAACCAGAGCTGCGATTTCGGCAGTGTGGGCATAGCTAAATTTCTTGATTTAGCCATCAATGTGACCGGATGTCTGGGGGACATCCATGCTGCCGGATATGTCCATAAAGATATCAATCCATCAAATATTATTGTGCTGGAGGACGGAGTGTCCGTCCGGATTATTGACTTCGGGCTATCCGTTCCTTTCGGGCTGGGAGGAGGACAGTTTTTCAGCCACTACAATACACTGGAAGGAAGTCTCTATTATATCGCCCCGGAACAGACCGGACGGTTGAATCTTGCCCTTGACAACCGGGCCGATTTTTATGCTCTCGGTGTGACCTTTTACGAGTTACTTACGGGGCACCGGCCATTTCAAGGTAAGGATGCACTGGCATTGGTCCATGCCCATATTGCAAAAGAGCCTGCTTCGGTCGCAGAATACAGAAGAGACATCCCCCGGGCAATTTCAGACATCATTGAGAAGCTTATGGCTAAAAATCCTGATGATCGGTACCAGACCGCCAAAGGCCTTCTGGATGATCTCAGTATTTGCAGGCAAGAATGGGTTCAGCATGCAGATATTCATTCTTTTCTCTTAGGGCGGACGGATTTTTCCGCCGTGCTGCATGCTCCTCGTTCACTCTACGGCAGGAAAAAAGAAAAGGAAAAGCTGATTCAGGCTTATAAGATTGTAGAGTCAGGGGAAAAGCAGATTGTCACGGTGTCCGGTTTGTCCGGTACAGGTAAAACTGCTCTTGTGGGTGAATTGTTTGATTCGATAACCCGGAGTAAAGGTCTTTTTTGTGCTGGGAAGTTTGACCAATACCAGAGTGATCGACCGTATCAGGCCTTTATGGAGGCTTTTGGAAAAATCATTAAGTGGATTTTGGCTGAAGATGAAGACTCTCTGAAACAATGGCAAGAGCATTTGGTAGAAGCTTTGGGTGGGGTCGGCGATGCTCTGGTTGAGGCTTTGCCGGAGCTGGAGCATATCATTGGTCCGCAGCCAGCTTCCCCGGAAATGGTCGGCGAAGAGGCTCGCAACAGATTCCTTTTCGGTATTCGCAAATTTATTGAGGCTGTTGAAAAGCATATTCATCCGTTGGTCATTTTTATCGACGACTGCCAATGGATGGATATTGGTTCAAAAGATATTTTTACCCTCCTTGCCGATAGTGACGCATGTCCCAATCTTTTGCTGATTTGTGCCTTCCGTGATCTTGAATTGCAGGGAGATATACCTTTCAGGCACGTTTACAGCCAGCTCAAACAGCTTCCTGTGCTGACCGAGATACCTCTTGAGGGGCTTGATGGACAAGATGTGCGGGCATTGGTGCGGGATGTACTCCCCAATAGTGCCGGAACTGATCCCCTTGCTGATGTCATCCACGCCAAGACCGGAGGGAATCCGTTTTTCAGTATGCAGTTTCTGCTGGGAATTTACGCCGATAAGTACCTTGAGTTTGTGCCTGCCACAGGAGGTTGGGTATGGGACCTCGAAAAGATTCAATCTGAAAACGTAACTGAGAATATGGTGGAATTCATGCAATACCGCCTGACTCAACTTTCAGGCTCCATCTATAAGTTGTTGAGCACAGCTTCTTGCCTTGGGTATAGATTTGACACGGGGATTCTGTCTTTAATTACCGGGCAGGACCAACAGGATATTGAGGCAATACTCAAGCCGGCTTTTTCAGAAGGCATAGTCATTCCCTTGGGGGAAACAGTTCTGGGTTTTGCACATGACCGTATTCAGGAAGCCTTGTATTCATCCCTTGCCGAGCAGGACCGCCTGACCCTTCACAAGTTGGCAGGCACGGAAATAGCCAAAGATTTGGGAGCAACCAGTTCTGCTGAAAAAGTGTTTTATGCAGCGCATCATCTCAACTTCTGTCAGGACATCATGAATGCTGAGGAAAAAAAGCAGCTTATGGCCCTCAACATAAATGCCGGGCGCAGGGCGGTTGCATCTTCTGCTTATGATAAGGCACTTGAATTTTATGAGATTGCCATCAAACTTGCTTCGAGGGACATCTGGAATCTGGAATATGAGACAGCCTTGTCTCTTTTTACGCAAACAGCCAAGGCAGCCAGTCTGTCCGGGAATTTTTCAAAATTTGACCACTTCGGCGGCCTTGTGCTTGAACACGCCCATGACTTCAGGGATACTTTTGATATCCGGCTTGAAGAAATTTATACCATGCATGCCGGGGGCAATTCTGTTCAGGCTGTAGAGCTGGCCCGAACTATTCTCGCTGACTACGGGCTTACATTTCCCAAGAATCCCAGTCCGGACCATATCCAGCAGGCCATGACCGCTTTGCTTAAAAGAATTGATCGTCAGGGCATTGAATCCCTTGCGAATCTTCCTGAAGCAACGGACAGGGACATGTTGGATGAAATGAAGGTTATTACTCAGGTGCTTGACGCATTGTACATTGCGGCACCAATGCTCATGCCCCTGATGATAATGGAACAGACACGGCTTTCCATTGAGTTCGGTGTTTGCAAGGAGTCTTGTGTCGCATTCTCTTTTATGGGGCTTATCCTGTGTTCCTGCGGTCAGGTGGATACAGGCTTCCGGCTGGGGCTTCTTTCCCTGAAACTGCTGGACCGCTTAGAAGCTGATGAATACCGAAGTATTACCCTCTCAGGAGTTTATAACGGTGTATATCATTGGAAAGAGGATATCCGTGACTGCATAGCCCCCCTGCGCGATTCTTATTTCTGGGGCTTGAAAAAAGGGGATCATACATTTGCGGCATCTTCACTTCATTGTGCATGGTTTCTCGAGTTTTTAGTCGGCTACCCGCTCAAGGAATTGCATAGCAGTCTCAATGAAACAATGGCAGCCATGCGTGCCATCCATCAAAAGCCGCAACAGGTATTTCTCGGGTGCTATGGACAGCATATGGAGAATCTTTTTGAGATAACGGATTCACCATGGAAGCTGTCCGGCAGTATCATGGATGAAGAGCCGGTCCTTGAGGAGCTTCAGGCGACAGGAAACCATACCGGACTTTTTGTGTTCTATTTTAACCGGGCTGTTCTCGGATATTTGTTTGACCACCTTGCAGAAGCTCGTGAAGATATTCTGTTGGCGGAAAAGTATATCCAGAGTGTTACCGGTCTTTTTCTTGTCCCTCTGCATTATCAGTTCAAGGGACTAATCTTTCTACGAAATTTCAATGAAGTTGAAAAAAGTAAACAGGCGGAATCCATTGCCGTAGCAGAACAGTGTCTGGATATTTTGCGACCAATGGCAGAAGCTTCTCCAGTTAACCATTTTCACCGGATCAGGTTACTTGAAGCAGAATTGGCTCAAGTCCGTGGTGATTCGGCGTTGGCCCGTGAAGTTTACGATGCCGCCATTGACCTTGCAAAAGAGCATGATTTTATAAACGATCGGATTATTGCCTGTTTAAATGCAAGCCGTTTTTACGAATCAGCTGGTCATCCCAAATTATCCGGATTCTATTTTGAAGAAGCGATATCTGATTGCAGGAAATGGGAAGCTCATGGTCTAGCCCATAATCTGCTGAGCAACCGGGAATCATCCGCACAGGAAATGCATAGCAAATTTTCAACTGTGCATGCCCACAGCCTGTCCGTTACCGGGAGCAGTATACAGACATTGGATGTTGGGAGCCTGTTCAAGTCGGTAAAAGCCCTTTCCACAGAAATGGATTATTCAAAACTGTTGGAAATGATAATGACTGTGATCATGGAAAATATGGGCGCTGAAAGGGTCGCTATGGTCGAAACAAACAATGACCAATTAATGGTGCAGATTGATGCATTCACTAATAGAGTGATTGGAACTGAGTTTCCGGTTCAGCTTACTGAATATGAAAGTATTCCCCGTGGTCTTATTTTAAGTGCGGCTCGCGAAAAAGCTCCGCTTATCATTGAGGAGCCGCACCTGCATGGCACTTATGGCAAGGAACCGTATTTTGCTGAAAACAGACCTTTATCAGTGATGGCCTATCCGGTTTTGAACAAGGGTGAGCTTGCCGCTGTGATTTACCTTGAACATGGAGTTGTAACAGGCCTCTTCAGCAGGGAGAGGTTGGATGTTTTGGAAATTTTGGCGGGGCAGGCTGTTGTTTCGCTTGAAAATGTCCGGCTTTACGAGGAACTTAAGAAATATTCCCAGACCTTGGAAGACACCGTGGCCCAGCGAACCGCCGAATTGGAAAAAGCCAATCGCAGGCTGGCATTGCTCTCTATACAGGATGCATTGACGGGGATAGCAAACCGTAGACATTTTGATGCGGTAATACAAACTGAGTGGAAAAAGATGATCAGGGAAAACAAACCAATTTCACTCATCCTGATGGATATAGACTACTTCAAAAAGTACAATGACAGCTATGGTCATCAGCAAGGGGACAGTTGTCTGGCGGCTGTTGCCAAGGCAGCTTCTGAGATTGTCAGCCGGCCTTCCGATCTGGTGGCCCGGTATGGGGGTGAAGAGTTTGCCATTATCCTTCCTTCTACAGATTCTTCAGGAGCTATGGCAGTCGCAGAAAGCGTCAGGCAGAAGATTTTATCCTTGGGCATTGAACATGTGAGTTCCGATAGTGAGGATGTTGTCTCAGCAAGTCTTGGAGTTTCTACTGCAATCCCGAAAGCAGGAGATGAGTTTGGGATGCTTGTTGAAAAAGCTGATACCGCTCTTTATGAAGCCAAGGAAAAGGGTAGAAATAAAGTGGTTTTATTTAGTTGAGAGGGCGTGATGGATCGGGGTTGATTTCTAAACGTTTGATGGAATGCTAAAAATAGAAAAAGCCACCAATCTTACGATTGATGGCTTCTCCGCGAAAAGTGGCGGAGCCGACGAGACTCGAACTCGCGGCCTCCGGCGTGACAGGCCGGCGTTATAACCAGCTTAACTACGGCTCCGCATATATTTATAAAGCGCGTTAAGCAGCGCTTGTTGACGATGGTAGGCGGAACAGGGCTCGAACCTGTGACCCTCGGCTTGTAAGGCCGATGCTCTCCCAACTGAGCTATCCGCCCACGTCAGTGTGGTTTAACGTAAGCCCCTTGAATGTCTGTCTCCATTCGGTGTTGCTCACTGCCACGAAGAGGGATACTGCCGATGTCGGCCTGTTTTGTCAAACGATTTTTTAAATATATTTAAAATAAGTTTTAATCACTTGAAATTACTTGTTTTTTGTGTGCAATTTCCGCGAATTTTTCCATGCTCTCCATGGGGGCTTCGGTCTGAAAAATGTTCCGCCCGATGCAGCAACCCTTGCAGCCCGATTTTAAACCTTCTGCGGTGTTGTTCAGGGCTCCTTCCAAGTTCTGTCCCAGCGGTCCTCCAGTGACCAGTACCGGAATCGGGCTGGCGGCAACTGCTTTCATGAAAGTGTCCCCGTTGTTGGGGTAGGGTACGGCTACGATATCCGGTCCCAGTTCTGCGCCGATGCGAATGCAGTGGGCAACAAGGCTGGAATCGTGCTCATTTACAATCTGACCGCCTCTTGCGAGGACGGTTGCCAGTACCGGGATTCCAAACTGGTGAGCTTCATCAGTGATTTCGCCGAGGTCCACCAGCATGCGGTCTTCCAGTTCGTTACCGATGTTAACGTGCATGGAGACCGCGTCCGCACCGAGGCGCAGGGCTTCTGAAATGGAGCAGACGATGTTTTTATTGTAGGAAGGGGAGCCGTGCCTTGTTCCGGCATTGAGCTGGATGATGAGATTTACATCAGTGGGCACGAGGTGCCCGTAGTGTCTGGCCAGTCCTTTGTTAAGGATGACACCTTGAACTCCGGATGCAGGCAGGGATTCGAGGATGGACTGGATGGAGCCGAGTCCCTCAATCATGCCTTCGTTGGCTCCGTGGTCGAGGGCCAGAATCAGCGTGTTTCCGCTTTCCTTGTCAAAAAGCCTTTGCAGGCGGCGGTTTGTTCCGTTCATTATCTTATTGGTCCTTATATTCTTATTTGTCCGTCCAGATGTACCGGGGTCCTTTTTTTCCGGTAAATCCGAGCAGCATATCTTTATAATAGAGTCCTACCGGGCCTTTGCCCTTGGCAGGGGCGGAGAGACTCTGCCCCGCCAGCAGGTTGGTAATGTCCTGCGGATTTTCGATCACCAGTGCCGAACTGTCCGGCTTTTCCGGCAGCAAACAGCGTCCGAAAGGGTCTGGCTTGAATTTGTCCCGGTTCAGTTTTCCGATGTGGAATCCCTGCCAGCGCAGTTCCTTGGGCAGGATTTCTAGGGCATGTTTGTTCAGAAACATAGCTTTGCCCTTGAATTCATATATTTCCCCTTCGGGAAGAGCTGTGAGATCTACTGAATCGGGGATTTCGGTTCTCTTGAAATTAATTTTTTTACCCGGAGGATTGCAGGTATCCGGGATTTGTTTTTCTTCGTTACCCGGCTTGCGCAGCCCGCAAAGATAAAATCCCTGTCCTCCGCCGGAACCATCCACGCGCAGCACTCCATCCATGTTTGGCAGAAGCGGATCGGCAATGGTGAATCCCTCGGGGTGCGGGAGATCGAAAAGCTCAAAGCCCAGTTCTTCAGTGGCGAAACGGGTTTGCTCTTCATTTTCCTGCACGTTGGTGGTGCAGGTGGAGTAGACTAGCCGTCCTCCGGGGGCGAGCAGTTCGTATGCCTTGCTCAGCAGCTTGCGTTGCAGCTTGACCAGCGGGATAGTTTTTTCACCCTTCCAGACTTCCATAGCCTTTGGGTTTTTATTCAGAGTGCCCCAGCCGCTGCATGGCGGGTCGAGCTGGATGATTTTCCAACTTGATGGGGGAAGAGGCAGTTTTTGGGATTCATAATGAACCGTTGCGGTGTTCACAGCCTGCACTTTGCGCAGATTCTGGCGCAGCAGGGCCAGACGGTCACTGGAAGGTTCGCTGGCCAGCACGAATCCGTCACGGCCTACCAGACGGGCCAACAGTCCGGTTTTGCTGCCGGGGGCGGCGCACATGTCCAGCACCACATCGCCTTCGTCCGGGCCCAGCATGAGCGGCGGCAGCATGGATGAACGGTCCTGTATGTAAATGCGTCCGAATCTGGCGGCTACGGATTCGCCCAGCGGGAAAGGTTCCTTTTCCAGAATGCGGGCCATGGAATAGAATGGTTCCGGTCTGAATTCAAAACCCTGCGCGCGGAGCAGCTCTTCCACTGTTTCCACGTCCTTTGGTCCGCAGATCAGCCTGAATGTTCTTAAATCTGTGTTCATATATATAGTGATGCGGTCGAAGAGTTTTCGGTTGAGGGGTGCTAATGGAGCAGGAAGCCGCAAAAAAGTAAAATAATGTAAAATTCTGGCCTGATATAACTTAAGAAAGACAGGCCGGGATATAAAAAAGTCTCAAATCCCTTGTAAACAGGAGCCAGAGAGATAAAACAGCAATGCCTGTTTGACAAGGGAATCGTTTGTCTGCACATTTCTTTGACTTTGCGTCCTACTGCATTAGCTGCTACAAGCTTTTTACCCGTTTTTAATAAATAGGCAGAGCCGGCTGCCGCCAGTTTGCTTTGCCGGTAGGATTTTTTTGTTGGATACCATGCTGTAATCATAACATATATTGACTGTAAATTTAGTCTGGAGGATTAACAATGTCGTTTCGACGTTTGATGATTTTTTTCATTGTCGCCGTTACCATGCTGGCTGCCAGTGCAGCTTTTGCAAAAGATGCCCGTACCTATGCGGTTTACCCTTTTGAGATTAATGGGCCGTCCCAATACAAGTATCTGAGCCGTGGTGTCCAAACCATGCTGACTTCACGTTTGAACTGGACCGGGCATTTCGAGCCCATGGCCGGTTCTGCCGATTTGAAGGAAGCTGACACACCTAAAAATCAAGTGGATGAAGTCAAGAAAGTTCAATCCCTAGAAGTTGATTATATTGCTATTGGCTCTGTGGTGATTGTTGGAAAACAGGCTTCCGTGGATGTACGCATGATCAATGCTGATGGGCATTCATGGACTAAAAGTGCCCAGACTACAATTTCCGAGCTGATTCCTGCAATTGATGGCATAGCTAAGGATATTAAGGGTGAGCTTTTCAAGAAACCGGGTAGCCAAAAAGCCAGCGAAGAAGAGAAACAACGTGAGGAATCCCGTCCGGACAGCCCCTTGAACCCTGAGTTCGTCACTGCGGCTGGAGCTGGAAAGGTTATGGAAAGTAAGATTAACCCCCAGTTCAGGTATCAGGGCGGAACAGAAACTCCCGGACGCTGGCGCAGCCAGACCATGAAATTCGTTAACCGTGGCGGATTTGTGCAGGATGTGACCGGTGACGGCAAAAAAGATCTGGTTGTTTTGTCTGAAACCGACGTGAAGGTTATGGCTATCGACGGGCAGCACCTGAAGGAAATCGCTACCTATAGCTACGGTAAGCGTGCTTCCGGATTGCGTATAAGCGGTATTGATCTGGACAGGGACGGAGTTTACGAAGTTGTCCTGTGTACAGAAATGAGCAGGAAGCCTTACTCATATATCATTTCATTTAAGGGTAAGACTCCCAAGGTCCTGCTCGACCGTAGCAAGAACTTTCTTTCTGTTATCAGAACCCCCCCGAACTTTACTGAAGCTCTGGTGGGACAGCGTTTTGACCCGCACAGAACTTTTTATTCCAAAGATCTTGTTGAATACACATATTCCAACGGTGATTTGATTCCGGTTCGTAAGTTGAAAGTTCCCGCCAACACCAATGTTTTTAACCTGACTTATCTGCCGATCAAAGGTGGCGATTACAAAATCATTGTTTTAAACAAGTATGGGCGGATCAATCTTTTTGATGATAAACTTGAACCTACTTATGAGAGTGCCAATACTTATAACTCTGCGGCAGTAGCTATTGATACTGTTTCAAAGTCACGCGGATTTAACGAGGAAAACAAGAAGGAACGCATGGAGCATAATTACTTTATTCCCATGCCCATTGCTGTTGCTTCTATTTCCGATCCCAATAAAAAAGAAGTCTTGTTGAATAAAGACCTTTCTGTGGCCGGACAGGTCTTCTCCAACTACAAGAACTTCTCGCAGGGGGAAATTCATGCCGAGTACTGGGATGGAGTCGGCCTTAACCTTGCCTGGAAGACCCGTCGGATCAAAGGAACAGTGACCAGCTACGGAGTAGCCGACATTGATAATGACGGAGCAGACGAACTTTATTGCATCCTGAATACTTATCCCGGATCGCTGGGAGTTAAGTACCGCAAAACTCTCATCATGGCCTACGAACTCAATATGGGCCAATAAGTCAGTTTGACCGGGCCTCCCGCTTCTTTGCGGGAGGCCTTTTTTATGATATAATCTGCCATTCTTTCAGTCGGAGCTGCCTTGCCCTGCTTCGCTGCCCAATCAAAAAAGTAAGTCCTTACAATGGAGGAAGTGTGATGAGAACCGGAAAAAAAGCCGGGATGCTTGCTGTGTTCATGTTGTGTGCTGTCCTTTTAAGTTCTGTTTCTGTTGTTTCTGCGGCGGAAGTCAGCCTTAGTTATGCAAACTTTCCACCTGCTAAAACTTTTCCCTGTGTACAGATGGAACGCTGGAAACAGGAAGTGGAAAAAAGAACCGGTGGTAAAGTTCAGGTTCAGACCTATCCCGGATCAACCCTGCTGGGTGCAAAAAATACCCTGCGCGGTGTCATGCAGGGGCAGGCCGATATCGGGTGTGTGAGCCTTGCTTATCATCCGGGTGTATTTCCGCTCAGTTCCGTCTTTGAGCTTCCGCTTGGATTTACCACTTCAACTTCCGCCAGCCTTGCCCTTTGGGATCTTTATACCAAATACCAGCCCAAGGAATTTAAGAAGTTCAAGGTGCTGACCATGTTCGCTTCCGCACCTTCCAATATTATGACCAAGGTTCCTGTTCGTACTCTTGCCGACCTGAAAGGTCTGGAAGTGCGTGCTTCCGGTATTCTGTCCAAAATTCTTGAATCGCTTGGTGCGACCCCGGTTTCCATGCCTATGTCCGCGACTCCCGAAGCCTTGCAGAAAGGTGTGGTCAAAGGTCTTTTTTCCTCTTTTGAGGTGCTTAAGGACTTGAATTTTGCCGAGATTTGCCGTTATGAAACCGAAACCAACACAGCGGTGTATCCTTTTGCCATCATCATGAACAAGAATTCATGGAATTCCCTGCCTGAAGACGTCAAGAAAGTTCTCAACGATCTCGGTCGTGAGCAGGCTGAATGGACCGGAAAGTACATGGATGAGCACGTGACCCGTTCTCTTGCATGGGCTAAGGACAAATATTCCATTGAGATGATCAAGTTGTCTGACGCTGACATGAAAGCCATCAAGGATAAGACCCTGCCGCTGATTGATGACTGGAAGAAGAAAGCTGCCGAAAAGGGCATTGACGGTGCAGCTGTCTTGTCCGATATCGAAGTTTCCCGCATTAAATATGAAAAATAGGTTTGTGAACTCCCCGCCAATACTGGCGGGGAGATTTTGATAAATATTATGATTGATTATCTTGAAAAAATTGCCATCTGGATTTGCCGCGCTCTGGCGGTAATTGCCGGAACTGCACTGACGCTGATGATTCTGCTGGCCTGCGCGAACATGGTTTCGCGTGCTGTCTGGGTTCCGGTCAAGGGGACCTTTGAGCTGATGGGATTTCTGGGTGCGGTGACAGCCGGGTTTTCTTTGGGCTTTTCACAGCTGCATCGCAGCCATATTGCGGTGGGACTTTTATTCCGCCATTTTCCCGGACCGGTACAGGTTGTGCTTGATGCATTGTCCAGTGCGGTTTCTTGTGTGTTCTTCTTTTTTTGCGCCAATGAGACTTTTAAATGGGGCATGTTTCTTTATGACCTTGAAGAGGTTTCAGAGACCTTGGGCATCCATTTTTATCCCTTTGTGTTTGCCGTGGCTTTTGGCTGTCTGGCTATGGCTTTTGTAATCATGCTTGATATTCTTCGTATCCTGCGCGGCAAGGAACCGCTTAAACCCGCATAATATTATGGAACCGATTACTATTGGAATTGTAGGCGTTCTCTGTCTGCTGCTGGTTATTCTTGTGCTGCGTGTACCCGTGGGCTTTGCCATGGGCATTATCGGGTTTATCGGCTTTGCCAAGGTTTTGAATCTCAAAGCCGCTTACGGAATGCTGGGGACTGAAATCTGGAATGTTTTTTCATCTTACGGGCTGACAGTCATCCCCCTGTTTATTCTCATGGGCCAGATCTGTTTTTATTCCGGGGTCAATGAGCGGCTTTACAAGTCCGCCTATGCATGGATGGGGCATATTCGAGGCGGAATTGCCATGGCAACGGTCATGGCCTGTGCCGGGTTTGCAGCTATCTGCGGGTCCAACACCGCCACCGCCGCCACCATGTCCACCGTGGCTCTGCCGGAAATGAAGAAATTCAAGTACAATCCCATTCTTTCCACCGGCTCTGTGGCTGCCGGGGCGACTCTTGGTGTGGTCATTCCTCCCAGTGTAGTGCTGATCATCATCGGCCTTCAGACCGGGGAATCCATCAGTAGATTGTTTCTGGGCGGGGTAATTCCCGGAATTCTGCTTTGCGCTCTTTTTCTGTTCACCGTATACATGATGTGTGTTGCCCACCCGGATTGGGGGCCGGCGGGTCCGGAAGTTTCCTTCAAGGAAAAGCTGGCCTCTCTGCCCGGTTCAATTGAGATGATTATCCTTTTTGTGCTGGTCATGGGCGGGCTTTTTGCAGGTTGGTTTACTCCTACCGAGGCTGGAGCCGCAGGGGCGGCATTTGCTCTTTTGATCAGCATTGTTTCCCGCGAGATGACTTTTAAACGATTTACTGCCGCTGTCAGCGATACCCTAAAAGTTTCCTGCATGATCATGACGGTAATGCTTGGGGCTGTGATCTTCGGGCGTTTTCTGGCTGTTACCCGTATCCCGTTTGAGGCCGCTAATTTCGTGGCAGCATTGCCGATTCCGCCTACGGTTATCATTCTGCTTATCTGTGTGATCTACGTCATCGGCGGCATGGTAATGGATGCGTTGGCTCTGCTGCTGATAACCATCCCCATCTTTTTCCCCATTGTCAGTGCCATGGGTTACGATCCGGTCTGGTTCGGTGTTTTGATTACCATTGTGACCACTCTGGGGGCCATCACCCCGCCAGTGGGGGTAACTACGTTTATCGTTGCTTCCATGGCTGAGGATGTGTCCATTGATCGGGTTTTTCTGGGCGTGAGTTATTTCTTGATCGCCTACGTTGCACTGGTCGCGCTGATGCTCGCCTTTCCGGCAACTGTTACTTTTTTGCCTAGTTTACTTTAATGTCCGCAGAATTTGTAAAAGTTACTAAAGCTGAAGCAGGTCAGAAGCTGGTCCGTTTTCTTGAGAGACGGGTGGGCAGCGACGTGCCGCGTTCGGCCATTATGCGTTGGATTCGCAAAGGTAATGTGCGGGTGGATAAAGGCCGCTGCAAACCTTTCGATCTGGTGCGTGAAGGTCAGATCGTGCGTATCCCACCATATAAGGCGGATGAAGCGCAGCAGAAAAAGCTCCCCGCACTTTCCATCATTTACGAGGATGAGAATTATCTGGCCGTGTGCAAGCCAGCAGGACTGCCTACGCAGGGTGGAACCGGGTATGATGATTCGGTTGCTGACCGCCTTCTTTCCATGTTTGCGGATGCTCCTTATAAGCCTGCCCCGGCCCATCGGCTGGACCGTGATACTTCCGGCGTTATTCTGGCTGGGAAATCCCATCAGGGGCAGAAGACTCTGTCCGGTTTTTTCGCAGAACACGGTGAAGGTGGGAAATATTACCTCGCGCAGGTGCAAGGTGGCTGGGATCAAGAAGGCTGGACCGAGCTGCGTGACAAAATGGAAAAGCGCGGTCCCAAAGGGCAGGAAAAAGTTGTGGTCGGCACGGGTAAAGAGGCCGTCAGTTCTGTTTGTCCTGTAAAGGTGAGCGAGAAAACATCGTTGCTTATCGTAAGGCTTCATACAGGCCGTACCCATCAGATCAGGGTGCAGCTTTCCTCGCGCGGTTTTCCGATAGTAGGGGATGCTAAGTACGGTGGTAGAAAAGGGAAAATGAAACTCCATTGTTTGCGCATTGAAACTCCCTGGTTTACGGCTTCCTGTCCCGCGGACTGGCAAAGACAACCTGACATTTTAGATCATTTTTTTAGCTGATCGCGTTTAAGAAAATCAGGAAAATATTTTTGTAAATTGAGACAGTTGAACTTGGTTCAGCTGTCTTTTTTTGTGCCTTATGAAAACTTGTGTTCATGTTTTGAGATGAAAAGTTATTGACAAACGATAATTCATTGCCGTAAGTCGTGAATCAGAAAACGGGTTAAGACTTTTGCACGGAGAGACAAATGGACAAGATTAAGAGAATGAGCATTTTTTTGAAATACGCCTTTTTGCTGATGCTGCTGGCAATTCCTGCTTTTGAATTTGGAGGATGGATTCTGTTCGACGGCGATCCGGAAGCATATTTTGTTTCAGAATTTTTGCTGAGCTTCGATCCTGAATATTTAGGTCCCCTGACTGACACCCAGAAAGCTCTGGGCCTGTTGGTCTCAGCTCCTTACGCTGGCCTTGGAATGTATTGCTGCTGGCAATTGGCCAGACTTTTTGAGCTATACTCGCAGGGGTTGATCTTCACTGCGGATAACTCTGCCTGCTACAGGAGAGCTGCTTGGGCCTTGTTGATTGGTGAGATTGTGTTCCCGGTTACTGAGACTGCTGTTTCGTACATTGCGACCATGAATAATGCCGTAGGGGAGCGGTTGATTTCAGTTACTTTTGATGATGCCAATATAGGAAACATTGTGGTGGCTTGCGTGATTCTGGCTATTTCGTGGGTTATGGATGAAGGACGCAAGCTTCAGGACGAAGCGGAACTTACAATTTAAGGGGTTGATATGGCGATACTTATTAACCTCGACGTAATGTTGGCAAAGCGGAAGGTCTCATCTAAAGATCTGGCTGAGGCTGTAGGGATTACTCCTCAGAATTTGTCCGTGCTCAAGACCGGGAAGGCCAAGGCTATCAGGTTCAGCACTCTTGATGCTATCTGCAAGTTTTTGGAGTGTCAGCCCGGTGATATTCTTGAGTTCCGGGATGAAGAAGGAAACGTAAATATTTAAGGACTCCCCTTATTCGGGCCGGGTTATGGTTGGCTCGTCCTGCGGCAGAACCGGCCTCCCCCGGTTCTGCCATTTTATTCCCGGGTTTCGGGAAGGAATATATATGTCTGATCATCCTGAAAAAAGAGAAATTGATGTAGCTTCCCTTACAGAAAACAAGAAAGGACGATGGAAAAGATTGTTCATTCTTTTGGGATTGTTGGTGCTTGCAGGGGGAGTTTTTGTGACTTTTCTTGATGGCAGTGAGGATGTGGTCGAATATAAGACCGCTGTTGCGCGGTTCGGCAATTTCACTGTTGATGTTGCTGCCAGCGGGACCTTGCAGCCGCGCAATAAAGTTATCGTGGGTTGTGAAATTTCAGGGACAATTGATAAAATTTACAAAGACTACAACGATAAAGTTGTTAAGGGTGAACTGCTGGCTCGCATGCGTACTGATGAGTTGCAGGCCCGCGTGAATCAGCTTCGCGCTGCTCTTGAATCTTCCCGCGCAAATGTTCGTAAATCTCAGGTCGATCTGAAAGATAAAAAGAATGAATGCCTGCGCATGGGCAAGCTGCGTAATAAAAATGCGGTCTCCCAGAAAAAGTTTGATAGTGCTGTGACCGCCCGCGATATGGCTGACGCTCATCTGGCAGAAGCCAAAGCCATGGTCCGCCGGGCGGAAGCCAACCTTAATGAAGCCGCCGCTAATTTGAAAAAAGCCTCCATTACTTCGCCCATTGACGGCCTTGTGCTGACCCGCCATGTGGAGGCCGGGCAGGCCGTTTCGTCAGGCATGAATACCCCGCAACTCTATACGCTGGCGACCAGCCTCAAGGATATGCGTCTTGAGCTCAATATAGATGAGGCCGACGTGGGCAAGATCAGAGCCGGGCAAACAGCCGTATTTACAGTTGATGCCTATGCCGGGAAAAAGTTTCCTGCCAAGCTTATCAAGCTGCGTTATGCTCCGCAGCGGGTTCAGGGTGTAGTAACTTACGTGGGTATTTTTTCTGTGAACAACGGAGATCTGCTCTTGCGTCCGGGAATGACCGCTGCTGCAAAGATTGAAATTGAACAGGTTCGGAACAAATTAATCATTCCCAACGGTGCGTTACGTTTTTCTCCTGCGGATATCGTTCCTGAGAATCCTCGATACACTCCTTCCTCAGAAAATGCCCTTATCTGGGTTCTCAGGGACGGTGCTCCGCATAAGATGGCTGTACGCAAAGGCAGTACCAATGGTCGGTTCACCGCGATTGTTGAAGGACAGCTCTCCACAGGAGATGAGATCATTCTATCCCGTGTGGAAAAAGTTGCTGAGAACAGCATGGCATTCACATTTGAATAGGCGGGCAGGAAATGATTGAGCTTAAAAATATAACCCGTGTCTACAATACCGGTGGAGCTGAAGTTCGGGCTTTGGACGGCATAGACATGACCATTGAGAATGGTGAATTCGTGGCGGTCATGGGCAGTTCCGGTTCAGGTAAGTCCACAACAATGAATATTCTCGGTTGTCTGGATGCCCCCTCCTCCGGCAGTTATCTCTTTGAGGGGCTTGATGTTACCTCGCTGGATAGAAGTCAGAAAGCCCGGTTGCGCAGGAGATATCTCGGGTTCGTCTTTCAGGGCTTCAATCTGCTCAGCCGGACAACCGCCCTTGAAAATGTTGAATTACCTCTTGTGTACCGGGGCCTTGCCAAGAAGGAACGGCGCAGGATGGCTTATAACGCTCTGGATAAAGTCGGCCTTGCTGACCGGGCCATGCATACCACCACGGAAATGTCCGGCGGTCAGCAGCAGCGGGTGGCTATTGCCCGTGCCATCGTCTGTAATCCATTTCTGCTTCTCGCTGACGAACCTACTGGTAACCTTGACTCTGCGCGCAGTACCGAGATCATGCAATTGCTGACTTCATTGCAGGCTGAGCACGGCATAACCGTGGTCATGGTTACCCATGAACCGGAGATGGCTCTTTGGGCATCCCGGACCATAGAATTCCGGGACGGCAAGATAATCAAGGAAGGTCACTGATGTTTCTACAAGCTGTGCTGCTCTCTTTCCGGACCCTGCGGCGTAACAAACTCCGTTCCTGCCTGACTGTGCTTGGTATTGTCATCGGCGTGGGGTCGGTAATTGCCGTTGTGGTTATCGGGCAGGGGGCCAGCCGGAAATTGACCAGTGAAATTTCCAGCCTCGGCAGCAAAATGATCATGATTTATCCTGATGAGGAAAACGGGGTCGGATTCGCCGGGGAAACATCGAATCTTATTCCATTCAAAAATTCCGATGTAGAGGCCATTAAGCGGGAGTTTCCTGATTGTGGCGGGGTTGCGCCTGTTGCTGAATCCGGGGCAGTGGCGGTTTTCGGGAGTAATAATTGCCGGACTTCGGTAACCGGGACTGAAAGCAGCTATTTTTCCATCAGAAATTGGAAGATTAAATCCGGCAGGATTTTTAGTTCCAGTGAGGAAAGGGTGGGGAAATCCGTCTGCATTATTGGAGAAAAGGTCAGTAAAAATCTTTTTAAGGGAATGAACCCCATCGGTTTTTCCATCCGTATCGACCGTTTTGCCTATCAGGTGATCGGCGTGCTTAAGTCCAAGGGTGGCTCCATGGTCGGCAAGGAGCAGGATGATGTAGTCCTTGTGCCGCTTAAGGTTTTGCAGCGCAGGATTTCAGGAACCAAGGATGTCGATATGATTCTGGTTGGTTGCGGTCCCGGTCAGGATTCAACCACCCTCAAGCGGCAGCTTAAGCAGGTCATGATTGAACGGCGTCCGGTTCCCCCCGGACACGGGAATAATTTTGCCATTGAGGATATGAAGGAAATTATCAAGACGGTAAAGAAACAGACCGGGACCTTCACAACTTTTATCAGTGCCATTGCCGCCATCAGTCTGCTGGTGGGGGGGATAGGAATCATGAATATCATGCTTGTCTCCGTAACTGAAAGAACCCGTGAAATCGGCATCCGTATGGCAGTGGGCGCACAGGAAAACGATATTTTGATTCAGTTTCTTGTGGAAGCTGTCGTACTTTCCCTGTTCGGCGGTTTACTGGGGATATCCCTTGGCTTACTTATTCCCATGGTCGTTACCAGTTACATGAAGATTCCTTTTGTCATTGATATGCGCATTATCCTGATAAGTTTTGCTTTTTCCGGACTGGTCGGTATTGTGTTCGGCTATTTTCCCGCTCGCCGCGCCGCCAGAATGAATCCCATTGATGCCTTGCGGCATGAGTGATGTTGTTGTGTATGATATTTCCTGAAATGGTTAAGCAATCGTATAAGTGATCTTTTGAAAGACATAAGGGTGTAAATCGCATAGAATGGAGTTTCGTATTAGCTGAAATAATTTTTGGGGTAGATATGAGACAGCTTTCCGTGCCAGATACCCGACAATTAGAGTCACTGCTAGCTTCACATGAAGTGCGAACTCTTTTTCAGCCTGTTGTAGCGATAAATACAAAGCAGGTGGTTGGTTTTGAGGCTTTTTCCCGTGGTAAGGAGGAAGGCGGGGACTCTTCGCTTGTTGATCTCTTTGATAGTGAAGTTGATCCTGCTCAATTGTATGAACTGGACAAAATTTGTTGTTCGCAGGCATTGCAAAGATTCAGCAAATTTTTGAAACAACGATCTGATTTTTGTCTTTTTATAAATCTTGATGCCAGGGCTCTGAGCAAGGCCTGCTGCGATAAGCATTTTTTTGTTGATATTGTAAGTGACGTAGATGTCCCGGTTCGAAATATTGTTGTTGAAATTTCTTCAGAGTGTCTTAATGAAGAAAACGGCTTAAAATTTATTGAATTCTGCCGCAACAAAGGGTTTCAAATTTGTTTTGATAAGGTGGAACATGATTCAGGGTTGCTTGCTATTCTGCTGAAAGGAAAGCCGGATTATATCAAATTGCAGCGTTCCGTCTGGAGCGATCCGTCTGACCCGACATTTAATGTTGCCAACATTGAGCATATTGTAAAAAGTTGTGCTCATGTGGGCTGTATGCCCATAGCAATGGGTGTGGAGAGTGAAGATGAGGTTCTCTATCTGTTGCAGGCCAATATTTTCTGCCACCAAGGTTTTTTCTATACCAAAAGTCCTGGAGCTGGTGCGGAAAACGGAGATTCCGTGGCTGGCTTTCTTGAAACAGTCGAGCGTATTTATGCAAAATTCAAGAAACTTCATTCTGAGCGGATCAAATCCCGGAAAGAGCATTTCCAGAAAATTAAATCCAATGTTAATAAGATCGCCAGTCTTTTTTCGAATGCGTCTGAAGAACAGTTTGGGGTGCTTTTAAAACGCGTGCTGGAAAAGTATGATGACGTGGTTTCTGTTTTTGTGCTCGATGAGCATGGGGAGCAGGCAACACAGAGATTTGCCCGAGATGTTTCGAAGGACGATCCTGCGCAGCACCGGGCAATATTGACCAAAGGGAGCGACCATTCGCTACATGATTATTTTATGCACCTTTTGCTTGGGTATGATAATTTTGTGACTCCACCCATGTATTCTCCGTTTTATGAAGAATCAACAATTCTTATTTCGATACGTTTTTTCAGTGGACCGAGGACTTTTCATCTGTTGTGCGTGGAATTTCCGGCACGATAAACAGTCTTTTTTGCAGACAATAGCAAAAACCCCCGCAATTCTAAAATCGCGGGGGTTTTTATAGTTCGAACTAAGCTTAGAATTACTTCTTGGCTTTTTTCTTGGGCAGCTTGATTTTACCGGTCTGTTCCATCATGTCGCGTTCTGCGGACGGGGCGCGGTGTACAGGTTTCATGTACAGGCTCTGTGTCGGGCAGGCATCAACGCAGATTGAGCAGTAGACACATGCGAAAGGATCGCAGATCCATGTTCCGGTGCCGCTTTCTTTATCTTTGGTGACGGTAATGCACTGTGAAGGGCATTTAATCTGGCATTTTTTGCAGAAAATGCACTCGTCAATGTTATTGAACAGTTCACCTCTGTAGCGTTCAAAAGGCTCGCGTTTCTCGATGGGGTACATGCGAGTGGAGCTTTTTTGAAGGAGGTTCTTCAGTACAGTGGGAGTCATGTTAAGCATGTCTCGGCCTCCTAGCGTTCCGTGCAGCTGATGCACGGGTCGATTGACAGAATGATAACCGGAACATCAGCCAGTTCGCAGTTCGGAAGCATCGCCAGGAGAGGCGGTACGTTGGCGAACGTGGGTGTTCTGATGCGGACCCTGTCAAGGAACTTCTTGCCGCTACCTTTCATGTAGTAGAGGCATTCACCGCGGGGCTGTTCCACGCGGGTTATGATTTCGCCTTCGGGGTTACCTTTGCAGGGAGCTGCAAGGTCACCTTGCGGGAGTCCTGCAATGGCCTGTTTTACAAGCTCAGCGGACTGCAGGGTTTCGCGGAAACGGACGGTGGAACGAGCATAGCAGTCTCCGTCCTGTTCGACGATAGGTTCGAAGTCGAGTTTATCAAATGCTGCGTATTTGAGCAGGCGCATATCAGAAGCAACGCCGCTACCACGCAGGGTCGGGCCTGCTGCACCGAGGTCGTAGGCCTGTTCTTTGGTAAGAACGCCAACACCCTTGGTACGGGCACAGACTGTGTAGTCGTTGAGAATGGTGTTCTGGATTTCTTTGATTTCTTTAACCGCAGTATCAACTTCGGAAAGAATCCAGGAGCACATCTCGGGAGTCAGGTCCTGACGGACACCACCCACAATATTGACAGATGTGATTACACGGCTGCCTGTGGTTGCTTCGTTGATGTCCATGATGCGTTCACGGATGCGCCAGAACTGCATGAACAGGGCTTCAAAACCGAAAGCATCGGCAAAGAGACCCAGCCAGAGCAGGTGGCTGTGCATACGGTGAAGTTCGGACCATATGGTGCGGAGGTATTCGGCTCTTCTGGGAACCTCAATTCCCATGATCTCCTCAATGCCTTGACAATAGCACATTGAGTGGATGTTGGAGCAGATACCGCAGACGCGTTCAACGACCTGGATCATCTGGTGGTAATCGCGGATTTCAGCGAGTTTTTCCAGACCCCTGTGAACGTATCCGAGTGCGGGAATGGCCTCCAGTACGATCTCGTCTTCCACGACAAGCTTCACATGCAGCGGCTCCGGGAGAACCGGATGCTGCGGACCGAAAGGTATGATGGTACGTGCCATAATTTACCCTATAGTTGTTTTCGTCTTGGGTTCATCCGGGAAGACGAGTTATTTTTTAGGTTTCATCGCCTTAGTGTTGTTACACATGGGGATGATGGTCACTTCGTCGTCAAGGTACAGCTTGCGGCCGAAATCGAGCACAAGGCCGTCGAACTTGATGTCGAACTGGTCCTGTAATTCGTTTTCGATGAGCAGTGCTGCGAAGTACACGCCGCTGATGGAGGGCACGGGTTTATCCATGTCCACGGTCAGGCGCAAGTTGGTGAGTACTTCGTTTTTATCAAAGTGGTAGATGATATCAGCCTGTCCGTCACCGATGTCGGTGCAGGAGAAGGTGACCATGCGCTGTCCGTCACTCTTCATCTTGGAGACTTCGCCTACCAGGCTTTCCAGAGTTATATCTATCTGATTTTCAATCATGATCTTATCCCTCGTAATGTTTAGCCTTTGAGGCCTTCAAACTTGGCAAGGGCTGTGACCACGCCGTCGATGATGGCTTCGGGTTTCGCAGGGCAACCGGGGACGTAAACATCAACCGGGATAACCTTGTCGATCCCGCCAAGAACGTTGTAGCACTCGCGGAAAATACCGCCGGACAGACCGCAGGCACCGATGGCGATAACACCTTTAGGATCAGGCATCTGATCGTAGATGTTACGCAGTACCTTTGCGTTTCTGTGGTTGACGGTTCCGGTCACCAGAAGGACGTCGGCATGTTTGGGGTTACCCACGTTGACAACACCGAAACGTTCAACGTCGTACAGCGGTGTCAGGCATGCCAGAACTTCGATATCGCAGCCGTTGCAGCTTCCGCAGTCAAAATGCATGATCCACGGAGACTTGGCGCGTGAATTTTCAATGAATTTCTTGAACATAAGCTTAACCTGCGTACAGCCAGATGAGGTTGACGAAAGACATGGCCAGACCGATGCTCCAAACGTATTTGAGCATCCAGCGCCAGGTCATGCGCGCCATTGTGTTATCAATGATCAGCTCTGCAAAGTAGGTGGAGGCGATCAAGAGTACGCAACCTACCAGGCTGGTGTGCCAGAAGAGGGCACAAATACCGAGGATGAAGATGGTCTCGTACCAGTGGCCTATTTCAATAATGCCAAGGTAGGGACCGGAGAACTCGGTAAGCATACCTTTGACCAGCTCCTGGTGCCCGTGGTGGGAAGTGGAGAAGTCAAAAGGTGATTTTCTCAGCTTGATGGTCAGAGCATAACCAAGGACTACAAACATGAGCGGCAGCTGGATCAGCAGCGGCTGTTCGTAGGCCAGAATCTCATCGATCCTGAAGCTTCCGGTAACCATAAAAATGGATGCGAAAACAAGGATGAGCAGAGGTTCATAAGTCAGGACCTGAATCAGTTCGCGCTGGGAACCTACCTGACTGTAAGGGGACGGAGTAGAAAGACCGCCCATTACCAGGAAGACAGCACCGATTGCCTGAACAAAGAAGATCAGGAGCAGGTCGCTTCCGGCAAAGAGAAGACCGACAGACAGGGCAGCTGCAATGAGGTAAACCCATGAGCAGAATACCTGCCAGAAGTTACTGACGACTTTGTCTTTACCGAACAGTTTGGCAACATCATAAAAAGGCTGCAAGAGCGGAGGACCGAAGCGGGATTGCAGACGGGCAGTAACCCGTCTGTCAAGTCCGGCAATAAGGCCGCCCAGAACAGGCGCAATAACGATGCCGAGTATTATAAGAATGATTGTTTTCATTACAGAGCCCCTCCCAGCATAAGAACGATGAGAGCAAGAGCAACGAAGTTGACCCAGAGGGTGAGTTTTTCTTCACCGAAGAACTCTTTCATGTAGTAGTTACTTGCCTTGAGTTCTACCGGGCCGTTCATGGGTCCGATAAAGGACTGAACACCGGCTTCAGGAACGTTGGCACCACACATGTAAGTCTGGGAAGTCTTATCGCTTGCAGACTTCTTGGTCTCAATCCATGAGTAGATGAACGCGGCAGCAAGGATGATAAAGATGGGGTATACAGCAAAAACACCCATGGGTGATGTGAATACGCCAGCAGTAATTTCAAAGGACTTGCCGACCATAGGCTCGATGAGCTTGGTGTAGATCACAGGCGAGAAGAAAGACAGCACCACAGCGATACCGGCAAGAGCGGTAAGGGTGAGTCTTGTCAGCGCGGACTGGGATTCTGCGGGAACTTTGTCGCGCAGGGGAGCTGTGAGCAGGATACCTGCCCATCTGGCCCAGAATACCAGAGAAAGCGCACTACCAAGTGCAAGCATGGTGATGACGAACATGTCACCGGATGCGGATTCAATGGCCATCCACTTACCGAGCAGAACGCCGAAGGGAGGCAGCAGCATGGTCATGACGCCCACGATGGTGATAACCGCAGTGCGGGGCATCTTGAGGTACAGGCCGTGCATATCTTCGATGTCGCGGCTGCCGATACCATGCTCAATTGTGCCGACGCACAGAAAGAGCAGGGCCTTGGAGGCTGCGTGGAAGATGATCAGGATGATTGCTGCGGTGATGGCCCAACTGGTATTAAGACCGGCACAACAGATGATCAATCCAAGGTTACTGATAGTTGAGTAGGCAAGGATCTTTTTACCGTTGCTCTGGCTGATCGCAATGGCAGCACAGGCAAGGAAGGTAAAGGCGCCACAGAGTGCTATACCCTGACTGAGGAAGGTTCCTGCGTAAGCGGGAGCAAGTCTCAGTACGATGTATACACCGGCCTTAACCATAGTGGAGGAGTGAAGCAGTGCGGAGACCGGAGTCGGCGCAACCATCGCTCCAAGCAGCCAGCTCTGGAACGGAACCTGAGCGGCTTTGGTGAATCCGGCGAGACAGAGCAGACCCAGAGGAGCAAGCATAAGGCCGCCCATGGGACCGGCCTGAATGATGACCTGAAGGTCAAGGGAACCGGTTTCAGCGTAGGCCCAGATCATACCGAAGACGAAAGCAACACCGCCAAGTGCGTTAAGCATCAGGGCGCGGGTGGCATTCTTGACCGCAATCTGGGTCTGGTCATGCCCGATGAGCATGAAAGAGCAGAAGGTGGTCACTTCAAAGAAGAAGTAGAGCCAGAGAATGTTGTTGGAAAGGACCAGCCCGTTCATTGCTCCGAGGAACAGAACGAGAAAGAAGAAGAATTGCGGCTGGCGGGATTTTACCAAGTGCAGATGCTCCTCATGCTCCTTCATGTACGGAATCGCGAAGAAACAGATCAGCGATCCGATGACGGAGATGACGGCAACCATAATCAGGGAAAGACTGTCTGCAAAGATAGCAGGAGTCTCAACCGCATGGTCGACGAAGAACATTTCAAACACAGCAAGCGGGATAATCTGTAAGATCACGAAGATCTTGATCATCTGATTTTTGAGTTTGAAAGCGTAATAGAGCATTACGAAAAGCAGGGCAAAATCCGCCAGGGTTATAAGGGAATCCCAGCTGATTCCAACAATTGTACCTGGAGAATAGGTAAAAGTCCCTTGTCCGAGAAGAGCAAGGGAGACCGCGGCAAGAACTACTCCTGTGCAGAGAACGATCAGAGACCTGATCGCGCTGACACGCAAAAAGTAGCAGCCGACAGCAGCCACCAAGGGCAACAAGATGGCCAGAACTAACATCATGGGCAACATACGGACCTCACTGTAACGCGATGTTGTACCAGATTTTAAAAAAAACGCCTCAGCCGTGTTATCTTTTTAGGTTTTGTGTAACTCTTGAAAATGTTTCACAATAATCACCTAAACTGTACAAATTAGTCTTCAAAATTTGAAGAAAAGTCAACAGCTAATTGAGATGAAATGGGTTTATCTACCTATAGAGATTGCTGATAATTGGAAAATATTTTGTGAAAAATTGAACCAGCACTGGCGGTAGTAGTGGTTAAATCTATTGTTAATGCCGATTTTTCGGGATAGAAACTATGTTATGAGCAAATGGGGAGCTAAGAGTAATAAAATTTTCTGGCGGGTGATTTTTTGCTGTCTGGTCATTTTGATTTCCGGGTGCGGCAAGAAGATTATCGGAGTGCCCGGATCAGGCGGTGGCGGTCCGGTTGTGCATCATTCTTTAAGATATTCTGTGGTCAATAGTGCCCGGACTCAGATTGGCAAGCCGTATAAATGGGGAGGGGCGTCGCCCGGTGAAGGGTTTGATTGTTCCGGTCTGGTCTGGTGGGTTTACCGGCGACACGGAATAAATATCCCGCGGGTCTCCTGGCAGCAGAAGAATGCGGGCAAAGCGGTACGTAGAAGTGAGATTCAGGCCGGAGATATCGTGCTTTTTAAAATTCCGGGGCAGGGCAAAAGCCTGCATACCGGAATATATTCCGGGAACGGCTATTCTTTCATTCATAGCCCCAAAAGCGGGCATACGGTACGAGAAGAGTCCATGGAGAAGAATTATTGGCGCAAATATTACATCGGCGCGCGCAGGGTCATAAAATAAAAAAAACGGGAAGCCGCTAAGTGCGACTTCCCGTTTATGCTTAAATGTATATTGGTCTTTACTGTACGGTGGAGCAAGTCGGGGGCTGAATGTGGGCTCCGCTTCCGGCATTGCCCAGTCTTTCCACGTAAGTTTTTACTTCATCCTGATCTCTCCAGCCGGAATAAAGTTCTTTCCAGTCGTCAAAAGTCATTACTTCAGACTCAAGATAGGATTCGTGTCCCTTGATCCAGAGGTTAAACAGGTACATTTCCATTTTGAAAGCTTTGGAATCAAAAACCTTGGGAACTATTTTGTCGCTGTACTTGGTGCCGTCAAAGCGTGCGCCGATGAATGAACAGACGGTGTTCATAGATTTCTGCTGGTCGATTTCCTCGTTGTTCATGAGGTCGAGCAGTCCTTTGAGTCCGGGGTATTCTTTTTCGACTTGGGTCGATACCTCGTCAGGAACTTTGACCATTAATTTTTTGCCTTCTTCAAAGATGAAGTAGAATCTTGTCCAATGGTCGAACATGAATACTTCGGTTATATCTTCAACGGCTCTATCAAATGCTTTGTTTGTCTTGGCTTTCTTCATGGTTTTCTCCTCACAGGCTTTTTGCCGGGGAGTTTTTTACTCCGCTTCCGGCAGGGAAAGTTTTATATGTTCACGATGCGGCTTATAGTCAAGGGTTAAAATCAGGTGTCTGTTGATTTGTTCAGAAATTTTAGTGTATTAGCTTGTGAAAAAAATATTTTGCGAAAAAATGCGTGAAGTCTGGCGAATTGTGTTAGCTTAAGTTCTTTACAATTGATCCTTTTTTAGGGTAATGACTCCTTCTTTGCAGCATATAATCGTGCAGCAAGTACGAAAAAAATATTCAGGAGGTCCTCCAGATGGGTAGGCACAAAAAGATCGAAAGAAAGAAAGAACTTCAGCGTAAACGTCACCGCAGAGCTAAAAGAATTAAGGCTCGTATCGCAGAAGCTAAGGCTGCCGCAGCCAGCTAAGTTATTTTACTGATCTGTTTCAGTTCCCGCACGGGCCTTGCCCGGTAATAAGCGGGACTGATCCGGTTCAGCCCCCTCATATTCAGGGACAGGTCCGCCAACCTCTTTTATGAGGTCTGGCGTGCCTTTTTTATTGGAGGGTATTATGCCGATTTATGAATACCAATGTCATGAATGTCAGCAGATATTTGAAGAATGGCAGACAAGTTTTAAAGACAAGGAACTGGAGTGTCCGGTCTGCGGTGGCTTAGCCACTAAGGTTCTGTCTAATTCCAGCTTTGTACTGAAAGGCGGAGGCTGGTATTCTTCAGGGTACTGTAAAACCGACTCGGCGGCCGGGAAAACCGGTAACTCTAGTCCGGCGGGAAGCGGTACCAGTGCATCCACTTCATCGGATTCTTCCGCAAAGAGTTCCGGCAGCGCATCAAGTTAGCTGATATAAGGCCAGACGGCCCGGTGTATTCCGGGCCGTCTGTTTTTTTGCGCGGTAAACTCATCCGATAAAATTCCCTGTGTCTTGTCCCGGCCTGCTGTTTATAATATGGTAGGCCCTGATCGTATTGAACATTACCTCATTTTCTCAACAACTAACCGGAATTGGTAAAATGATTGAAAGATATACCCGTCCCGCAATGGGTGAACTGTGGACTCTGGAGAACCGCTTCAGAGTGTGGCTTGAAGTTGAAGTCGCTGTCTGTGAAGCATGGCATAAGCTTGGTCGCATCCCGGCTGAAGACATGGAGATCATCCGTGAAAAAGCGGATTTCGAATTGGACCGTATCCTCGAAATTGAGGAAAAGACCAAACATGACGTCATCGCTTTCCTGACCGCCGTGGAAGAGAAAGTCGGTCCTTCTTCCCGCTTCATCCACCTTGGCTGCACTTCTTCAGATATTGTCGACACCGCTAACGGCGTAATGCTCAGCCGTGCCGGGAAGATGATTCTGGACGATCTTGATGAATTTCTTGAAGCCCTTAAAGAAATGGCTCACGCCAACATGGGCCGCATGTGCATGGGCCGTACTCACGGTATTCACGCTGAACCTACCAGCTTCGGTTTGAAAATGGCCGGTTTCTACGCCGAGTTCTCCCGCCATCGTGAGCGTATCGCCGATGCCTTGAAGAGCGTCAGCGTGGGTAAAATTTCCGGTGCGGTAGGAACTTACGCCCTGCTGGATCCCGAAGTAGAGCGCATTACCTGTGAGCTTCTCGGAATCGGTGTGGACCCCATCTCCACCCAGATCGTACAGCGTGACCGCCATGCGGACTTTTTCACAGCACTGGGCATGCTTGGCGGCGGAATTGAACGTCTGGGCGTTGAACTGAGACATCTTCAGCGTACCGAGGTTCTTGAAGTTGAAGAAGGTTTTAGTAAAGGTCAGAAAGGTTCTTCCGCTATGCCGCACAAGAAGAATCCCATTTCCGCAGAAAACCTCTGCGGACTTTCCCGTCTGCTGCGTACCAACGGGCTTGTTACTATGGAGAACATGCCTCTCTGGCACGAGCGTGACATCAGTCACTCTTCCGTGGAAAGGGTCATTATGCCTGACTCCACCATCCTTGCCGACTACATTCTCGCCCGCATGACCGGAGTTATCAAAAGGCTGAAGATCAACGGCGACAACATGGATCGCAATCTCATGGCCTCCTACGGTCTTTTCTATTCTCAGCGGGTGCTTATTGCTCTTGTTGAAACCGGGCTTGAGCGTCAGAAAGCTTATGAGATGGTTCAGAAAGTGGCCATGCATTGCTGGGAAAACAAGGTTTCCTTTCCTGATGAAGTCCGCAAGGATGAAACCATCAATTCCCATCTTGACAGCGGTGCTTTGGATGAAGCTTTTGATATGGACTATTACACCCGTTATGAAGAGATGATTTTCAAAAGAGTGTTCGGTGAATAGCTTGAAAACTTATACTTTGAACTGATTTTTAATCCCGGCGCAGTTGTTTCAGCTGTGCCGGGTCTTCTTTTTTGCAGTACTTATACATTCATGTTAGGGTCTTAAAAAGCTGCTTTTTAATAATGGAAAAGTGTTGTAAGGAAGCTGATTGGAAAGACGTCTTATACGGCTCTGGTGCAGTGTCCGTTGTTGATTAGTGAATCAAATGTTTAGTGTATATCCTTAATTCTTTTTTATGTTTTTTATATTGTCATTTTGTAGTGCAGGGCGATGGAGTATCGGGTTCGGAATGATGCATTTATTGAGAATTTTTACGGCAGTCTTTTTTCTGCTGTCAGGCTTTACATCCCTTTGTTTTGCTCAGGGGTGGGAACCTGTTATTGATCCGACTCCGTTGGTTCCTGAATATGTTGTCGCTGTGGAGAAAAAATCCCAGACTCTGCATCTTCTGATCCATAAAAGCCCTTTGCATGCCGATGCAAGCTTTACTTGTGCTACCGGACAGGTTGCGGGAGATAAGATTGTTGAAGGCGATCTCAAGACTCCTGAAGGCGTCTATTTCACCACCGGGAAAAGAACCGGCCTGAAAGACTTTACACTCTACGGGGAAATGGCGTTTCCTTTGGATTTTCCCAATCCTGTGGACCGTATCAGAGGTAAGACCGGGTATGGAATCTGGATTCATGGGCGTGGCAAAGAACTTGTACCCATGGATACTAAAGGGTGCGTGGCATTGGTCAATCCCGATATGGATTACCTTGATAAAAAGATAAAACCCGGAACCCCTGTAGTCATCGGGGAAAAAGTCGGCTGGAACAACGCAAATGACGGACAGTCCGACGAGTCCGCCGAGCTTGAAAAGCTGGTCCGCAAATGGGCTGCGGACTGGGAATCCCGTGATGATTCCTTTTTTGCTGCTTATTCCCCGGAGTTGTTTGGAAAGTCTGAGAGACGTTCCTTCAAGGCTTTTGAAAACAGGAAGAAAAGGATCTTTTCCCGTGCCGGATGGATTGACATAGAGTTGTACAATCTGCATGCCCTGCGCGGTCCTGATTACTGGGTAACCTGGTTTGATCAGTATTATCGTTCCGGTAAACTGTCCTCATCCTCTTCCAAAAGGCTCTACTGGCAGAAGGTGGATGGAAAGTGGAAAATTGTAGGTCGTGAATACGGGCCTTCGATTCATTCACTTAAAGATAAATATCTCGCTACCAAGCTGGCGGGCGTGGAAGGTTTTCTCGATACATGGAAGAAAAGCTGGCTTGCAGCTGATATGGATAAATATATTTCCCTGTATGATTCCCGTGCCCGGCAAGGACGCCGGAGGGGATCTGAGTCCATCAGGAAAAACAAGCTTTCCATTTGGAAAGAGCGCAAACCTTCATCTGTTGAGTTCGGCAAAATCACCCTGCGGGAGCATCCGCAAGGATTGGTGGCGGCTTTCAGGCAGGAGTATTCTGATTCTTCCGGCTACAGTGACAAGGGATTTAAAAAACTGGTTATCCGTCCGGAAAAGAACGGCTGGCGGATTGTTGACGAACAATGGAGAAAGCTCTGATGGGCAATACCAAGTACAATGTTCTTTTCATGCGTGACGATGACACTGTCAAACGCTATCGCCTCAGCCCCTTCTGGCTGAAGGTCCTTTTCTGGATTGTATTCATGCTCGCTGTCTGTGCCGGTGCCGGGGCATGGGCCGGATATACTTTCTGGAACGAGAACGGACAGCTTAAGCAGGAAAAAATTGAGCTGCAAAAGACTCTCAATGATGCTTCTGTACAGCTGGAGCGGCTGGAGAACGTTAATAAGATCCTCGATTCTTATGATCCTAATGAGTTGCAATCCCTGCTCGCCGCTGTCCCGGTGGAAGAAAAGAAGGTTGAATCCACCCCTGTTGTGGATTTGAATAAGCTGCTTTTCTATAAGAATTTGATGCGGGCCGGAGTTGAGAATGTTAAGGTGCGTAAGTCTGGAAGTAGTCTGGCAGTGAGCTTTGATTTGAATAATCTTCAGACATCTTCAGCTCTGAGTGGTCTAGCCAAGATTGAGCTTATCGAGAATAACGGCAAGGGCGTTAAGATCAGAGTAAACCGCAATGATCTGTCTTTCCACATCCAGCGTTTTAAGGTTGTGCGGACTCGGTTCGGTTTACCTGCCGGAGCATCCTTGAAAGATATTTACGGCATCAGGTTAATGATCACTACTAAAAAGGGTGAGTTGATTTTCAGTGAAGTATATCCTTTGTCGCGCGTTCTTAATTAGTCTTTTCACTCTGTTCCTGGCCTTCCCGGCTAAGGCGCAGCAGGTGCGGAACTATACCTTTTTCGAAGGCACGCAGTACCCGCTCAGGGTTACCTGGGTTTTCGGTGATGAACCGGGACCGGTGATTATGGTGCAGGGAGGCATTCAGGGTGATGAGCTTTCCGGTTTTTTTACCGCCCAGCTTTTGACCCGCTGCAAGGTGCGCAAGGGAAGCCTGATAATTGTTCCACGAGCTAATGAACCTTCGATTTTACGCCGTACCCGGCAGATAAATGTCGATTTGAATCGCCGTTTTGATAAGGAATACAACAGTTTTTACGAAGACCGCCTTGCTCGGGCGATACGGTTTCTCATCGGCGGGGCTGAAGGCTTTATCCATCTTCACGAAGGGAGTGGATTCTATAGTCCCAAATACGTGAACAGCCTGCGCAACCCCAAGCGTTACGGGCAGTCATTGATCATTGATGCCGCAGTGTACAAAGATATCCAGCTTGCTGAGATGTGTAAACGCACTATCAAGAAGCTTAACGGGGAGATACGTAATAAATCTTTCTGGTTTACCCTTTTTAATACCGATACCTTCGCTAAGGCGACCCAATATCCCGAAATGCTGAAATCTTTGACCTGTTATGCCCTGCATGAACGGGGAATCCCGGCTATGGCTGTGGAGGTCAGTAAGGATATTAAAGATCTCGGCTGGAAAGTTCGTCAGCAGTTGCGGGCTACGGTTTATCTGTTACGCGAATTCGGCCTTGAGCTGGATGTTCCTGAATTTTCATTTCCAAAATCTCACAAAGGTCAGGGGTTCGAAGTCCTGATTAACGGCAAGCCCCTGCGTGGGAAGTCCATTGATTTGGTCCGCGGTGCGCCTGTTTCCACCTCTGGCAAGGCTGTAATCGATTCCGGGCTTGAACCTGCTGTGGCTGTTTTTGCCAGCGACCGTCCCAACCTCAACCTGTTGACTGCTCCGCGTATGGCCCTGTCGCAATTTCCCGCTCTTGAAGTGCGTATTGACGGCAGCAGGCAGTCCAAAGCCAGAGTGCGCTGGAAGGGCAGCAAGCCCGACCTGCCGGAAGTTAGCGGCCCGGTCTTTCTTTGCTGGCTGAACGGGCAGCCCCGTTTTATCGGTGCAGGATCAACCTTGCAGGCAGTTGAAGGTGACCAGATTATTCTGGAAGGCATCCTTGGCAGCAGTAAAGAGGAGATTTTGAATCTCAAGGGATTTGTTGCCTCGGTAATGATCAACAGCGGTCAGGATGTGGGGCATGAGATTATCGCCGATCCTTCTAATTTTATGAAAAAGTACATGCTTGAAGGACCTGATGGAATCTCACGTTACCGGGTTGTACGGGAAACTCCCGGTAAAAAACGTACAGAATTTTATCTGGCCATTGTTCCCCGCACAATCAAAGCTCTTGAGTTGCAGGATGAGGAAGGCAAACCTGATCTGGTCAACTGGACTAGTGGAAAAAGCCTTCAGCTTAGACCTGACAGCTATGCTTTGAAAGATGTCTGGAGTAACGGAGAGCGTTGCAAAATCCAACCTTTTGTTGATAATATTCCTATTTCTTGGGGTGAGACTTTTGATGTGCGGCCTGGCAAGGAAACCATCTTGACCATGCGTCACACTACTACTTTTGTTCCTGTGGGACAGATGGTTTTAAAGGGAACGGATTATCTACAGACCAAGCTTGACCAGTAACTGGTCCTGCTCGGAGGGGGATGGAGAATGAAGCCTGAATTTGAGACCTGTTTCGTAAATCTTCCCCTGCGCTATATTTATAATTCACCTGAGTATTTGGATTTCTTCATTGAAAATTCAATTCAGCCTGAACTTGGCCTTGATTGCCTTGGCGATGAATGTTTGAGCATGGATTTGCTGCTTTCTATCCGTGATCGTTTTGCTGAGGCAGAGCTTGGTTGCACTGTGCATCTGCCGTTTCTGGACCTCAAGCCTTCCAGCCTTAATCCTGCCATCCGTAATGCTTCCATTGATACTTTGCATACAGCCTTTGAGCTGGCGAAAATTTTCTCTCCCCAGCGCATGGTCATGCATCCTTCTTTCACTTCATGGCTTGAACCGCCCCTTTTCGAGCGGGCTTACGCCAATTGTGTTGACGGTATCCGCCGGCTGAGCGATTCATGGGTGGATCATCCGCCACTTTGTCTTGAAAATACTTACGAATTTACCCCGGACCCCATTGTGCGATTGGTTAAAGAGCTTGACCGGGATAATGTCGGGATCTGTTTTGATCTCGGGCATTGGCATTCCTTTTCCAAAGGATATGAGCATGGTGATTTTGATATCTGGTTTGATGCTTTTGCGCCGCATATCAAACACCTTCATCTGCATGACAATCATGGCAGTAAGGATGAGCATCTTGCCCTCGGGCAGGGCAGTATGAATTGGGATTACATAATTGCCCGCATCTCCGGGCTTGACCCGTTGCCGACGTTCACCCTTGAGCCGCATAATCGCGATGATTTTACCCTGACCTATGCCTATTTCAGGGAGCATGTAGCGGCTAGGCTGTTTTAATAAAAGGAATTTAAAACACAAAAATCCCCGCAAAGTTAAACTTTGCGGGGATTTTTGTGTTTAATGCTATTAGCTTCCGATCATTTTCTCCGGCAGATAGAATACTATCTCCGGGAACATGGTCACCAGAATAACCATCAGTACCATGATCACGAAGAATGGGAAGGTCGCCTTGAGGATATCTTTTACGTCGTCTCCGGTGATGTACTGGATGACGAAGATGGAGAATCCTACTGGCGGGGTTACCTGCGACAGTTCGACCATAAAGACCACGAAGATACCGAACCAGAGCGGATCGAAGCCGGCTGCGGTTACGATGGGCAGCACAATGGGCAGGGTCATAACTACGATGGATATGCCATCAAGGATCATACCCAGCATGACGTACATGATACCCAGAACGAAGATGAGCATGTACGGTGAAAGGTCCAATGTTGCGATATATTTACTGAGTGCCGTGGCAATACCGAGAAAGCCGACCACCTGTGACAGAAAAGCCGCGCCGCAAATAATGAAGCAGATCATACCGCTTGTCTTTGTTGCGGAAAGCAGGGCTTCCTTGAAATTGGACAGGGTCAGGTTTTTAAACCAGACGGCGATGCCGAGCGCGCCGAGCACACCGATTACAGCCGCTTCAGTTGGAGTGGTCAATCCAGCATATATACCGCCCAGTACTACAGTAATGAGCAGAAATACCGGGAATAAATCCTTCAAGGATTCAATACGCTGGGCGGTGGTGAATTCTTCCTTTTCCTGCGGAACGAGAGTGGGGTCCATCATGCAGCGTATAATGATGTATGCGGAATATACGGCTGCGAGAGTCAAACCCGGAATAACTCCGGCAATGAAGAGCTGCCCGATGGATGTGTCGGAGAGGATGCCGTAGATAATCATGATCAGGCTGGGAGGGATCAGGAATCCCAAAGTGCCGGACCCGGCAAGTGAACCGATGGCGAGGCTTTTGTGATAGCCGCGCTCGGAAAGTTCATTAAAGGTAATTTTACCCACAGTGGCGGTTGTGGCCGCACTGGAGCCGGAAACCGCTGCAAAAAGGGAGCAGGCCACTACGTTGATATGGTAGAGGCGGCCCGGAATGTTGGACAGCCACGGCACCAGACCATTGAGCAGGCGGGTGGAAATGGATGTGCGGTACAGGATTTCACCCATGAGAATGAACAGGGGCAGGGCCGAAAGAGGCCACGAGTTCATGGTGTTCCACAGGGAGTTTGCCATGAGGTCGCCTATTTTATCCCAGACAGAAATGGTCGGCGGCAGGTTCATCTTGCAGAAAAGCATGCCGCAGATAGCTGCTGCGTAAAGGGAAAATCCGATCCAGAGGCCGGAAAGCAGAAATAAGACCATGCCCCCTACAAGGACAACGGCCAGCATCAAGGGATCACTTATCATTAATAGCTCTCCTGGCAATAAAGGCGATAATCTGAAGCAGAAGCAGGGCCAGACCCACAGGAATAGCAAGTTGCGGAATCCAGAGCGGGGTTTCCGCAATGGTGTCCGCTGTCATTTCAAGTTCCCATGTCTCGTAGACCATCTGCACGGTATAAAAGAGGGCGAAGGATGTTATTGCCGCTCCGATAATTCCGGAAATTATGTCAGCTATACGTTTGCCGTTTTCAGAAAAATGTGAGGTAAGCAGGTTGATCCTGATCAGCCCGTCTTCTTTCATAGTATAGGCCAGCCCGGTCAGGATCAGGAAAACAAGGGCGTAGCCGCCGTATTCGCTGGAAACAAGGGTGGATGTATTGAGCACCGCACGCAGGAAGATTTCGAGGACCACAAGCCCAACGATAAAGAGCATCCCGGCTGCTGAAAGAAAGGCCCCTCCTGTGGAGAGGCCTTCGATTAACCTGATAATTGCACGCATGTTTTAACTACTTCTGGTAAGCGTTGATTGCGGATTTGAAACCTTTTTTGGCCTTTTTCATGGAGTTTTCGAGCATGAGTTTGGCCTCTTTGTGCAGCATGTCGCTGATTTCTTTAGAAGGTTCAGAAATGACGATGCCTTTTTCTGCGATAATTTTGAGAGCTTCATCGTTGCTCTTTGCGAACTGTTTCCACTGGTAAGCTTCAATTTCAGCAGCGGCTTTGAGCATGGCTTCCTGCTGTTTGGGAGTCAGGGCATCCCAGTAATCCTTGTTGATGACCATCATGTTCAGGGGGAAGGCGTAGTTGATATTGTTAAAGTACTTGAGGTTTTCCCAGAATTTACCGTCTTTGCCGGAAACAGCAGAGGTCAGCACGGAGTTTGCAAGTCCGGTCTGAAGTGCGGAGTAAAGCTCACCCCAGGGTAGGGACATAGGGCTGGCACCGGTGGCGTGGAGCAGTTCTGCACCGTTTTTATCATAGGTTCGGGTCTTGAGACCTTTGAAATCAGCAACGGTTTTCAGCGGTTGTTTGGTGAAAAGTCCGCTGGGAGGCCAGGGAGCGGCGTAGAGCATTTTCTGGTTCCATTTTTTGCAGGCCTTTTCATAGTAAGGTTTGGCTGCATCGTAGAGCTTTTTTGCTTCTGCGTAGTCTTTAGCCAGCAGGGGCATGGAACTTATACCGAAAACCTGATCGGAACCGGAAACAACGCCCATGAGTATGTCGGACATGGGCAGGGTACCATCTTTTACAGTCTTGAGAAGTTCGGGACCCTTAAAGCCGAGGCTTCCGCCGGGATGAACTGTGATTTGAACTGAACCGGAGGTGTATTCAGCGACTTTGTCGGCAAATAGCTTGGCTCCCTGAGAGTGAAAGTTGGTGGCACCGTAGATGGCGTTACAGTCCATCTTGAGCTCTGCGGCCTGAGCGGATACGGCAAAGGCCAAAACCATAAGCAGGGGGGTGATGATCCGTTTTAACATGAGTAACCTCCGTGTTGAGTTTTGCTTTTTTTGTTATTTAAGAAATACTTTTTAAAAAATGTCCGTTATTTGAGTTATAGTGTTTATGAAAAATTAAAAAACGCGAAAAAAAGTGAACAGTTTTTGCGAGTATTTTAAAAATAGATGGTACTTTTTTGAGGTGGTTCGAGCGAATCAGGAGTGTTTATACATAGAATTTGACAAAAATAAAATCTTTTAATCGTAGACAAAATTGGGTAATGTTCGTTCGAATCGAATAATAGACACTAATTAAAATGACAAATCGCAGTTTTTGTAAAAGCGGTTTAATACTACCCAGCGGAGGATATATAGTGCTGATAATTGGAGTTGATACCGGAGGAACATTTACAGATTTTATTTATAAGGATGGAGATAAATGGGGCGTACACAAACGTCTTTCTACTCCTCGTGATCCTTCCGAGGCCGTAATTAACGGCATTAAGCACATAGCCGGGGACCGGCCCGTTCAGGTTGTTCATGGTTCCACTGTCGCCACCAACGCTATTCTCGAACGCAAAGGTGTGAAGACCGCCCTGATCACAAATGAGGGTTTTGAAGACATTATCCAGATCGGACGCCAGAACCGTTCAGACCTCTATGATTTATCTTTTTGTAAAAAGCCGCACATTGTTCCGCCGGAACTTCGCTTCGGAATTAGCGGAAGAATTGATCACGAAGGAAACGAAATTGAACCGTTTTCTGAAGGAAAAGTGCAAAATATTTTGCAAAAAATTAGAAATTCCGGTGTCGAATCCGTCGCGCTTTGTCTTCTTTTTTCGTATTTAAACCCTGAACATGAGAACAGAATGCGTGAACTTTTGGACGCTGTCGGTGTTCCGGTTTCTGTTTCTCATGAAATTCTGGCTGAATTCCGTGAGTTCGAACGTACTTCCACTACTGTTATCAATGCCTATGTTTCGCCCAAGATGACCAAGTACCTGACCAAGTTGCAGGAGGCTTTGGGTGATGATCCTCTGCGCATCATGCAGAGTAACGGCGGTTCCATCTCCGCTGAAACAGCCATGAATGAGTCTGTACGGACCATTCTTTCCGGTCCTGCCGGGGGCGCGGTGGGTGCACATGCCATCGGTCAGATGGCTGGTTACGACCGTTTGATTACCTTCGACATGGGCGGAACTTCTTCCGATGTTGCATTAATTAATGAAGAGTTGCCCCTGACTCTGGAGTCCGCCATCGAGGATTATCCGGTCAAGGTGCCCATGATCGATATCCATACTGTAGGCGCAGGCGGCGGTTCTATTGCCCGTCTTGATGCGGGTGGATCGCTGACAGTAGGGCCCGAAAGTGCGGGTGCTGATCCCGGTCCCATCTGTTACGGCAAGGGTTCCGAGATCACCGTAACTGATGCCAACCTCTACCTTGGCCGCCTTATTCCCGAACATTTTCTTGGTGGGGAAATGTCTCTTAAGACCGAAAAGCTGAACGAGGCCATGGAAGCAATGGCTGAAAAAGCAGGTCTTACCCCGGTAGAACTGGCCGAAGGTATCCTTGATATTGCCAACACCAATATGGAACGGGCCATCCGCGTGATTTCCGTTGAGCGCGGTTTCGATCCCCGTGAATTCACCATGTTCTCATTCGGCGGTGCGGGCGGCATGCATTGCGCCTTCCTTGCCAAGCTGCTTTCCATTCCCAAGCTGTTTATTCCCAATAACCCCGGCATTCTTTCCGCTGTGGGTATGGTTATGGCCGATGTTATCAAAGACTACTCTCTGACTGTCATGCGCGATCAGCACAACACCAATGATGTGGATCTGGAAGAACTCTTTGCTCCGCTGGAAGCACAGGGTCGCGCCGATCTGGCAGAAGAGGGCTTTGCTGCTGACGACATCATTGTGGAGCGTTTTCTGGACATGCGTTATCAGGGACAGTCCTTTGAAATCATTGTTCCTTTCAGTGGTGACTGGATTGAGGAATTCTCCCGTCTGCACAAGCAGAATTACGGCTACCGCAATGATGACAAAACTGTTGAGATCGTCAATATTCGTCTGCGCACCAAGGGCATGCCCACCAAGCCGGAATTTCCGGAAGCGGGCGCGCTGGTTTTCGAAATGGACTCCGAAGCACTGCTCGGAACCACCGAGACCGTCTTTGATTCCACAAAGATGGAAACCCGCATCCTCAACCGCGACAAGCTACGCCCCGGTAACAAAGTCGACGGTCCGGCAATCATCATCGAATACAGTTCCACTCTGGTTATCCCGCCCTTTGCCAAGGGTGAGGTCGATCCCTACGGCAACCTTATTTTCGACATCGAGTAGTCAGGAGGTTTATATATAATGAATGTGAATCCGATCCTCCTTGAGGTTTTCAAGAACAGGTTTGCGGCTATTTCTGAAGAAATGGGCGTGACCCTGACTCGTACCGCTTTCTCGCCCAACATCAAGGAACGGCGCGACCTTTCCTGTGCGGTGTTCGATCATAAAGGTGACATGGTTGCGCAGGCTGCGCACATCCCGGTGCACCTCGGTTCCATGCCTCTTTCCGTGAAATCAGCCATTGAGAACAGCGATTTCAAAGAAGGCGACATGGTCATGCTCAACGACCCCTTCAAGGGTGGAACCCATCTTCCGGACATCACCCTAGTGGCTCCGGTTTTCTGTAACGGTTCCACTGAGCCTTCTTTTTACGTTGCCAACCGTGCCCATCATTCCGATGTGGGCGGCATGGCTTCCGGTTCCATGCCTCTTTCCACTTCCCTTTATCAGGAAGGGATCATCATTCCCCCGGTAAAGATAGTGGAAAAAGGCGAGATCGTATCCGGTGTAATGACTTTGCTGCTCAACAACGTGCGTACCCCGGTGGAACGTGAGGGCGATTTTGCAGCCCAGATTATGGCTAACCTCACCGGAGTTACCCGTCTTAAAGAACTCATCGGTAAATATGGTCTCGCGAAAGTTGATTTTTACGCTGCTAGCCTGAACGATTACGCTGAATCCATCACCCGTAACACCATCAAGTCCATCCCGGACGGAACATACCAGTTTACCGACTACATGGACGGAGACGGTGTGGATTGCGAAAACGTACCCATTTCCGTGATCATGGAAGTAAAGGGCGACAGTGCCAGGCTTGATTTCACCGCGTCCGGTGATCAGGTTACCGGAAGTGTTAATGCGGTGCGGTCCATCACCCTTTCCGCAGTGCTTTACGTTTTCCGTTCGCTCATCGAAGGCGATGTGCCAACCAACGCAGGTATTTTGCGGCCCATCGAAGTTTTGACCCGTAAAGGTTCCATCCTTGATGCCAATTTCCCCGCAGCAGTAGCAGGCGGCAACGTGGAAACTTCCCAGCGTGTGGTGGACGTGGTTCTCGGTGCGCTTGCCGAAGCCATTCCGCAGCGCATCCCGGCAGCAAGTCAGGGAACCATGAACAACATGACCATCGGCGGCATGGACGAGCGGACCGGCAAGCCTTTTGCCTACTACGAGACTCTTGCCGGGGGTATGGGGGCATCCGCCACCTGTCGCGGTGAGCACGCTACCCATTCTCACATGACCAACACCCTGAACACTCCCGTCGAAGCTCTTGAGTACAGTTACCCGTTTCGGGTAAAGACTTACTGCATCCGCAAGAACACTGGCGGAGCAGGCAGGGTTCCCGGTGGTGACGGTCTTGTGCGTGAAATTGAGTTGCTGTCCGGGTGCGAAATCACCGTGCTTTCCGAGCGTAGGGTCAATGCGCCCTACGGCTTACAGGGTGGAAGTCCCGGAACACCCGGTAAGAATATTTTGATCCGTGACGGTGAGGAAATTCAGAAGCCCGGAAAGTTTCATTCACCGCTCAAGAAGGGCGATATTATCCGCATGGAAACCCCCGGAGGCGGCGGTTGGGGTAAGTAATTTTGATGCCTCCGGCGGCCAGAGGGGAAAAACTTTTCAAAACCTTTTATTATGGCTTCGCCGCTATCGTATGGTGAAGTTTGTTAGAGAAAACCTCAAAGCGGTCCGACACTTCTGGCAAGTGTCGGACCGCTTTTTTGGGTGAATGTTCCAGCAGGGAACAAACGTTTGGAGTTCAAACAATTTATAAATATGGTCTGCTTAGCACATTCGTTTAAGCGAAGCTGCGAAGCTTATTGAAAAGTTTTGAGGGGATGGGGTCTGGGGAAGGGGAACTTTTCCCAAAAGTTCCCCTTCCCCAGCCGCCGGAGGCAAAATTATTCCAATCCAACTTCGGGTGCGACTTTGGTTACTGCTTCGATAGAAATAGCGAAAAAGTCGCCTAGTTCGAGACCTATTTTGTCACATTCCTTGATGATCTCGCGATCCACGCTGGCGGCGAATGCTTTGGCTTTCATTTTTTTCTTGAGACTTTTGGGCTTCATGCCGTTCATTCTTTCAGGGCGCATGAGCGCGTTGGCGTGGATCAGCCCGGTCACGGTCTCGCCGCACCGCAGGGCGAAATCGAAATCGGACTGCGGAGCGACTCCGGTCATGTCGCCGTTGTGGGCGCGGATAGCTTTGATTGCTTCATCTGGCAGCTTGCCTTCAAGCATTTCTGCGGCAATCAGGCCGTGCTTTTCCGGGGTGTCGGCGGTTTCGCTGTAATCGAGGTCGTGCAGCAGTCCGGTCATGGACCATAGTTCAACGTCCTGTCCCAGTTTTTCGGCCAGTGCGCCGAGTACGGCTTCAGATTCGAGGGAATGCTGGATCAGGTTTTCTTCTTTTACATTTGTTTTGAGCAGTTCGAGTGCTTCATCTCTAGAAATCATTTTGAAATCCTTTGTTGCTGAAATTACAAGAAATATCTGGCTGCTGCCACCAGTCCCATACCGACAGCCACAGTGCCGAAGAAATTGCGGGTAAACATGGCTACCGCAAAGGTAGGCACTGCCACCCAGAAGTAAAGGTTGTTGAAGGTGAGATCGATAACACCTTCGGGCGCGAGCAGTGACGGGGCCAGCAGGGCGGAAAGTACCGCTGTGGGTACATAGGAAAGCCACTTGCCCACAATGGGCGGCAGGTCGCGGGAACTAAGGGCCAGAGCCGGGAGCATGCGCGGAATGTAGGTCACCGCCATCATACCGAAGAGGGTGAGAAGTATTGTTTGCTGATCCATTATTTATTCCCCCATTTTACTGCCGCGCCGAGAGTTGCGCCGATCAGGGTGGCGATTATTACATTCCACTGTCCTGCACCGCCGAGAGCCAGTGCGGTTGATAACAGCCCGGTGATGAGTCCGACTATTACGTGGCTCTTATCTTTAATCTGGAAAATGAGCAGGGCGATGAACATGGCCGGGAGCGCGTAATCAAGGCCCATGGGCTTTACATCGTTTATGAGCGTACTGGAAAATATGCCCAGTACGGTCCCGCCCACCCATGCTGCTTGGGCGATGGAGTTGATAAGAAAGGTCTCGCCTTTATGCATATCCCCTGACGAGAACCTTGTAGAGTGTACAGCGAATGTTTCATCAGTAAGTTGGAAGCCAAAGAGGGCTATCTCAAGTTTTGACCATTTTTTCAGATACGGAGACAATGCTGCCGACATGAGCAGATGACGCAGGTTGACTATAAATGTTGTGATGATGACCGATACAGCCGAAGCTCCGCTGGCAAGTAACCCGACCGCGATGAACTGTGCTGATCCGGCAAAGACGAGCAGCGACATAAGTACTGTATTATCAATGGAAATTCCAGCTTTGCGCGCTAATACTCCATATGCGAATCCCACAGGCAAAAAACCAAGTACGATTGGTAAGGCCTGTTTGAAGGCGGACATCAGCATACAGCTTTGTTTTATTTTCTGGGAATTCATGATTGATTCCACGGTTACCTCCGGCATAATTAAAATTCAAGAATAGATTTCTGATCTGCTTGCCAGTCTACATAAAATCTGACATCAGTACAGATGCAGATTTATAAAAAATGGACCATAACAGTTTTTGAGTAGCGAGGGAAAAACAATGAATCTGGACAGTTCTGGTAATCAGTACAGATATAAAAAAGTTGAGCAGGAACTTTCAAAACATATTGAAGCCGGGGATCTTGTTCCCGGTGACAAACTACCGTCCCTGCGCCAGATGAGCAAAACCCTTAAAGTCTCCATTTCAACGGTGTCCCACGCTTACGAAGAGCTGGAAAAGCGCGGGCTGATCGAGTCCCGGCCCCGTTCCGGCTACTACGTGCGTAGCGAGTTCAGGATCATTCCCACCCCGGAAATCAAGACCACCCAGAAGCTGGAACCGCACACGGTTACCAAGAACAAGTTGATCCGCACTGCCCTTGAAACCGTGGGTAACAAGGATTTGCTTCCTCTCGGCGTGGTTTGTCCCAGCGAGGATCTGCTGCCTACCCGTCAGCTTGCCAAGATCATGACTTCCGTTATCCGGGAAAATCCACTCGATACCGCCGGATATGAGATGATCCCCGGCAACCTTGACTTGCGTCGCCAGATTGCCTTTCGTTCTGTAGACTGCGGTTCCAATGTTACTGCCGATGAGTTGATCATCACCACCGGGGCCATGGAGGCTCTGTATATTTCCTTGCGCACCCTGACCCGGCCCGGCGATCTGGTCTTGATCCAGTCTCCGTCCTACTACTGTTTCCTGCAATTGGTAGAGAATCTCGGCTTGCGGGCCATTGAGATGCCGTCCTGCCCTAAGCGGGGTATTAACCCGGATCGAGTGGAGGACATAACCCGGACTTTTGACATCAAAGCCTGCATTTTTTCGCCTAATTTCAACAATCCTGATGGCGGTCTGACTTCTGATGAGCGCAAAAAGGAAATCGTAGAAATCCTCGCTAAACGCAAAATCCCACTGGTGGAAGATGACGTTTACGGGGAAATTTATTTCGGTGATTCCCGGCCACGCACACTTAAATCCTATGACCGCGATGGCGGGGTTTTGCTCTGTTCATCCTTTTCCAAGACCATTGCCCCCGGTTACCGGGTGGGCTGGTTGGCTCCGGGACGTTATCTGGAAAAGGCCCTTGAAATAAAAGCCACCACTAATGTTTCCTGCGTTGCCGCTACCCAGATGGCTATCGCCCGCTATCTGCGCGAAACCCTTTATGATCGTCATCTTAAGAAATTACGTGCAGCCATGAAAGATCAAATGCAGAAGATGCGTACCGAGATCGGTTTATCTTTCCCTGAAGGGACAAAAGTTACCAATCCCAAGGGTGGGTCCGTACTCTGGGTGGAGTTGCCCGAATCAAAAGACGGGGTGGAACTTTTTTTCAAGGCCCGCGAAGAAGGTATCGGCATTGTGCCCGGAACCGTCTTCTCGCCGCAGGATGTGTTTTCAAATTACATCCGTCTGTCCAGTGGGTCGCTCTGGAGTGATGAGATTCAGGCCGGGGTACGTCGCTTAGGCGAACTTGCGGCTGAGTGATGGATGCCTCCGGCGGCCAGAGGGGAAAAACTTTTGCAAAAGTTTTTCCCCTCTGGACTCCCCTTTTCAAAACCTTTTATTAGGGCTTCGCCTATAGCTTGGAAAGGAGTACCAGAAAGAAGTTTTTGCTGGCTTGTATGAAATTGCTTTTTTAAGCTTGCATCGAAGTCTCTTCAATCACCTGCTCTACCATATTGGCAGCGTCTTCGAATGATGCTTCGGGATCGGATTCTATGAGGGCGATTTGTAAATTTATTTCCCGTTGCAGGGTGATGTTCTCGGGATCGAAATATAGTTTCCAGATCGGGACGGCTTTTTTACCTGCTCCGGCACGGCAAAGCAGCAGTCCGAGGTATAGATAGGAAAAGTTGTCCTTGCCGAGAATACGGATAGCCCGTTCGAATTCAACTTTGGCCTGAACGTATTTTTCGTTCTTATACAAACAGTGCCCAAGCCTTTTGCGGGCATCGGCATTCTGCGGTTCAGTCTTGATGAATTCTTTGTACTTGGTTGCCGCTTCTTCAAAGCGACTATTTTCATAGGCCACGTTGGCTTCGGCCAAAGTGTCGAGATTTACTTCCTTGGCCGCAATGGGCTTGGCCGCGCTCTGGATTTGCTCACGGTCTTCTTTTTTTCTGAATCCTCCGAAAAGGAATCCTCTTCTGGAAAGTTTCTGGGCCTTTTTTTTATCGGACATATTCTCCTCCGCATTGAAAAAACTGCCGGAGTGTAACGGCAAATGGCTCGAACGCCAAGTTTAAACTCAATCTATGGACATATGGCTACTGCCGTTATAAAACAGAGTACCTGTAAAAAAGTACGAGGTTACCATGAAAAAATTATTGTTGATCCTGATTCTTTGTCTTGGTTGCGCTTCCTGCGTCAAAGCTGATGATTATACCACCCCCTTTAATACCGGGGGCAAGGTTTATAAGCTGGCACTTCTTCCTTGGCGGACAACCACCATGAATTTTGATTTCAAGTATCGCTGGCGCATGACCCAATCTTTGCTTAACGCCTGCAAACAGGCCGGTGCGTTTGAGCTTAAATGGTCCAGCTATGCCGTCAATGGCGGCGATGTTACCATGCTTGAAAATATTAAGAAGTCCAGCTTGTGGGAACGTCGTAAGTACGGCAAATATTATCCAATTGTGCCGGAAGTGCAGGCTGCTCTTTCAGGTGTGGATGCTGATTTGGCCCTTCTGTATGATATCTCCGCGGATAATGCTCTTGGCGACCGCGATGCCATGAATGATTCACGGGCTGATTATGTTCGGCTGTTTCTCGTTGATGTGAAGAGCGGAACGGTCATAGTCGAGTTTGTGCGTACTGATTTTTTGAGGAACGGTGCGGCTGTAGACATCAAACTGGTTACCTTGCGTGCGTTTAATAAATGGCTTACCCAGTAGGAAGCTTGATTTAAAAGGAGTTTTTTCAGTGATTAAAAGTTTTTTACAAAGTTCCCTGATTGCATTCTGCCTTGCTCTTCTGATTGTTTCTTCCGCTTTTGCCGGGGAAATGAATATTAAAGGTTGGGAAAAGGGCAGTGAATACGATTCCCTTTATGACAACACCGACCGCGATGTGTTCAAGGGGACTCTCCTTAAAATTAAGGACATCGAACCCATGGACGGAATGACCGAAGGGATCGGCGTTCTCGTTAAAGATAAGGAAGATGGCGAGAAAGTACTCGTACATCTCGGTCCCAAAGATTTCGTTGAGCCGCGCATCAAAGATCTGCGGCCCGGTGTAAGGGTTAAGGTCTACGGCGTGCTGGTCGAGATTGATGGTGAGTACGAATACATGGCCGCCAAGCTCAAGGCCGGAGAAGAACGCAAGTACAAGTTTCGCCTGACCAAAGACGGCACTCCTTTCTGGTCACTCTCTCCTGAAGAATTACAGAAAGAAGAATCAAGTAATTAATATATTTGTCTCCGACGGCTGGGGRAGGGGAACTTTTGGGAAAAGTTCCCCTTCCCTAGACCCCATCCCCTCAAAACTTTTTATTACGCTTCACTTTTAGCGCATCAAAGTCCTTATCATATGAATTCAAAAAATATTTCTCGTATCTCGTCTGAACTGAGTATTCCATCTAATAATGTAAAATCTGTTGTGGACCTTCTTGATGAGGGCGCGACTATTCCTTTTATTTCCCGTTACCGCAAAGAAGCTACCGGAAGCCTTGATGAGGTTGCGGTTGCTGCGGTCAGTGACCTTTTGGGAAAACTGAAGGAGCTGGATAAAAGGCGCGAAAGCGTACTTAAGTCCATTGATGAACAGGGCAAGCTGGATGATGGTCTGCGCAAGAAGATTGATGGTGCTGAGACCATGCGCCAGCTTGAGGATCTGTACCTGCCGTACAAGCAAAAACGTAAGACAAAAGGACAGGCCGCGATCCAGAAAGGGCTTGAGCCGCTGGCCTATAAACTTTTTGCCCAGAAATGCGACCCCGTTCAGGAAGCGCAGGGCTTTGTTTCAGCGGAAAAGGGCGTGGAGTCCGTGGATGATGCTCTGGCGGGTGCGCGCGATATTATTGCTGAAAAGATTGCTGAAAACACGGTTACCCGCGAGGCCGTGCGTTCTTTGTTTGAGCGTAAGGCTTTGATCGAATCCAAGCCCACCAAGGCGGCACAGGCCGATGAAAATAAAGACAAAGCTTCCAAGTTCCGGGATTGGTTTGATTGGCGTGAACCTGCCAAGCGAGCTGCTGGTCATCGAATTCTGGCTTTGTTTCGTGGCGAGCGGGATAAGTTTTTAAAGGTATCCATCCGCCCGGAAGAAGATGATGCATTAGACATTCTGCATCGTAAACTGGTCCGCTCTAATTCTGCGTCGTCCAAACAGGTGCAGCTGGCTGCGACTGACAGTTATAAACGGCTGCTGGCTCCGCAGATGGAGACCGAGCTGCGCGGGGTGCTGCTGGAAAAGGCCGATACCGAAGCTATCAATATTTTTGCCGCAAATTTGCGTGAAATTCTGCTCTCTCCGCCCTTGGGTGGTAAGCGGGTGCTGGCCCTTGATCCGGGTTTCCGTACCGGAGCTAAGCTGATCTGCCTTGATGCACAGGGAACCCTACTGCATAATGATACCATTTATCCGGTTACTTCCGAGGGCAAGAAGAAAGAGGCCGCGCGTATAGTTAGCGGGCTGGTGGAAAAATATGACATCGAAGCCGTGGCTATCGGTAACGGAACTGCCGGACGCGAGACCGAGCAGTTTGTTAAAGAGCTGGGCTTGGATAAATCCATTCAGGTGATCATGGTCAACGAATCCGGGGCCTCAGTCTATTCCGCTTCGGAAATTGCCCGTGAGGAATTCCCGGATTACGACATCACTGTGCGCGGAGCGGTATCCATCGGGCGCAGGCTCATGGACCCGCTGGCTGAGCTGGTTAAGATTGATCCCAAATCCATCGGTGTGGGCCAGTATCAGCATGATGTGGATCAGAAGGGCTTGGCTGAAAGCCTCGGCAGGGTGGTCGAATCCTGCGTTAACATGGTCGGTGTGGAGTTGAACACTGCCAGCGCAAGGCTTTTACAATCCGTTTCCGGGCTGGGGCCGGTTTTGGCCGCCAATGTCATTAAATTTCGTGAGGAGAACGGGCCGTTCAATTCTCGCCGGGAATTGCTCAAAGTTCCCCGTCTCGGACCCAAGGCTTTTGAACAATGCGCGGGATTCCTGCGTATTCGCGGGGCCAAGAATCCGCTGGACTGCACTGCTGTTCACCCGGAACGCTACAAGGCTGTAGCCGGGATTGCCAAGGATCTCGGCGCGGATGTTGCCGAACTTATCAAGTCCGGTGAGTTGCGCGGTAAGGTCAATTTAGAAGATTATGTTTCTGATGATCTGGGGTTGCCCACCCTTGAAGATATCATGAAAGAGCTTGAAAAACCGGGCCGTGATCCACGTAAGCAGTTCGAGGCTGTGCGTTTTGATGATTCCGTAAAGGAAGTTTCAGATTTGCGCGAGGGCATGATCCTTAACGGTATTGTGACCAATGTCACCGCCTTCGGGGCTTTTGTGGATATCGGGGTGCATCAGGATGGGTTGGCTCATATCAGCCGTCTTGCTGATGAATTTGTGCGCGATCCGGCAACGGTGGTTCATCCGGGGCAGGCCGTAAAGGTTAAAGTCTTGGAAGTGGATATTCAGCGTAAACGGATTTCGCTGAGCATGCGTCAGTCTGATATGTAAGAAAATAGGCCCGCAATATCTTCCATGAATATTGCGGGCTTTGTCAGTCGATCTGGAACCCAATATATTAATCTTTTATACATCTAACTGAAAACATATAATCTTTTGATAAAGTGCTACGGTAAATCTTACCTTTATGCCAGTTCCAGCATGAGTGGGCAAAGGTCCTATTGTAAGCTTTTGCCTCTGTCGCCTCGCTGGCTGTCCAGAACTCGGTATACATTCCTTGAACAAAATACCAACGTTTCCATTTAATTCCGGCAGGCCGCACAGAAAATTTAAACTTATTGACTTGTGACTGGTCAAATTTACTGAACATTGTATCAGGCTGGACTTCTTTAAGAGTAATAGCAAGACCATCCCCTCTCCATCCTTTCTTATCTATATCCTCTTCAGCCATGCCGATTGTTTTCTCCAGTTCTTTCCAATCCACATCCGTTGCTACTCTCCACCCGACAGGGCAGATATTTCGTTCATCAGACACATCGCGCCAGTCATACAACCTGCCATATTTCAGAAGATTCTCTTCTTCGTCATTCGGGATAAAGGCAGTCGGTATTTTTGAACCGTCCCGAAACCTTGTGCTCCTGAGATTTTCGGCAAACCACGTTTGATTCCCGATTTGCACAGTACGGTAGGTGTTTCCTTCTGCATCTTGAACAGTACTTTCTGATATATTTCTTTCATTTGCAGACAACATAGCAGGAATAGACATAATGACTCCTATAAATAGCAATAGTTTCTTCATTAACCAACTCTTAGACTTGGTTATTGGAGTGAATGATTTCTTTTAACGTAACATGACTATTCCTGAATCTGGCACTGCTAACTTCACCTTTGATATGAATTGCGTTTGATGGACAATTATGGACACAGGCAAAGCACATGAAGCATTTGTCACTTAAAGCTATTTTCCCATTTTTCATGTCCATTTCTATGTTGTTAACCGGGCATACGCTGGCGCAAACCCCGCACTGGGTGCAGCTGTCTTCCACAAAAACATAGTTTTCAATCCCTTCACCAACGACATGGACTTTCAATCTTTTTTTATTAAAAGGTTTGCCATCTCGTCTAAACATATAATTCATTGCCGCTTTATCGAAGCAGTTTTCTTTCAATGTTCCCTTTTTTGAGGCGGCAATATCAGATTTTATGGCTTCCAAATGTTTTTCAATCTGTTTTTTGGGTTCCTTTGCGACCTGTTTCTTCATATCAAAAGTGGGCAGGTAATTATCCACCATCCTGATTCGGCTGATGTAAGAGAACCCGAACCCGGCTTCATCTGCTATATCGGACAGATGCTTAGCCACGGCACCGGAATAAATCCCGTAGGTTACAACTGCAAAAAGATAATCACAGTTGAATGTCGCTTTCTTCAAAAAATCAACGATATATGGAGGAACTGACCATGCATGAAGTGGAAAGATAATGCCGATCTTTTCATCCGTAAACTCATAGGTTCCCTCTTTAACCATTTGAGGAATGGAACATAATTCTCCGCCGATTGATTTTGCAATATACAGACTGTTGCCGGTTGCTGAAAAATATAAAACTTTCATTATTTCTCCTTTCAAATAATTGCAGCCGAAACAACATACTTAATGGCTGCTTGCTTGTGAGAGAGGTGTTTTTCTTTTTCTCTAAAAAGAACATAGCTATCAACACCATACAAAACTAGGCGATATAATCGCGAAAACATGCCCAATTGTATCGCTTGGTTGAATTGTGTGTTTTGCAGTGCTACGTAGATTGCATGAGCAGACAGCAAATAAAAGAACTCATTAAAGATAGGCTTGGCGCGGATGGTCTGGTGGAAACCGGAGTGAAGGGAGTGCAGATTTTCCGGGTTACCCACTCACTGCCCTGCGCCCCTGCGGTTTACGAACCAACCGTGGTAGCCATTGTGAACGGGGCCAAGGAAGCTATTTTTGATGGTAAGTCATATATATACGACAGCAGTCGCTATCTGTGTTGTTCCATGTCTATGCCGGTGGAGGCCGGTGCGCCCGCAGCTTCGCCGGAAAACCCGCTCCTTGGAGTGTATATATCTTTGGATACGAGAGTGATGACCGAACTGGCGATTGAAATGGAAAACGCCGCCGGGGCCATTCGAAAACCCAAAAACGGACCGCTTCCGCAGGGGATTGAGCTTGCCCGCTGGGATGAATCATTCACAGAAGCAGTGTTGCGGCTGCTGCAATTGGGGGACAGCCCGGCGGATACGGCGATACTTGGGGACGGTCGGCTTCGGGAAGTTTATTACGCCATATTAAAAGGGGATGCGGGTGATTCCACAAGGCGTGCCTTTGGAGTGGGTAACGAAATTGCTCGGGCGATTAAGTATTTGTCTTCCAGTCTTGGGAAGGCGGTCACCATTGAAGATTTGGCCTCACAGGTGGGAATGAGCCGGGCCGTGTTTCACCGCAAATTCAAGCAGGCCACCAACATGTCGCCCATTCAGTTTGTGAAGTCCATGCGGCTGAACAACGCAGCCATGAATATTGCCGGGGGAATGAATGTGAGCGAAGCGGCCTTGGATGTGGGCTATGCGAGTTCTTCGCAATTCAGCCGGGAGTTCAAACGCATGTTCGGTCAGTCTCCCAAGCAGTGGAGCCGGTCCAAGCAATTACCCGCGGAGCTGATAGCTGATCAAAAAAAGATAAAAAAGAAGCTCGACATCAAATGATTGTCGAGCTTTTTGCTAGTGATAAAGACCTCGGCAGAGCCGCCGGAGGCATCAAATTTTTATAAACCCGGAAGGGTGAGATAACTTTTCGCCTGCTGCCGTTTTCTGCGTTTCTGCATGGTTTTGGGATGAACTCCGAAGCGGAAACGGCGGATGACGCATTCTTTCTCTTTGCAGTCGCGGATAGCTTGGCGATCGCCTACAGTACAGGCAAGGCAGTGCCGACGGATGGCCCGGATGCAGGTGCGCTGGGATTCCTCGGTCTTGGGTCCGCGCAATTCATAAAGAGAGCAGTCGCTGTCCTCACATTCCCTGACAAGCTGCGGGCTGCCGCCCATGCACCACAGGCAGTAGGCCCGTATGGACTGATGAGGATTTCTTTTCCGTTCGCTCAATTGGTTCTCCGTTTTATTTCTTCTCTTTCTTCTCAAAAGTAATGGTCACTTCGCGTTTGCCCCATTCTTTTGCTGCTTTTGTATCTAGACCCATGTAGATGTCAATCTTATTTGTCCAGCGTTTATTCATTTTGTCTTTGACCAGATACTCTCCGGGGAGTCCTTCGATTTTTACTTTTGCGTTGTGTCCCAGTCCCTTGGGGATCAAATCACGTGATACAGCGATGCATTTCATGCCCGGTTTGAGGTCATCTCCCCATGCGCCGAGAAAAGGGTGTTTTGAGGTCTGTGCTACGTGTGAAGTGTAGGCGGTGGAGGCAACTTTCATGGTTATTGTTTTTTCATCACCAATGCATCCTGAAACGATGAAGAGAGCGGTTGCAATCAATAAAAGGGTTCTGAATTTGATCATGTCGATTCCTGATATGTTTTGTAGTTAAAGTTCACACTGTCCGTAGTCGTGATTATCTTTGAAATTTGAGGCTCCGCGCAGAATTTTTCCTTTGCTGCAAGAGTATTCCATATCTGTGACCTGTACCAGAAAATCAAGATCGTGGGAAACCACCAGCATGGCGATATCCAGTGAATTCAGTATGTCGATAAGCCTTTCGCGCATGGCCGGGTCGAGGTCGTTGGTGGGTTCATCCAGCACCAGTGCTTGCGGTTCCATGGCTAGCACTGTGGCAAGAGAAACCAGCTTTTTTTCACCACCGGAGAGGCGGTAGGAAACCCGGTCTTCGTATCCAGCTAATCCAAGCGTGCAGAGGGTGTACTCGGCTATTTTGCGCGCCTCCTCCGGGGATTTACCCAGATTGAGCGGACCGAAGGCGACATCTTCCAGTACCGTGGGACAGAAGAGCTGATCGTCGGCCTGCTGAAAAAGCAGCCCCACGCCTTGGCGCAGTTCCCGGAAATCCTTTTCGGATTTCATTTTCCGGCCCATGTAACAGACTTCGCCTGAATGGGGTTTGAGCAGCCCCATAATGATGTGCAGCAGGGTGGTCTTGCCTGAGCCGTTGTGTCCGGTCAGTCCTATTTTCTGACCTTGATTCAGTGCGAAATCGGTGTCTTTGAATACATCGTTTCCGGGATAGGAAAAGTTTATATCATGCAGGGAAAATATAGGTGAACTCACAGCAGAACCTCAATTTTATTGAACTCAAGAAAAATAAAAAGTGCGATGCAGGCCATAGTGGCGAGCAGCAGGGTCCAGTCTCTTATGCCTGTGCGGTAGGTAGTCAGGGTGTGGAATGTTCCTGCGAATCCCCGGCAGAGCATGGCCTGCCAGACCCGCTGTGCCCGGTCCAGACTGCGCACCAGCAGCATTCCCATAAGCCATGCATAGGTGCGGTAAGTCCGTAGATTTGAGCCGGGGGTAAATGCGCGCATGGTGGCGGCCCTGCGCATGCGGCTGTATTCCGTACTCATGACATGCACATATCGCCAGCTGAAGAGCAGTAAACGGCAGAGTTTATCCGGCAGTTTCAGGGATTGCATACCTGCGCCGAGAGTTTGCACTTGCATGGTGGAGATGAGCGCGGTCATAGCAAGGATAACCCCGTTTGATTTCAGGGTGATGATTGCAGTGTAGATGATTCCGTCGAGCGTGGCAGTAAAGGGACCGATATTGAAGAGGGGCACTCCGGGGCGGGAAAAGGGCAGGAATACCCAGAGGAAGAGAATAAAGAAGTTTACTATGAGCAAACGTTTGAGCAGGGTTTTTAATTTCAGTTTTGCGACGCAGGCAAACAGAATTCCCGCAGCAAGAACACTGCTTGCTGCCGCAAGATTCGTAACCAATGCTCCGGCAAGGGAAAAGATGAAAGCGCAGGCCAGTCTGAATCCGGGATTCATGGAATGGATGGTCGAGTTTCCGTAGGCAAATGGTTCCGTTAACTGCTGCAAATTACTCTCCTGATTTCGGCCTATGGAAGTAGCACGCATCAACAATCCATGCAATCTGAAACAAATCTTGAGCTGAGGACGTAATGGGGCTATATCCAATCCTATATTTTGAATATCAACATCCCCGGAAGGTCCGCATGAGCAGAAACGCTGAATTGAAAAAGATTGTTGCTGAGGTAGGAGAAGACCTGATCTGGCGCCCGCTTTACGACTTTGAAAATAAACCCTTGGCTGATGGCGTCGGATACGAGATAGACGGCATAGATCCCGAATTCAAAGAACTTGATTTTACGGGTAAAAGTGTCTGTGATCTTGGTTGTAACTTGGGACATTTTTCTTTTTACGCGCGTAAGCGTGGAGCAAAGGAAGTTGTCGGTTATGATCTTGAACCCAAAGTGATCGCCGGTGCAAAGAAGCTTGCCGAACTTTACTCTGTAGAGAATGTTGATTTCTGCGTCTGTAATTTTGCGCAAAGTGAACCGGACCGGACATTCGATATGGGTATGCTCATAGATATTATCGGCAAAGTCGGCATCAGGAAAGGATATCTTGATGGTATGCTGCAAGGCCTTGAAAGAAGATCAGAGTCTGAAATGCTGCTCACATTCCGGCCGGTTTATTTGGTGGTCAAGCATTTGAGCCTGAGTCTTGAAGATTTTATGGAAATATATCCTAAAGCAAAAATTGAAGATGGCGTTTTTGATCTCTTGAGTTATGTGACTGAGTTCTATTCAGAAAATTGGGAGATGTCTTATCTCTCCAAAGATCATCCCGAAAAAGAAAAATATAAAAACACTGTCTATTTTCAGCGTAAGTAAGCTTGCCCCTCATGCTGAAGTGATTACTTTATCTTTCTGTTCAGATTTAGTTGTATAAATATAAGGGATTGAAATGGCGAAAGAAAATATTGAAATGATAGATGTCGAATTTGTTGTTGAGGAAAAGGACAAGAAAAGTGTTTATGTGCCGGGCATGGCTAAGGATATGATTATCGGTGGTCGTGATTCCGGTAATGTTTTTATTTTTTGCCTGAACGACGAATTGCGTAAATCTATTGCTGCCAAGGTGGCTGAAAAGCTGGACCGGGAATTTGTGGTAGTCAGCCGCAGTGACGGCAATCCGGTGCTGGAGAAACTTGTAGGGGCTGATAATCAGGTTGTAAGCCTTCCCCGCGGGGCTGCCAAATCCGAGAAGGTCCGCGAGATGCTTAAGAATAACGGCAAGGTTATCTTTGTCATGTGCGATTTTATGACCATGTTGAATGCTTCCGATGGCTCTGAAGATGCACGTGAACAAATTTCACTTATGCTCAACCGTTTTGAGCCAAGTTTCATGGAAGCCGCGCATCACATCGTGCGCTCTGATCAGAGTGAAGAAGAAATGTTGCAGGATGTTTTAGAGAAAATAGCTATTTAATCCAAATAAAAAGGGGTGGTGATTGTGATCACCACCCCTTTTTATTTGCTACCAGCGTAAAGATAAACAGGTCAGGCCGCCGTCCATTTTGCGGAACTCTGACATATCGATGAAATCGGCTTTGAATCCGTTTTTGTCGAGCAGCTCAGCTGTTTGGGGAAATCCTTGCGGGACGAGCAGTTTTTTACCCAAATGAAGGCAGTTGGAGCAGTACTCTTCTCCCTGGGGAACGACGATTTTTTTAAACCCGGCGAATTCCTCGCGCTGGGCAAAGCGAGCACTCATGATCAGGGTTTCCTCATCAAGGGCGGAAAGCTCTGTCTTTAGATGAGGCATGCCGTTATCAAAGGGCACGGGAACGGTTTTGTATCCGAATTTTGCAGCGGCCTTGGCGAATTGTTCGCAACCTTGCGCATTGGTTCGGCTGTCTATGCCCACGTAAAATGTTTTGCCCATGAGCAATACATCTCCGCCTTCCATTAGCCCGTTTCCTTCCATGCGGATGATTGCGTCAGTCTGATTTGCAATGGCGGCTTCGATTTCATCCACCTCGCCACGTCTTGACTCAGCACCGGGACAGGTCAGGAAAGCGGCTGTATCATTGCCGTGCGGTATCATGACCGCAGTGTCTTCCACAAATACGGAATCCGGGAATTCTTCCACCGCAGGCAGGACGGTTACGTTGATCCCGGCCTGTTTGAAATATTCAATGTAGCCCTTGTGCTGGGTAAGGGTCAGTTCCATGTCCGGGCAGCCGAGGCCCGCTTCAGTCAAACCTTGCCCGAGGCTTTTTGCCGGGGTTCTGACAATTGCTTTGCTGAACATTTTCAGCCTCCTTTACTGGATTGTCGCGTCTTTCTTTTTCTGCTCTTCGGCGAGAATGGTCAGCTTGGAGCGGATGTAGGCACTGGCGATGTTTCCGGCTTCGTCATCCTGTTCGGGACCGAAAGCTGCGATATCATCAGCCACCTGTTTTTCCATGCGCTCTGATTCCATGAACATGATGTAGACCAGCACCAGCGTGGAATCATTATCCGTTGTGCCGCTGCAAAGTTCTTCAATCTGGTTACGGGGAACGGTTTCCAGCAGACGTTCGACAAACATATTGGCCCATTTGTCGTAAAGATCATTAATGGGCGGGATCATGGATTTGATATTGCGCACCGCGCCTTCGTCGATGTTGGGCATGGTCATGGCAATGAATTCACCCAACGCGTCCTGACGGGCTTCTTCATTGGCTGTACATTTGTCCATGATGATCTTGTAAATATATTTTTTGATTTCCGCTTCCTGCATTCTTAAATCCCCTGTGCTGATAAATTCTTTTGAAAAGTTGCTGATTGATTACTAAAAAGAGGGGCGGCAGGCAACAGGGCAAGTTTCCTTAACTTGATTAGGTTCAGCCTTTGGTGATAGTCAGGGGACTTTGTAAACAAATTTCTTTCGTGGAATATGAAAATATTTATGGCAGTTAATCTCAGGAGAGAACCTAAAAATGGTTAATAATAAAAAAGTTGTAATGGTTATGCCAGCTTATAATGCGGCGTCCACTTTAAAAAAGACTCTGGATGAACTGCCTGCGGATGTGGTGGACGAAATTCTGCTGGTTGATGATTGCAGCCGCGACGATACTGTCTCTCAGGCTGAGAAACTGGGCATCAAGACTGTGGTTCATACCTGCAATATGGGGTACGGAGGCAATCAGAAAACCTGTTACCGCACCGCCCTTGAAATGGGAGCTGACGTGGTGGTTATGGTTCACCCGGATTACCAGTACACCCCTCTGATCATTTCAGCCATGGTTTCACCTATTGCCAACGGGGTTTTCGATTGTATGCTCGGTTCAAGAATTTTGGGTACCGGAGCGCGCAAAGGCGGCATGCCGCTTTATAAATATATTGCCAACCGGGCGTTGACCTGGTTTCAGAATTTGCTGGTGGGCTACCATCTTTCCGAATACCACACCGGATACCGGGCTTTTTCCCGCGATTTGCTGGAAAATCTTCCCCTTGAAAACAACAGCGATGATTTTATTTTTGATAATCAGATGCTCTGCCAGATTATCTATTCCGGATACGATATCGGGGAAGTGACCTGTCCGACCCGCTACATGGATGATTCCTCGTCCATCAGTTTTGCCCGTTCAGTAAAATATGGAATGGGTGTGCTGCGTTGCTCCTGCGAAACATTGGGACACAGGCTGGGTTGGCTGAAAAGTGAATTTTTGAAAGACGTTCCTGAAAAAAGACAGACGGGACAGGCAGATTAATCATGGGTATTGCGAAGGCTGGAAATGAAATAAAGAAAGCGTTGATCGGAGCGGCAATCCTCTCCGCGCTGGTGCTCATTGTCTACGGGCAGTGTGGCGGTTTTGAGCTGGTTACTTATGATGATACCAGTTACGTGACCAATAACCAGCGGGTTATGCAGGGTGTGTCCGCCGAGAATATCGGCTGGGCTTTCAGCACTTTCCAGCTTTCCAACTATCATCCGCTGACCGTGGTTTCGCATATGCTCGACACTTCCCTGTTCGGGAATTCTGACGGGGCGCGTCATCTGGTCAATGTCTTTTTCCACCTCTGCAATGTGCTGCTGCTCTTCTTTTTCCTGCTCAAGGCTACAAGAGGATTTGAAAAGGATGCGCTGATCTCTTCATTTTTTGTTGCGGCCCTTTTTGCCGTACATCCGGTGCATGTTGAGTCTGTGGCCTGGGTTGCCGAGCGCAAGGATGTGCTTTCCACATTTTTCTGGCTTAGTGCCATGCACAGCTGGCTTGGCTGGGCAAAAGACAGGAACATGGCATCTTACGGGCTTACTTTTTTCTTCACCGGGCTGGGTATTTTGGCCAAACCTATGGTGGTCACCCTGCCTGCGGCATTGGTGTTGCTGGATATCTGGCCTCTTAACCGGGTTGATTTTTCCAAGAATCCCGTGGGGCAGATTGGCAAGTTGATTGTTGAAAAGCTGCCCCTGTTCGGGCTTTCCATTCTTTCTTCCGCGCTGACCGTAATGGCCCAGCAGGGCGGCGGAGCCATGCAGAGCGTGGAATCTTTTCCCTTGAGTTTGCGTCTTTCCAATGCACTTGTTTCGTATGTGGCCTATCTTGGGGAGTTGCTGGCCCCGGTTAATTTAGCGGTTTTTTATCCTTATCCGCATGAGATTCCTCTTTGGAAGCCTGTTCTGGCGGCCTTGATTTTGGTTGGAGTGTCAGCGGTTGCGGTCCGTTTTATAAAGAAATTTCCTCTCGGTGCAGTGGGCTGGTTCTGGTATCTGGGAACCCTTGTTCCGGTGATCGGGCTGGTGCAGGTTGGCGACCAGTCCATGGCTGACCGTTACGCCTATATCCCTTTCATGGGAATTTATATGATCATTGCTTTCGGTGCAGCATGGCTGGTCCGTGAAGGACGTCTGCCCGGAAAAGCGGCGGTCGTGCTTGGTTCGGTTGCGGTTGCGGTACTGCTGGCCGGGGCCTACACTCAGGCCGGTCACTGGAAGGACAGCAAGGCCCTGTATACCCGTGCCCTGGCAGTGACCGAGAACAACCATCATATGCATTACAACTACGGCAACCTGCTGGAACGGGAGAAAAATCTCACTGAGGCGGCTGAACATTTCAAGGCTGCTTTTAAGGCTGATCCTTCTCACTACAAGGCCATGACCAGTTTTGCTTCAATTATGAGCCGCAAGGGTGATCCATACACCGCTCTTGATCTTTATCAGCGTGCTTTGCAGATCAATCCGGATTACGCAACAGCCCTCGGCAACCGGGGTATAGTCTTTATGCAGCAGGGTAAGTTTGAGGCTGCATTGGCTGATCTGCGCAAAGCTCAGAAGTTTGAGCCTCAGCAGCCCAACCACATGATAAATATGGGGCTTCTCTACTATATGTGCGGTGATAATTCCTCGGCCAAAGAATGGTTGCGTAGGGCTTTGCAGATTGACCCGGACAATAAAATAGCACGCAAGAATCTGGTTTTGATTCCCTGATTGAGTAATCAAGATTTTTGAAGTATCCATTTTTAGGGAGAATAACAGTCTTCCTTCTGTGTCCTGTGCTGATGGCTTTTCTTGTGCGTTGCGGGCCGTTAACCCTCTTTTGCGTTCGGGGTGATGTATGGATTTTTTTCTAAACCTCCTGCCTTTAATTAAAATTCTATTTGTTTTTATTTGTATGCTGGCCGGGATCAGGCTCAGGCTTGGCGTCGGGCCGTCAATTCTGGCCGGGGGCGGAGTGCTGGCCCTGCTCACTTCCATGAAAATGGGGGCTGTATTCAAGGTCAGTGCTGAAGCATTGCGTGATGATAAGACAATTTTTTTGGCTCTCATCGTGGCTCTGATTATGATGCTGTCCGGCCTGCTGGAGAAAACCGGGCAGGCTGGCAGGATAATGAATTCCCTGACCGGGTACCTGAAAAGCCCGCGCCTACGGCTGGTCTTTTTCCCGGCACTTATCGGTCTGCTGCCCATGCCCGGCGGGGCTATCTTTTCCGCGCCTATGATTCAGGAAGCAGCTAACGGTCTGGATGTTTCCGGGCGGGACAAGGTGGTCATTAACTACTGGTTCCGTCATGTCTGGGAGCTGGCATGGCCTCTTTATCCGGGTATGATTCTGGCTGCTTCTTTGTGCGGAATGAGCATCTTTGAATACATCGGCTATACTTTTCCGGGAGCAATCGCCTGTATCGCTCTGGGCTGCTTTTTTTATTTACGGCCTTCAGTACTGCCCATGGAAAATAACGGCAAGGCTGCTGATGTTTCCGCTAACGGGCGGGATATCAAAAAAGTGCTCAAGGAAGGTTTGCCGCTTATTGTCGCCATTGGCGGGGCTTTTATTTTTGAAACACTGCTGAGCATGGTTTTCCCCGAAATCCCTTTTGAGATCGGGATAATTCTGGCTCTGCTGGCAGCGGTTTTCTGCTGCGTATCGGCTAACTTCGGTTCACTGGCAATTATCCGGGGACTGCTGGTTGAAAAGCGGTTCCTGAACATGATCTTCATGATTGTCTGCGTGTTCGTGTTCAAGGATATTCTAGGAGCCTGCGGTGTTGTTGATGAACTGGCCCGCTTGGCAGGCGGGGAGGCCGCACTCATCGCTGCTGCGGTATTTGTTCCTTTTCTGGTCGGCTTTATTGCCGGGATTACACTTGCTTTTGTTGGCGCAGCCATGCCTCTGGTTGTCGGGCTGGTGCAGGCTTCCGGCTTACATGATCAACTTCCGGCCTGGGCGGTGCTGTGCATGTTTTCCGGGTTTGCCGGGATTATGGCTTCTCCGTTGCATATCTGCTTTCTGCTGACCTGCGAATATTTTAAGGTTGATATGGTTGCTGCATGGAAAAAGGTTGTCATTCCCAGTTTGGTGCTTATGTTGCTCGGAGTGGCGTACTTTTTTGTTTTATTGTAGATGAAAAATCCCCCTAGCGGGTAAGATAAAAAAATCGGAGGAATTTAATATGTCCAATCCCATGGTACTGATGGAAACACCTGAAGGTGAAGTTCTAATTGAACTTTTCGAGAAAGAAGCCCCCAAAACCGTAGCAAACTTTTTGAGCTACGTAGATGATGGCTTTTATGAGGGAACCCTTTTTCACAGAGTTATCAATAACTTCATGATTCAGGGTGGCGGTTACGATTTTTCCATGAACGAGAAAGCTAACAATGCTCCTGTTGAGAATGAAGCTGACAACGGCCTCAAGAACGAACTCGGCACCCTCGCCATGGCCCGTACCATGGACCCCCATTCCGCAACTTCACAGTTTTTCATTAACGTGAAGGACAACGCTTTCCTTAACCATTCCGGCAAGAACCCCCAGGGCTGGGGCTACTGCGTATTCGGTAAGGTTATAGACGGCATGGAAGCTGTTGAGAAGATCAAAAAAGTAAAGACCGGTTCCTACGGTCCCATGGATGATGTTCCGGTTGATCCCATCAGCATCATTTCCATGAAGCGTTTTGACGGCTAATTGCCCAAAACGTACATGAGTGTTAGTAAGGCACCGGAAAGCAATTGCTTCCCGGTGCCTTTTTTTATTCTGGTTCAACTTGTTATACTTTTGGAATAACAGTTTTATATATATATTTTTTTTGCTATGTCTGTATGTAACTGGCGGAAAGTACAATTCCAGAGCAATAAATGATCAGGGGTAAGTGTTGGATAATTCAGAATTAACCATTCTCGTCATTGATGATGAAGACTTTGTAAGGGAAACAATCAGCGACTATCTCAGTGACTCCGGTTTTAATATTATTGATGCCGGAGACGGTGAAGAGGGTCTTGAAGTTTTCAGGAAGGAAAAGCCTGATGCTGTGCTGGTTGACCTGAATATGCCTAAGGTGGACGGTTTCGGGGTATTGGAAAACGTTACTGCTGAAAGCCCCGATACACCTATTATAGTTGTTTCCGGTGCCGGATTGATTCAGGACGCCATCAAGGCCGTGCGGCTGGGGGCGTGGGATTTCGTAACCAAGCCCATCGTTGACCTGAATATTCTGGAACATGCCCTCGGACAGGGGCTTGAACGGGCCTCTCTGATCAAAGAGAACCGCCGCTACAAAGAACATCTCGAGGCCGAGGTTGAGAAGAGGACCGAGGATCTGCGCAGTGAGATAAAAGTCCGGCGCGAGGCTCAGGATGCCCTGATGGCTATTCAGGATGAAGTCATTGAGACTCAGAAAGAAGTTATCCTCACTCTCGGCGAAGTTGTGGAGACCCGCTCCAATGAGACCGCCAACCACGTACGCAGGGTAGCCGAGCTTTCATATATTCTTGCCCGCCGCTACGGTTTGAGCAAGGAAGAGTCGGATCTATTGCGTCTTGCATCACCCATGCATGATGTGGGTAAGATCGGAATTCCCGACACAGTACTCAACAAGCCCGGACGGCTTACTCCCGAAGAATTTGATCTGATCAAGACCCATACCACCATCGGACACGAAATTTTAAAACATTCCGAACGCCCCATTATCAAGGCTGCTGCAATAGTGGCTTTTGAGCATCATGAATGGTGGAACGGTGAAGGGTATCCCCGCAAGCTTTCCGGGGATGATATCCATATTTACGGACGGATAACAGGTATTGTTGATGTCTTTGATGCTCTGGGCAGTGAGCGGGTTTACAAGAAGGCCTGGCCCATTGAGAAGATCAGGGATTATTTTGAAGAAGGTAAGGGCAAGCAATTCGACCCGCACCTGACTGATTTGTTGTTCGAGAATCTGGATGAAATTCTCGAGCTGAGACGTTCTTTTCCCGACGGTTAGTCCTGTCGAACCTATCCTTCCAGCAATTTCTCCACCAGCAATGGTTCGGGGTGTTTCTTGTTGCGCGCAAGGCGCAGGGCATCTTTGCGGCATTTGTTGGTGCATACCCCGCAACCCATGCATTTTTTGGGATCAATGCGCATGCGCTTGTCACGCAGATTCATGGCTCCGAAGGGGCAGTATTCCATGCACTGTCCGCAGCCGATGCATTTGTGCGGGTCTACCACAGCAATGTAGCCGGAGGGGGCAAGCATGGGAATTCCATTACGCATGGCTTCCATTGCTCCGCAGCAGCAGGTGCAGCAGTTGCAGATAGCGTAAAACCTACCCAGCATTACATCCTTGAAAAAAACGTGGTGCACGTGTCCCCTTGCATTTTCAGCTTCCAGAATACGTACAGCTTCGTCCTCGGTTATGCGCCGGGCCTTTTCCGGGTGGTTTTTGGCAACAAAAGAGGCAAAGGGCTCACCAACGATCATGCATACATCAAGAGGATAGCAGGGCTTTTCCCTTGATGCCCGGCAGGGGCATTCAAAGAGCACGATATGATCAGGATTCTGCAATACAATGTCGCGGGCCTTTTCATAGGGAAGAACCCGTTCAGGCAAAGTTGTACGCACTTCCTTTTTAATCTTAACTAGTTTTACGGCTTCTTCCGTGGGAATGACCTTGCCGTGATAATTCTGGGCAAATTCGTTTTTGAGCTGCTGGCGTTTTTCTTTATCTTTGGGAGAAGCAACCAGACTGGTAAAGAATTCCGCAATGGGGGCCAGATTGTTCTCGCCCAGAGCTGCCCCGATATAGGCTTTGGGCCAGCGAATATACATATATCCGTGAAGAACATCCTTCATGGTCAGGTTCCGGTCTTCAAGTGCCTGCTTCAGGAACTCACCGGTTTCAGTGTCAGGTAGGAACTTGTTCAGGATTCGTTTCATGGTTCTCCCTCTTATAGACATAATTATCAGAGCCCGAAAAAATAGTACAGTTTTTCCAGAAGCAACTTCACAATCTACTATGCTTATGCCTATGCTTATTTTGAGAGTGATAACATATTCCTGATGAAGTTGAACAGGAGTTGTGAATGGAAATTACAGTACAAAGACACGGGGATACAGTTGTCGTCGGCATGAGCGGAAGAATAGACGCTTTCGGGGCCGGGGAACTGGATCGGACCCTTAAAAATATCCTTGCTGATGAAAATCTTGCCTGTGTGGCTTTTGATATGGCCGATGTGCGTTACTTGAGCAGTGCCGGAATTCGTTCCATTGTGCGAACCATGAAAATATTGCATCGTCGTAACGGTGCGCTGGCTTTGTGCGCGATCTGTTCGTACTGCCGCAACGTGCTTGATACCGCCGGGATGACCAATTCCCTAAATATTTTTTCTACTCGCAGCGAGGCCATGACCTTTCTGCAATCCGTGCAGTGGGAACGGCAGGCCCTTGATAATTGGGAAAGTTTGGAAACAGCGGATTCACCCATCGGCAAATTCAGGTTCGTGCCCGGTGAAAATTCTCCGGCAGATCTAAAGGTTATCGGCTCTATTGCAGATATTTTCCATTCACGGGTGGATAGAGGGCATATTTTTTCCCGTGGTTTTTCCCAGACTGAATACTCTATCGGTGTGGGCGGGTTGGGGGAAGTCCCGGATGATTATATGAAGGTGCTGGGCTCCATGATCACCATCGGCGGAACTATGGCCTGGCTGCCTACCGACGGGCATGATCTTGCGGATTTTTTAGTTCCCCGCAACGATACCGGATCGGTGATGATCCGTACTCCTTTCAATCTGACCCTTGCAGGGGGATTCAATGAATATATCATGTTCGAATCCACTGAAGAGGGCGGAACCACGCTGGACAGGCTTTATCGCGGTCTTTTTCTGCTTTCCCGGAGAAGGCGCAGGGATTTCAAAGGAGTACTCGGAGTTGCTGCATGGATGCAGGCCAGTGAGCTTATGGCCGGAACAATGATGCGTTCTCCGGTGCGTGAATTCGCCCCTGAAAACAAGAAGGCCATTACTGATCCTTCCAATAGTGACGAGTGGTTCAAACGTGACGTGCTGCCCCGCCACCGGGATGTGACCTGTTTGACCTGCGGAGTGGGGGTGGATCTTTCCTGTGACCTTTCTGTTTACGACCAGTCCGGGCTTTATGCCGCTTTTTATATTGATCCGGCCACTGCCGGGGACCGAGGGCACATCCTCAACAATCACGGTGCGGTTTTCGAGCAGGTTCATATGCCCGAGAGGATGGTCTGTCTTGATAAAATGGTCCGCGATGTTTCCGCTAAAGCCGAATTCAAGGATATGCGCAAACTGCGCGATAACAGCCGCGTAACCCGTGCTTTTCTGGGAGTCAGCTATATTAACAGGCTGGTCCGGGACAATGCCGGATGGCAGGGGACAACAGAAGTTCCCGTCAATAGGACCGTTGCAGAGAAGCGTTACCGGGAGGAGTCTGAATTTCCTCTTGTCTCGCAGAAACGTGAGGCTGAACTCAATAAATTTCAGCGTTTTCTGGAAGCTCAGCAGGCCAAACTGGGCGATCAGGATTGATGGAAGGCCCTCCTTTTTTTTAATTTCTTACATCTGTGGTGTTCTGCTGAAAATACTGGTTGCCTGTGCCTTCCTGTTGCGGGTAAATAATAGAAAAGATTAAATGTTAATATTGGGATGAATTTCAAGGAGGATATATGTTTTTTCGTTTGATGGGCAGCCTGTTTGCCATGCTGATTTTGTCCGTACCGGCTTTTGCCGGGGAGAAAGTTATCAAGGTCGGGGTGCTTTATAATCTCACAGGGGGAATGGCCGCTATTGACCGTCCCGGACTGCACGGCATGGAGCTGGCCAAAGAGATTATTAATTCCGGGGGCGGAATTATGGGCCGCAAGCTGAGTCTTGTGGTTTCCGATTGCCGTTCCGATCTTGATTCTGCGGCAATGGCTTCTGAAGCTCTGGCCGGACAGGATGAAATGGTGGCGGTTATCGGCTTGAACGATACTGATTATGTTATGGCTGCGGCCCCTGCAATCACCGCAAAGAATATTATTTTCATCACTTCCGGGGCGACCATGCAGAACCTGCCTTACATGTACGGCAAGAATTTTTTTATGGCTGCTTTCGGGGACAATATGCAGGCCCGTGCTGTGGCTAAATTTGCCAAACGCAGGCTGGATACTTCCCGCTGTTTTGTGGGGACTGATATTTCCAATGAATTTACCAAGACTCTTTCCAAGTATTTCAAGCGTCGTTACCGTAAGTACGGCGGAACTGTTGTGGATGAGATCTGGTACAGTTCCGGTGATGGCAAATATCCTTTGCCCAAGGGTGATGAAAAGAACCCGGATCTGATTTTCATGTCCTCCATTCCGCCGGATGCGGCTAACTATGTTACTGCGGCCCGTAAGGCTGGATTCAATCAGCCCATTGTTTCAGGTGACGGGTTCGATACTCCGGGGCTGCGCGATATCCCGGCGGAATTTGCCCATGACATCTATTTCGCCACTCATGTGGCCCTTGATAATCCGGACCCGCAGGTTCAGGAATTTGTGGACAGCTATGAGCGCATGTTCGGTGTCCGTCCGGAATCAGGCTTTGCCGCCCTCGGCTATGACACAGTCATGCTGCTGGCTCAGGCTATTGAAAAGGCCGGGGTTGTTAAATCGGAAGCCGTACGCGAAGCTCTTTCCAAAACTTCCGATTTCAAGGGAGTTACCGGGAAATTTTACTACCCTGAAGGAATAAGGGTTCCCATGAAAAGTGTGGATATAGTGAAATACCAAAACGGTACATTTTCCTTTGTGGAGCAGGTTTCCCCTAATTAACGCCCTACTTTCAGAACAGCAATATGGAGCAGTTTATGGAATTCAATATTGTCACCGAACAGACATCCGCATGGTCTGCGGACGCGGTTATCTTTTTCGCATTTAAGGATTCTGATGAATATCTTCCCGGATTTTCTTCATGGATGGCTTCCGATGCCGATTGGGTTGCCGGATCGCCCGCTTTGGGTGATTTCTCAGGGGAACTGGGGAGTTCCGCAGTTATCTACGGTTCCGGTTCATCTGTGCAGCGGGTGCTGCTGGTGGGGCTGGGCGAGGAAGATAAGTTCGGGGTGGATAAGTTTCTGCAAGCAGTCAGTTCCGCTTTTCAAAAGTGCCGGGAATTGAAATTCCGCACTGTGGGTGTTCCGCTTCCGGCCTTTGAAGGAATTGTACTTGAGGACAAGCTGGTTCATTTTGTGGTTGCCGCCATAGAGGGGCTGTATTCCTTTGATGAATTTAAATCAAAGAAGGATGATGAGCAGAAATTTCCGGAAACAGTGCGTTTTCTGACTGAAGAAGAGCCTCCGGCCCATCTGGCGGAAATGCTCGCTAAGGGACAGGCTGTTGGGCTGGGCATGGGTTATGCCCGTGATCTGGTCAACCTTCCCCCCAACGTTGCCACCCCGGTCTACCTTGCTGATGAGGCTAAGAAAATGGCCAAGAAGTATGGTTTCAAGTTCAAGGCCATGAAACGCAAAGAGATAATTGATAAGGGCATGGGCGCGTATGCTTCCGTGTTTAAAGGTTCCAACGATGAACCCCGCATGATCACCCTTGAATATTGCCCCAAGGACCGTGAAGGGCAGAAGCCGCTGGTGCTGGTGGGTAAAGGCGTAACCTTTGATACCGGGGGAATTTCCCTTAAACCCACTGGATTTATCGAAGACATGAAATGCGACATGGGCGGAGCTGCGGCGGTTTTCGGTTTTTTTCAGGCTATCGGTGAAATCAAGCCGGACCTGCCTGTTGTGGGTATTCTGCCCTGCGCTGATAATATGCCCGATGCAAATGCCACCCGTCCGGGAGAGGTTGTAACTTCATTTTCCGGCAAGACCATTGAAATTTTAAATACCGATGCTGAAGGGCGTCTGCTGCTCTGCGATGCCCTTGCTTATTCCGCCCAGTATGAGCCTGCGGCTATTATCGATCTCGCCACTCTTACCGGGGGCTGTATTGTGGCTTTCGGCTGGAGCGTGGCTGCGGTAATGGATAATTCACCGTTGATGCAGGAGCTGGTTATTGAATCCGGTAAAAGCGTGGGTGAAAGATTTTGGCCCATGCCGCTCTGGGATATTTATAAAGAGGAACTTAAAAGCGAGGTTGCCGATTTCAAGAATGTCGGTTCCCGCGAGGGTATGACCATTCATGCCGGGATGTTCCTTAAGGAATTCGTACCTGAAGACACCCCGTGGGCCCATCTGGATATTGCCGGGCCCGCATGGCGCAAGAAAAAGTCACCTGCCGGATCAGCCGGGGGAACCGGATTCGGTGTACGCACGCTGGTTGAGCTTGCTGAGCGGATCGATTTGGAAGATATGTAGGCTGTATTTCATCTTGCAGTCCAAGCGTATCCATGCAAATTTCACTTTTTTGCGACGCACAATCGCAACGGCAAGATTACATTGTTTATTAAAATTCTTATATTCAAACTTACAGGAGCAAGCACATGGCAAGAGCAACAGCCCGTCATCTTTTGGTTAGTGATGAAGAAACCTGTCTGGATCTGAAAAAACAAATTCAGGACGGCGCAGATTTTGGTGAACTGGCAAAACAGCATTCCAGCTGCCCTTCCGGACAGCGCGGCGGCGAGCTGGGTCAGTTCAGCCCCGGCCAGATGGTCCCGGAATTTGACACCGTTGTCTTCAATGAGGCAGTTGGCGAAGTTCACGGTCCGGTAAAAACACAGTTCGGTTACCACCTGCTGATCATCGATAGCCGAGAAGACTAAACAACTTTTTTCCGTTGAAATTATAAAGCCCCGATTTTGGTCGGGGCTTTCTTTATTATAGGAGTTAGTTGTAGAATTAGCATGTTAATCATCAAAAGCTTTTTATGTATGCTTTTGGTTTTTGTTAGCTACACGCTCTCTTCAGCAAATATCTCTTCAATTTTATTACACGGACATCCAGACCCAAGCAGCAGTTGCAGGAGCAGGGTTGCTTTTAGGGCGGAGAGTCCCCCGGCGATGATTACCCCTTTTTGTTTGAGGTCTGCGGCCCCGCCGGGATAGGCGTATATGGGCCAGACCCCGCCTTCCACGCAGCGGGTGCAGAGCACCACCGGGATTCCGGCAGCGATGCATTTTTCCACTCCGGGAACTGCTCCGGGAGGGGCGTTTCCTGCTCCGAAACCTTCGAGTACTATTCCTTTTGCTCCGCTTTCTATGAGCTTTTCCAGAACTATTGAGTCCATGCCCGGATGGCAACCCACCAGATGAACCTTGTCGGCCATTGCGCTTACCTGGAAGGGCAGTCGCGGTCTGCGGCCCGGCTTGGCGCGGGTAAGGATCACTGATTCCCCGGCAATAAAACCTATTCTCCCGGTATTCTGGCCGATAAAGGGGTCAACATTAAGGGAACTGGACTTGATGGCATTCTTGGCAGCAAAGAGTTTGTCTGCCATCTGGATGATGACATCTGTTCCTTCCGGCGGAGGCAGCAGACACGTCCTTACTGCGTCCACAAGGTTGCGGATGCCGTCGTAGCCTGATTCATTGAAATAGCGCATGGCTCCGGTAAGGATGACCGGCTTGGGGGAACGTACGGTCAGGTCCAGTACGTAGGCTGTTTCAGCCATAAGGTCGGTGCCGTGCAGGATGACCGCACCCAGAACCTGCTCTTCGGTAAGGAAGGCTTCAACATCATGGGCCAGTTTGAGCATCTTATCCGGGCACATGTGCGGGCTGGGAATATCCGACCAGAGTACGGGACGGATTTTGATATCATGCCCGTCCGGAGTGACCTCGTTAAGAAGCTTGGTGAAATTATCGTCCGGTACAACTCCCCCGGCATCGGGCTTTTCGCTCATGCCGATGGTGCCTCCGGTGAAAATAAGGACGACCTCACCTGAAATATTTTTTGAACCCATCTTGCTCTCCGTGAAAAATATGGTCTAGAGAAAATCTGGTACCGCAGGAAGCCTTGAATAGCAACAAATCCGGTTAATGGTGCAACAACAGAGTCAATAAAATTTGTGTGTTTTTATATGCCGGGTGTGGTATGGTGAAAACCATGTTTCTGGATTTGTTGCTTTGGAGGGTACTTTAAGCGTGGTGGTTTTAGAAGGATATATCATGCAGGGTATCGAGTTTCTGGCTCAGGATTATCCCGGGGTAGTGGTCGGACTTGATGAGAATAAACGCATCGTATTTATCGGTGGCAAGGAAGCGTCGGTTGTTTCCGGGCAGTTGACTGCCGGAGAATATCTTGACCCTTACAATCCTGCGCCCTTGATGGAGGAGTTAGGGAGATTTGTCGATAGAATCGTGGCGGACGAATCTGAATCTGCCGGAAGTTTTGAATCGGCTACAGACGCGGGGTTGATTATTTGGAAAGGCCTGTTTCATGATGATTCAGGCAATATTGTTCTAAAAGGGCGGGTTCGTTCCCGGAGCAATGATTATGATGGGGCCGGGGGCGCGGGGCCTCAGGATAAGGAAAAAATTCTTGAAACTCTTTTGAGCAACCTTCCGGGAATGGCTTATCGTTGCAAAAATGATGTTGAATGGACCATGGATTTTGTCAGTGAAGGGTGTTTTGAACTGACCGGATATAAGCCTGAGTCCCTACTGGCAAACCGTGATATTTCCTATTCTGATCTTATTCTCCCGCAATATCAGGCCCATGTCTGGGAATGTGTACAGGAGGCCGTTCAAGACCGGGAGCCGTTTGAAATAATCTATAAGATCAGGATTGCTTCAGGTGAGGAAAAATGGGTCTGGGAAAAGGGAGTGGACTCCAGGGATGAAGAAGGGAGGGGGACTCTTGAAGGTTTTATTACTGATGTCACCCCGCTCATGGAGGCCGAACAGGCTTTGCATCAGAGTGAAGAACGTTACAGGCTTATGGCTGAAAAGACCGGACAGATGGTTTATGATCTGAACCTCGAAACCGGAAAAATAATTTGGTCCGGTGCGGTGTTGGAAATTACCGGGCTTCAGGAACATGAATTCCAATCTGTTGATCTCGTTGGCTGGGAAGATAAAATCCATCCTGATGATCGTAAAGAGGTTATCGAAGAACTTGAAAACTGTATTCGCGAAGGAGCTCCTTTTGTTTCGGTTTACAGATTCAGGCGTAAAAACGGTAGTTATCTTTACGTTGAAGATGAAGGCAGTTTTTTGATGGATGGTAACGGTATTCCGGTGCGGATGGTCGGTGTGCTGCGCGATTATTCCCACAAGATGAAGGTTCAGGAATTGATGATCCAGACTGAAAAAATGACCACCGTAGCCAGCCTTTCCGCAGGCATGGCCCACGAGATTAATAATCCGTTGGGTATCGTGACTCAGTCAGCCCAGAATATAGAACGCAGGTTGTCGCCGGAGCTGCCCGGAAATATTGAAACCGCGAAAAAACTTGGCATTTCTTTGGAATCAATTCGCAATTACCTTGAAGAACGCAAAATATTGACCATGGTTGAAGAAATAAAGGAAGCTGGGTCCCGTGCTGCCAAGGTTATTGTAAATATGCTCAATTTCAGCCGCAAGTCAGGAGATGAAAAAGATTTTTGCTCTATTCCCGAAATTGTTGAGCGGGCCATAGACACTGCTGATGCGAAGCTGTGCACCGAAGAAGGTTGCGATTTCCGTAAGATAAATTTTGTGAAGGAATTTCAGGAAGGGTTGCCTCATGTACTTTGTTACGCAGGTGAACTGGAGCAGGTGCTGCTTAACCTGATGCGTAATTCTGCGCAGTCCATCATCGGCAGCGGTCGTGCGGACAGCAAGGCTGAAATCGTGATTCGGGGATATTGCAATAATGCCTATCTGACTATTGAAGTGGAGGATAATGGGCCGGGCATGGACAGGTTCACCCGTAAGAAGGCTTTCGAACCTTTTTTCAGTACCCGCGCGGAAGGGGGCAGCGGGCTGGGATTGTCCGTGGCTTATTTCATTATTACCCGCAATCATGGCGGAACCATCAGGATTGATTCCGAGCCGGACAAGGGCACTAAATTTACCCTCCAGCTGCCGCGCGGGCCGGTATCGGATATATTTTCTCAGGGACTTGTTTAGCAGGCCGGGAAAGATGACGCCAAAGGGAAGTTTGGCAGAAAAGGGAAAGCCGGGGTAGTCTTTGAAAGACTACCCCGGCTAATATTTTTAATGTGGTAATTCAGCTTACTTCTGGCCTTTGGCCTTGAGCTGCTTACCGCGGGACATGTGGCGTTTGGAAGCGGAAAGTTCCATCTTGCGCAGGCGGATTGATTCGGGAGTAACCTCAATCAGCTCATCATCCCTGATGAAGTGCATTGCACGTTCAAGGGTCATGGGACGGATGGGAGTCAGAATAACAGCTTCATCCTTACCGGAAGCACGCATGTTGCTGAGCTTTTTCTCTTTGGAAGGGTTAATGTTAATGTCATTATCCCTGTTGTGCTCACCTACAATCATACCTTCGTAGATTGGATCGCCGGGCTCAATGAAAAGTTCGCCGCGCGGTTCAAGGTTGAAGATGGCGTAAGCTACGCCTTTACCTGCGCGGTCAGCAACAAGAGAGCCGGTGTAGCGGGAGGGGAAATCTCCACGGTACGGCTCGTAACCTGCGAAAAGGGAGTTCATGATCCCGGTACCCTTGGTGTCGGTCAGGAATTCATCGCGATAACCGATGAGTGCGCGGGAGGGAGCGGAAAATTCCATGCGTACACGGCCTTTTCCGTTATTGACCAGGTTGGTCATTTTACCCTTACGGGTGGAAAGTTTTTCAGTGACTACACCGAGGAAAGCTTCTTCACAATCAATGAAGACCTGTTCCATAGGCTCAAGTTTCTGTCCGTCTTCTTTTTTGAAGATAACTTCAGGACGGCCTACAGAAAGTTCGAATCCTTCGCGGCGCATGGTTTCAATAAGGATAGCAAGCTGGAATTCGCCGCGTCCTTTGACGATGAAACTGTCCTTTTCTTCACTTTCCTCAATTTTTACAGCGACGTTAAGAAGGGTTTCCTTGTGCAGTCTTTCGCGGATTCTGGAAGACTGGACCAGTTTGCCTTCAAGGCCTGCCATGGGCGAGGTATTGATGGTGAAGCGCATGGAAACAGTTGGTTCATCAACTGTGATGCGGGGAAGGGCTTTCGGTGCTTCCTTGGTGCAGATGGTGTCACCGATGGTGATTTCTTCGATGCCGGAAACAACAACAATGTCGCCGGGGTTGGCGATATCGGTTTCTACAAAGGAAAGTCCGTCATAGGTCTGAATTTTGGTCAGGCGCAGGGATACGTTCTCACCTTGCTCATTGATGCAGGTCAGGGGTTCGTTCTGCTTGGCACTGCCGTGGATGACTTTACCGATAGCCAGACGTCCGAGGTAGTCGGAGTAGCCGAGATCGGAAACCAGCATCTGAAAAGGTTCTGTTTCGCAATAGGAAGGACCGGGGACTTGAGTTACAACCAAGTCCATGAGCGGGTGCAGGTTTTCGCCTTTTTCTTCAAGGGTTTCCTGAGCAATACCGTCACGTCCGATAGCGTAGAGCAGGGGGAATTCGAGCTGTTCTTCATTGGCATCAAGATCGATGAAGAGGTCGTAGACTTCGTCAAGGACTTCGTCCGGGCGGGCATCTGCACGGTCGATTTTGTTGACTACAACGATAATTTTAAGGCCGGCTTCAAGGGCTTTCTTGAGTACGAAGCGGGTCTGGGGCAGAGGGCCTTCAGATGCGTCGACCAGCAGGATGGCGCCATCTGCCATGGACAGGGAACGTTCAACTTCGCCACCGAAGTCGGCGTGACCGGGGGTGTCAATAATATTAATTTTGACGCCTTTCCAGTCCACGGCGCAGTTTTTTGCAGCAATGGTGATGCCGCGTTCGCGCTCAAGGTCCATGCTGTCCATGAGCCGGTCATCAACTTCCTGACCTTCACGGAACAGGCCGCTTTGTTTGAACATGCCGTCAACCAAAGTGGTTTTACCATGGTCAACGTGTGCTATGATAGCTATATTTCTAATTTTTTCGTTTTGGATAAGATTAGTCACGGATTCCTCCGGCGCCGGATATTTGCCAAAAATAATCCCCTGCATGGGGGATGCAGTAAAAAAAGAGGCAAAATTCTCAACGGCTGGTTAAAGTAGAGATAAGGAGACGTTAGTTAGGGTATATTAGAACGGCTGGCAAGAGAAAAAATGGGCTTTTAAGTGACATTCAGGCGAATTTTCTTTGTTTTGCGTCGGGGCTTGTTTTTCCACGGCGGTCCCTGTATCAGTTGCAGCCCGATATGAATTACTTTATGTAGTGTGCATAAATTGAAGGAGCGCATATGCCTGAGAAAGATTTACGAGTGGAACTGTTGTCCATGACTCCCAACGGATTGGAGCTGCTTTATGCTGCTTTTCGCCAGTGTTATCACGCCGGATTTGTGGCCGACATGTGGCCCCGGCTCCTGAATGGTGAAATTGAAAAGGAAAAACAGGCTCAGTTTGTATCCAAGATCCTTGAATCCGGCCATGACAGCCCCATTGAGCATGTCAGCTTTACTTTTGCAGTGGAAGGTATTTCACGGGCCTGTTCCCATCAGATAGTGCGTCACCGCATTGCATCCTATTCCCAGCAAAGCCAGCGGTATGTAACTGAAAATGATATGGATTACATCATCCCTCCGGCAATCGCCAAAATTCCTGAAGCGCGGGAGCGTTTTGAAAAATTTATGGAAGACGTGGGCAGTGCTTACAGAGATTTGCGGGAAATACTTGTTGATGCCGGACGTGAAGCCAAGGCTAACGAAGATGCGCGCTTTGTCTTGCCGCAGGCAGCGGAAACCAAGGTTGTGATCACCATGAATTGTCGTTCCCTGATGCATTTCTTTAATTTGCGCTGTTGCCAGCGTGCCCAGTGGGAAGTGCGCAAGATGGCGGATAGGATGCTCAAGATCTGCAAGGATGAATTTCCGGCTATTTTCAGGCACGGCGGAGCAAGTTGCGAACAGCTCGGCTATTGTCCGGAAGCCGACAGGTTTGCATGCGGGCGTTATCCGACTCTTAAACAACTGACCGAAAGCGAGTGATCCGCTACATTATATAATATGTCCGCACAGAGCCTTTGCTCGAGAGTTTACCTAAATTTATATTTAGCAGTTTTTGCTTTAAGCCCGTCTAAAATTTTGAGACGGGCTTTTTTTTATCCTGAATTCGTCTGAAATCGGGTGAAATTGGCCAAAATCGGGGAATCCGCACAGAATTCAGCTGAAGACGGTGTTTCCGCTATGCTTACATCGTTGCAGGTAGTATTTTATGCCCTGAGAATAACCCTGCCGGGAACAGTTGCCTAGAAAAATGAAAGTTCTTTTTTTCACGACATGCGTGTGTTTGTGCCGCCTATATGCTTATATTCCCAGTAACTTTGTTGCAGCGGCGGGGCGGGGTTTCTCAGATTGATTATTTGATCAACCATTGCATTTTTTTAGGTTCCCCTGTCAGTAACTGTTGAATGTGGAAATCCTTTGTTCATGGGGGTTGAGTCGTGTCAAGTTGTAATAAATGCCAATATTTTAGTGTGTTAGGTTTTGTTCTAAAGTGAAGTGCCGTTGAACCCTTTAGTTTACTGGGTTAAGCAAGGCATAGTATTATGAGTAATATTTATAAACACTGGATGTTTTTTTTGTTATTTTTTTAAAGTACTGTAAAAACAGATGCTTATGTCTGAATTTTAATAAATAGTCGTGAAAGTTCATATTAAAAATAATGAGTAAGAAGAAATGTAACAATGAGGGAAAAGACGAAATTATGCGTAATATCGAGTTTTTTTAAGAAAAACCTGTGGAAAAAGTTTTCCACAGCTGTGGAAAAAAAGAATCGCTGATGGTGTTCATGCTTGTGGTTACGCCCTTTAGCAGGATTTCGGCCCTCGGCACCAAATTGCTAGGCTTAAGAGAAAAGACTTTAAAATCAGGAGTTTAAGTTGTAGATAACAATCGAGTGGTCATTGGATGTGTACCGCCTTATCAAGAGTTGATGGCAACACTCTAATTGACTTAGTTAACCCCACATGATGAGAGACAGCTGGAATAAAATTTTAAAATTTCTTGAGAAGGGACTCAACCCGGGTCTGTACAAAGTATGGATCAAGCCCCTCAAAGCCGAGGTAAGCAGCAATACTATTAAATTGTATGCTCCTAATGACTTTGTGGCAGCCTGGGTAAGGGACCGTCTCATGGACAACATCAAAGAAGCTGGCGAGCAGGTTCTCGGCACCAGCCCCAAGGTGGAGATTGGGGTTAGGAAGTCCGTAGAGAAGCCCGCGGTCAAGGCTAAGCCAAGACCTGCGGCAGCTCGTCCGGTACAGACAAGCATGGGACTACCCATGATGTCTTCCGCGGTGGTCAATACTCGTGTTCCCCGTTGGCGTTTTTCCTTTGACGATTTCGTAATCGGCGAGTCCAACAGACTTGCCTGCGCCGCGTCCAGAAGTCTCTGTGATAACTCCCTGCCCGGTGATCAGCTCTTCATGAGCTCCGCTCCCGGTCTTGGAAAGACACATCTGCTGCATTCAATAGGCAAGAATCTTTGCGCTTCCAGTAATAAGAAGCACATTTCCATTGCCTGCCTTACAGCGGAAGAGTTCGCAAACAGAATGGTTCTGGCTCTTAAAGCCGGTGAAATTTCCCGTTTCAAATCCGAATTCAGGGACAATGTGGATTGCCTGCTTCTGGAAGATATTCATTTCTTTCAGGGCAAGCAGAAAATGCAGGATGAAATTCTGGAAACCCTGAAGAGCCTGCAATTGCGTGGTTCCAAAGTGGTTATGACCAGTTCTTTCCTGCCCCGTGAACTGGAAAAGGTCGACCAGCAGCTGGTTTCCCGTTTCAGTTCCGGACTGCTGGCACTTATTTCCACTCCTGATTTCGAGACCAGAAAGAGAATCGTTGAAAGCAAGGCCATACGACTGGGAACACAGGTTCCGGATTCAATTTCTGAACTCCTTGCGGACCGTATTACCACTGATGTAAGACAGCTGGAAAGCTGCTTGCAAAACCTTGTGCTTAAGGCAAGACTGCTCAACCGTGATGTTTCGCAGGAACTGGCCTGGCAGGTATTGGAAAATTATTCCATTGCCAAGGCCGCGCCCAGTTATGATTCCATTGTGGATCATATCTGTCGTTCCTATGAACTTTCACCTGATCAGTTGCGTTCGAAAAGCCGCAAACGCCAGATTGTACTGGCCAGAAACACCGCTTTCTTCCTCGCCCGCAAACATACCGAACTTTCCCTTAAGGATATCGGAACCAGACTGGGCCGCAGACATTCTACCGTAATCAAAGGTATTACCAATATAGAACGTGAAATTTCCCTGCAAACCCCTCTTGGAAGGCAGTTGCAGGATACCATAGATCGCCTCACTCCTTAGTCAGGCGGCCTATAAAGCACCATCTGCTTTGTCGCTGCAAAAAAGTCAGAAACTCACGTATTGATATACGCTTCGTTCCTGCCTTTTTTTGCTCCGCGCATCTGGCTCTTTCTAGACCACCTGACAGGTGGGAGCAGTGTTGTTTTGGTTGTTTAGCGTTTTAAATTTCCGGAAAAGAGTGACAGCTTGAAGCTGTTTGCTCTTTTTCGGGTTTGAGGATATTCATTGCAACCGGTTTGTAAATGTCTTTGGACGGCCCTATTTTTATGGGCCTAAATTGCAGAGGTAGGAAATGAATTCCAATGTATGGAGCTCCATAAAAAAGAAGCTTCTTGTGCGCATTAATCCTGTGCTGGTCAGGGTCTGGGTGGAGCCGCTTTCCGCACGTTATGCCGACGGCGTTGTCCAGTTAACCGCACCTAACGAGTTCGTCATGAACTGGGTGCAGGAACATTTGCTTGATCGTATTCAGGATGCTGCTCAGGAAGTGCTTGCGACCGAGGTCGGGGTAACCATTGATTTGGAAAGCGGCAGGGCTGACAGGCCACGGGAGTTTATTTCCGATGTGACTGCCTATTACGCCGCTGATGAAATTCTGGCCAGCATCAACAGGCTGACCGGAATTGTTCGAAGTTCCCGTCCGGTTGATTTCAGTGAGGCTGATCTTGAAGCCGAAGCCACTGAGGTTGTCACGGAGCTGGAAGTGCAGACATTTGATTCCATTCTTGATGCTGTACTGGAAGCTTTTGCGGTATCCTTTCGTGAACTGATGATGCAGGAAAACGAGCATGCAGTATTGGCCCGCCGGGCACTTTACTATCTCTGTTTCCGTTACGGCATCCCCGCTGATGAAGTGGCCCTGAACATGGACTGCACGGTTTCCGAAGTGCGCCAAGGTGCGCAGGTTCTGGAAGGCGAAATTTCCGATGCAATTGACAACGGCGAAGACCTCGACGAACTCCTCCTGAGGATCTTCCAGAAATAGCAAATTTTTTTTATAAGTGAATAATCAAAACGGCAGCCCGCAAGGACTGCCGTTTTTTTATGCAAAGCTTATTAAAAGGTTTTGGGATTCTTAAACCCTTTTGCAAAAGGGTTTAAGGCTCCCGGCAGGGCCGCCGGAGGCATCACAATCCTGTCTTCAATACCATATCAGTAATAGGACCGCGCGAGCGTTCCCCTTTAAGAACCATATGCGCGTATTCCTTGTTGTTGCGCAGCTTCTTGACCACCCAGTTGAGGCCGTTGTTGCTTTCGTTGAGATAAGGATTATCCACCTGCCGGGTATCGCCGATGCAGATGCATTTCACTCCTTCGCCCATGCGGGTCAAAAGTGAGCGCACCTCGGAGCGGGCCATGTTCTGCATCTCATCGATGATGACCACACAGTTTTCAAGGTTCATCCCACGAATATAGGCGATGGGCAGGATCTCGAATTTCTTCTGGTTGAAGCGGAACTTTTCGGAATCAGTGTCCATGAAAATACGGTTGGCAGGACGCTGTTCGTGCAGCTTCACGGTCAGGTCGCGTACATAGCGTACATAAGGCTGCATTTTTTCCTCTACTGATCCGGGCAGGAAGCCCATTTTGGCACCAATCTCCCAGATTGGCTTGACCAGATAGACCTTCTCAAATGGATTATCTTTTTTTTCCAGTGCCAGATAGAGGGCGGAGGCCAGAGCCAGAAAGGTTTTCCCGTATCCGGCTTCGGACTGGACAGAGACAAGATTGATCTCGTTATTAAGCATAAGCTCAAGGGCGAGGTTCTGGTAGATGTTACGCGGCTTCACGCCCCAGACTTCGTGGGTGTAGGAAATGGTCTTGTTTTCCTTGTTGCCGTAGAAAACCGGACTGCCGTTTTCCCAGCGGAAGCTGTTCACGTAGGGAGTTTGCCCTTCGTCCACAAATCCGGTGTACATTTGAGAGTCGGACCGGAACGGATCGGAATCTTTGTACTCTTCGCAAGTCAGATTATAGATCCCGGCTTTGATTTGCAGGATGCGGTCATTGGTGACCAGAATTGGTGACTCAATGGCGGCGTTAAGGGTTTCCTTGAGGATGCGGTCATCCGGGCTGAGATCGCCAAGGTTTTCCGCAAATTCTGGGGAAAGGATGCTGATTTTGTCATCCCCGAGGATCGTACGTACTGCCTGAGAGACAATATGCCCGATGCGCGGGTCTCGCTTGAGCTTGTCCAGTTCGGTAATGACAGTGTAGGGAAGGTGGACTTGGTTTTCCACTCCGTTACGCAGGACGGTGATACATTTGGGATTTTCAATGAGAACGTTGGTGTCCAAAACGAAGTTCTTCTGTCCCATAAAACCTCCTCTTCTTGCGGTTGAACAAAAGAGAAAAGGCGACCCGCATTCAGGTCGCCTTGGCTATGAAAACAAATTCTCGATGTGCTGGTGTATGCAGGGTTGCCCTGTTTGATTTTTTCTCATGATTTCAGCGTACAACATCATGAGCTGTTTGGGGAAGCTAAATCTGTTCCGGTTGAGTTACGGTTTTGCAAAACTATTTATTGGCCGTGAGAATTCGTTCTAAGCCTGTTCTGTTTTATCCCCGCCGATGATCATACTGAATTCTTCTACATCCATACCGCTGAAGATGTGACCGTATTTAGCTACGGCCTCGTATGGGTTCTTTTCGTATGCCTTGGCGAATTCGAGGTATTCCTCCCCGGCTTCAACAAGGCTGTTCAGGCTGCTTATCCCACGAAAGTCGTTGGCAAGGTCCGGGGTGTCCTGAAATAACTGTTCTATCTTTTCTTTTTGCGGATGGTCGCCTTGTACCCGTACATTGCCGGAACTGTCAGTAGTCAGTTCTACCGGAGGATCAGTGCTGATGTTGTTTTCCAGAAATAGAATGTCTACTTTGTCCTGAAATTTTTTAGTGCTGGTTTCCAGACCTGTTTTTAGATCATCAAGGGAGATGGATTGGCCCGGTGTGTATGGAATATTCATATCGGAGAAAAAGCTGCCTATGGAAGCAAGCTTTTTGGCGGAATCAGAGATTGTGATTTTGTCCCTGCATTGCTGTTCCTGCTGGGCGGGCTGAACCCCGGCGCGGGATTGCTGAATTTCGTTAACTGATTGGGTAGCGTAAGCTGATTGAACGGAATTGATCATGGTCGGCTCCATAATTTTTTAGGAAAGTTTTTCCTGAGCCGAATTTATGCATCAATTATGCCTGAAATAATAATCTAGAATCGGATAAGCTGAACAATGCTTTGCGGGGCTAGTTCTCCGCAGTCCGCAGGAAGGATGATGATGCCGTTACTTAAGCTCATAACTTTGCGTGGCGAAAGGGATTTCTCCAGCAGCGGGTCGGCAAATATTTTTCCATCATCTTCAGAAATACGGCAGGGGCGCAGTTTTTCCCGGTCCCGCCCGCCTTTCAGCTTTTCGGTAAGAATTGCCGGGATGGTGGTGGAAATTTCCGACTTGCCTTGAAGCATGGATAGAATCGGATTGATGATGGTGTGGAAGGCCAGATTAACTGCATTGGGCGGTCCGGGGAGTCCGATGACTATGGAACTGCCCATGATAAAAGCAAAAACGGATTTTGCGGGATGCATGGCCAGACCTTTGAAAATAGGCCTTCCTCCGGCTTGCCGGATGGAATTGAAAACAAAGTCGCGGTTGCCGGGCCCCGTACCCCCGGTGGTAACAATCAGCCCGCAATCACTATTGGCCTGCACTGCTTCAGAAATAGATTCCGGTAAATTGGCGCAGGGGGCAATGTGGATGTCTCGGATTCCGTAACGGCTGCACAGGGATTTCATGAGAATAAGGTTGTCCGCCGGGATCAAACCGCATTCTGTCTTTTGCGCCGGGTCGCACAATTCATTGCCAACGGCCAGTACTGCCACTTTAGGCAGCTGGTAGACAGGAATGGAACGGATACCTGCATACGCAAGCAGGGCGGCACCGCAGGGCGAAATAACACTGCCTGACTTGACGATGGTCTCGCCTTTTAAAATATCTGAACCGGTCCGGCGGACAAAATCTCCCTTACTGACCGGGGAGCTGATGCTGATGGAGCATTCACCCACCTGAACGTTTTCAAAGGGAATGACCGCGTTAGTGCCTTCAGGGACAATGCCTCCGGTGAGCACGCGCACAGACTGCCCGGAGCTGTTTTCTTTTGGTGCCGGACAGGAAGGGCGTACTTCCCCGGAAAAATGCATCATAACCGGATTCTCAGGGCTGGCAGCCTTTGTTCCTGCACTGGGCACGGCAAATCCGTCCATGGCTGAGCGGTCGTGTTCGGGTAGGGATATGCCCGAATCAATAGTCTGTGCTGCAATCAAACCGGAGCAGTCCGTTACCGCAATATGTGTACTTTTCGGTAGAGGAAGGGTTTTGCGGATGAGTTTCAGTGCTGCACTGCGTGGTATGGAACTGGGAAAAGAGGCCTCTGCGGAGCTTTCGCCGTTATCATGATCGTTCAAATCTTTACATATCCTGCTAAGTTCATCAGGCGTATTAATATTGATAAAAGTCGTCAGGCCCTGATCCTTTTTCGCCAGCTGGTCCGTGTCCACGGTTTTTACCCTTACCTGCGGGAAAAAGCGGATGATCTGGAAGATGTTCTTTTTCAGGTTCTCTTCAATAAAGGGCAGGCAGCGTTTGGAATAAACAGCGCAGAGCGGTTCGTAAAATCCGTCCGGGTGCATGGGGATTACCACATCGTCTTCCGGTTCGACCCGGCTGATAAGTTCGTGGATAAGTTCGCGGTTCAGGAACGGGGAATCGCAGGCACTGATGAACACGTGATCGGTGAGGGCATGGTAGAGGGCGGAGTGGATTCCGGTCAAAGAACTGCGCGATTCAAAAAGGTCGCCCACCAGCCGCACATCAAGGTCCGGGTGGTTTTCCGGGCTGCGGGTGATGACAAAGGTTTCCGCAAAAAGACCCTCAATGGAGCGGATTATTCTGCTGACCAGTTTTTCGCCGGAAATTTCAAGGCAGGATTTGTCTTTTCTGCCCATGCGGCGTCCTTCGCCACCTGCCAGGATGGCTGCGCTGATATTCGATATGTCCTTATTTCCGCTCATGGCTTTTATATCGCACAAAAGATTCTTCAGTTCCATAACCTTTTTATTATGCTGAAAAAAGCCTGATGGAATGATGCTCGCAATATCAAAACTATTTACACATTTACATTGCCCCTGTACTTAAGCGGTCAGAAAGTAAAGTCACTTGGCGGATGTCTTCACTTAAGTAATTTGAAATGGAGTTTTTATGTCCTGTAAGAAATTAAAGATGATTTGTTTTTCCCCCACCCGGACCACCCACCGTATTCTGGATGCCATTGCCGAAGGCGTCGGCGCGCAGCAGTTGGAAGTGCTTGATATGACCCGCACTGACAACGTGCCTGAGTCCTGCGACTGTGCTGATGATCTGGTGATAATCGGCGGGCCGGTCTACAGCGGGCGTATTCCGCTCACTGCCGTGGAACGTTTCAAGGTTTTGAAGTCCTGTGGCAGTCCTGTGGTTCCCGTGGTTGTTTACGGTAACCGCGCTTACGAAGATGCCCTTGTTGAACTCAGTGATATTGTCACAGAAGCCGGCTTTAAGACCGTTGCAGGTGCTGCGTTCATTGGTGAGCATTCTTTTTCCACCGAGAAGACCCCCATTGCGGTCAGCCGTCCTGATGAAGATGATCTGGGCAAGGCCCGTGAGTTCGGTAAGTCCTTAGCAGCAAAGCTTGCTGATGGGACTCTTGCTGCTGCAAGCGTAGAAGTTCCCGGTAACCGCCCGTACAAAGACCGTTCGCCCAAGGCTTCTGCTTCGCCAATATCAAATGATGGCTGTCAGCTTTGCGGTTCCTGTGAAAGAGTATGTCCCACAGCGGCAATCTCTGTCGGTTCACTGGTTGAAACCGACCCCGACAAGTGTATTTTCTGCTGTGCCTGCGTGAAGGTCTGTGCTTTCGAGGCCCGCAAGCTGGAAGTGCCCAAGCTTTTGGAAGTGTCCCAGTGGCTGGCTGATAATTTCAGCGCGCGCCGTGAGCCTGAGATATTTATTTAGGTGATGCGCTGCGCGCTTTTGGATGATTTGATTTCGCCTCCGGCGGCCAAAGAACCCTTTGGAAAGGGTTCTCTGGACTCTCCTAAACTTTTTAATATGGCTTCGCCGCTTGCTTGGATAGTTTTGGAGTTTCGCGTTGAAGTATTGTCGTAGAATTGGAGGAGTTATTTCTTATGCGTAATTCAGTGAGGGTTTTGGCTGTTGTGGTCCTGTTGATGGCTTTAGGTTTGTCCGGCTGTGCAACAGGTAAATGGAATCGCTACGAGCTTTATATGGGGCAGACCTATCAGGATGGCGAAAAGCAAGTCAGTTCAAAGCGTTTTCAGGATTTCCTAAGCAAGCAGGTCACTCCCAAATTCAGCGACGGCTACACCATCTACGATGCCCAAGGCTTCTGGGGCGGTAAAAGCGGCTTCACCTATTCCGAAAGAAGCAAAGTGCTCATGATAGTTTCCCCGGACAAAGACGCAGATCAGCGCGTGGACGAGATCGCCAAGGCTTACAAGAAAGAATTCAAACAGGAATCGGTGCTGAAGGTTGTCAGCCCGGTTGAGGTTGAGTTTAATTAGGGGGATTTGGTGTTATGGATGATGGAACTTTTTTAGCAGTCGCTTTATCTGTTGCTGTTGGTTATTTGGGAGCGTCAGTTACTCAAAGGCAGAAGGATCAGTCAAGAAACGTGACTGGTGAGCGTAAAGTGTGGCGTAACGAGATGCGTGGTTACGCTGCTGAGATAACAAAGTTTACTTATATTGTGAGGACTGATGAGGCTAGAAAGGAGTCTGTCTCTAGGTTGAGATTAATTCATACTGAGCTAAGAGTTAGACTGAATCCATCTGATAGAATTGATCGTGAAATTCTAACCTCTGTGTCGAATTTGATCGAACATCTTAAATCTTCTGAATATGAAGATGCAATTGATGTTCATGACGGCATTATATTAAATTTGTCGCAATTATTGAAACATGATTGGGAAAGAGTAAAAGAAGAAAATTCTCAAAAATCGATATGGAAGATGTCGAAATGGATTCGCACTTTTTTTTCAAAGGAAAGGAAGTATGATAGAACCAGCATAGATAATTCAAGTAGTTTGTTTTTTGTGTCAGCGAAAGAACTATTTCTCGTTTTGTCTTCTGTTTTTTCTGCTTATATCTTCATTAGATGTTTGTTGTTTTTTGATAGTATTTTTTGGGGGCATTTTTTTGCTTTTATAAAATGAATTATTTAATAAATGACCTCCCCCGCAATCTAAGATTACGGGGGAGGTCTTTCATTTCATACCTATCAAATCAATCCCTACAAACTAATCCACTCATCCCTCTTATCTGCCAGATGGCAGCAGGTGCGGTGGTTTTCGCCGATATCCTTATCCTGCGGGGCCTTTTCACGGCAGATATCCATGGCATGGGCGCAGCGGGGGTGGAAGTGGCAGCCTTTTGGCGGATCGAGGGGAGAGGGGATTTCGCCTTTGAGCGGGGCAAATTCCACGTCTCTTTTTTCCAGTCTGGGGACCTCATTCAGCAGGGCCTGTGTGTAGGGGTGGAACGGCTTGCTGAAAAGTTGTTCCACTGTTCCGACTTCAACTACCCGGCCAAGATACATAACCGCGATACGGTCCGAGATGTGTTCGACCACGCCTAAATCATGGCTGATGAACAAACAGGTCAGGTTCAGTTCTTTGCGCAGCTTCATGAACAGGTTCAGAATCTGGGCCTGAATGGATACGTCCAGTGCGGCTACGGATTCGTCACAGATCAGACATTCCGGCTGCATAGCCATGGCTCTTGCAATCCCGATTCTCTGACGCTGACCGCCGGAGAACTGATGCGGGTAACGGTCTTTGTAGCTGGGGTCCAGCCCGCAGCGGAGCATTACATCGGCAAGGTATTGATCGAATCCGGCCTTGTCGGTCAGTCCGTGGTAGAGCGGTGCTTCGCCGATGATCTGTTTGACCCTTTTACGCGGGTTCAGCGAGGCAAAGGGGTCCTGAAAGATCATCTGCACGTTACGCGCGTAGTCCATGTGTTCCTTGGAACTCATGTCTTTGACGTTCCGGCCCTTGTAGAAAATATCTCCGCCTGATTGGTTCAGGATTTCGCAGAGCATGCGGCCCAGTGTGGATTTACCGCAACCGGATTCACCCACCAGTCCCAGCACTTCGCCGGGCATGATGTCGAGGTTGACGCCGTCCACAGCCTGAACCCTTTCTTCGCGCATTTTGGAACCCAGCTTCTGGGCAATTTTACCCGCGAAGTCGAGTTTCTTTACGAAGACCCGGCTCAGGTCTCTACAGCTCAAAAATGATGTATTTTTATCACTCATATATTTGATTCCCTCCGGGGGCTTAAACCCTTTTTGAAAAAAGGGTTTAAGAATCCCAAAAACTTTTATCGGGGCTTCGCCGTTTTGTTTGTTACAACTTGCGTTCGCACACCCCTGCGTGGGAAAAACGTTATTTAAATCTATTTAATATTTCGTCCCCGGCGGCATAGCCCTACTTGGGAGTGCAGAGGGCCGCGGGCCCTTTGTACTCCGGAGGCGAAATCATTTCATCAAAAGCGCGATAGCGCATCCCCTATAAAGGATGATGGCAGCGTACGATTCTTCCATTCCCCATGTCAGCCCGCTCCGGCGCGACCATGCACTGATCGTCAGCGTAGGGGCAGCGCATCCTGAAGGAACAGCCTTCGGGGATGTTGACCAGCGACGGGGTCATGCCCGGAATCTGGAACAGCGGTTCGCCGCGCTTGTTGCGGCTGGGTACTGATCCGATCAAGCCGTGGGTGTACGGATGCATGGGATGATCGAGGATTTCTTCGACATTGCCCTGCTCAATTACACGTCCGGCGTACATTACCGCAACCTTGTGAGCCAGACCAGCTACTACGGTGAGGTCGTGGGTGATCCAGATCAGGGCCATTCCGGTCTTGCGGCAGAGGGCCTGCATTTCGGAAAGGATCTGACTCTGAATGGTCACGTCCAGCGCGGTGGTCGGTTCGTCGGCAATGATCAGGTCCGGCTTGTTGAGCAGCCCGATGGCAATGGCAACGCGCTGGCGCATACCGCCGGAAAACTGGTGCGGGTAAGCCTTGATGCGCTCCTCGGGAGAGGGAATACCGACCATGGCAAGGGCCTCGATGGAGCGGCGCAGGGCCTCATCCTTGGAGACTTTTTCATGGGCGGTGATGGCTTCCATCATCTGGGTGTCGATGCGTAGGACCGGGTTTAGGGTCATCATGGGGTCCTGAAAGATCATGGAGACCTTTGCGCCCCTGAACTTACGCCATTCCTCTTCGGACTGGCCGATGATTTCCTGTCCCTTGTATTTGATGGAACCGCCTGCGATTTCGCCCGGAGGGTCCACAAGACCCATGATTGAGAAACCTGTTACGGACTTACCGGAACCGGATTCACCCACAATACCGACGATCTCGCCTTTGCCGATGTCGAGACTGATGTCATCAACGGCCTTGGCGATCCCGGCACGGGTGTAAAAGTAGGTCTTAAGATTTTGTATGCTGAGAATGCTTTCACTCATTTTTTCAACCTCGGGTTCAGAACGTCACGCAAGCGGTCACCAACAAGGTTGATGGATACGATGAGGATGAGCAGGGCCACACCGGGATAGAAGCTGATCCAGTAGTAACCGGATTGCAGGTACTTGAAACCGTTGGCAATGAGCAGGCCCAGCGAGGGCTGGGTGATGGGCATACCCAGTCCGAGGAAGGAAAGGGTGGCCTCAAGGGCGATGGCCCCTGCTACTTTAACGGTGGAGATAACGATTAGCTCCGGTGTACAGTTAGGCAGCACGTGCCCGAACATGATTCTGTTCTGGGGCAGGGCGAGGCATTTTGCCGCTTCCACGTATTCCTTGCGGCGTTCCACCAGCACGTTACTGCGGATGGCGCGGGCGTAGTAGGCCCACTGCACAATGACCAGTGAGAGGATGATCTTATCAACCCCTTTTCCTAGTATTGCCAGTAGTATCAGGGCGACTAGGATTGCCGGAAAACTCAGCTGTAAATCCACCACTCGCATGATGAACGAGTCCGTGCGTCCTCCGATGAACGAGGCCCAGAGACCGATGATGGAGCCGATGACCAGCGCGATTACGGTACTGACCACACCTACGCCGAGACTGATGCGCAGTCCGTAAAGGATGGCACTGAGCATATCGCGTCCCTGACTGTCTGTTCCCAGCCAGTAGGTGATGGATTCATCCATGGATTTCTCGCCGGGTTCCAGCTTGGAGTCCATGATATCGATGGTCATCAGATCGTACGGGTTCTGCGGTGAGATGTACGGGGAAGCCAGAGCGACGATGATCATGATGCTGAAAATTATCAGCCCGATGGTCGCGGTCTTGCTTTCAAAATATTCTTTCAGCGATTGCAGGAGCAGGGATTCGTCCTTTTCCGGGATATTCTCGGCTGCGGAGACTTCCGGCTCATGCATCTGTTTTGTTTCTGCCATAGTAATATCTCCTAATTCTGGTCGCCCAAGCGGACTCGGGGGTCCAGAATGGAGTAGATGATATCAACGATGAGGTTGATGATGATAAACATGGTCACGGTAATGAGCAGGTAAGCCACGATAACCGGACGGTCTAGAACTCCGATGGAGTCGATGACCAGCTTACCCATGCCGGGCCATGAGAAAATAGTCTCGGTGACAACCGCAAAAGCGATCAGTCCGCCGAATTCCATACCGAGAACGGTTACGACCGGGATCATGATGTTCTTCATGACATGCAACCCGATAATGCGGGTATTGGTCAGTCCCTTGGCGCGGGCGAACTTAACGTAATCCATCTGGATGTTTTCCTGCACCCCGGCCCGGCTGAGCCGGATGGCCAGCGAGGTCTTGAACAGGGCGAGGTTCATGGCCGGGAGAATCAGATGGCGTATTCCGTCCCATGAAAGGAAACTTACCGGAACTCCCAGCAGCTCCACTGTTTCCCCACGTCCTCCCGAGGGCAGCCAGCCCAGATAAACCGAGAAAATGATGATGAACATCAGCCCGACCCAGAATGTAGGTAGACTGAAGCCCAGTATGGAGAAACGCATGATACTTCGCCCGAGCAGGGTGTCGGATTTTATCCCGGCGATCATCCCTAGCGGGATTCCGAAAAATACGGCCATGAGCATGGCGGTTACAGCCAGTTCCATGGTTGCGGGCATGCGCTGCATGATCAGTTTGAGGGCTGGCTCGTTGTATACAAAGGAGTTACCCAGATCACCCTGCACGGCGTCTTTGAGGAAGCGCATGTATTGTTCAGGCAGGGGCTTGTCCAGACCAAGTTCTTTGATGGCGCGGTCCCTTTCCGCCGGGGTGGCGTCGGGAGCGATGAGGATATCCACCGGGTTCCCGATACAGAATACACCGCCGAAAACCAGTACGGACATGACCAGCAGAACGACGATGGATTGTGAAATTCTTCTTATCAAAAATGCGAGCATAAATTTTGCTCCAGTGAAAGATTAAAAAAAACATGATGGCAGACTTTCGAGAAAGTGTCAGATGTAAGGCGCAAGAAAAACACTGGAACGAAGCGTATCAAACATACGTGAGTTTCAGTGTTTTTTGCAGCAACGCCGCAGATGGCGCTTTATCGACAGTCTGAAAGGGGCGTACAAAGTACGCCCCTTTTGATTAATCTAATTGTGTGAGCGTCTTATTTAGTGACTTTGATATCTCTGGGCAGAGTGTAACCGTCGGTGCGGCCGTTGTACGCAAGACCCTTCTTGGAACCCCATACGTTCACCTGATAGTGGATGGGAACGATGCCGAGATCGCCGATACCCATTTCAGTGGCCTTGATGATCAGCTCGTTGTGCTTTGCAGGATCAACGGTGACCAGAGCCTTTTCAAGGGTAGCGTCAAGATCGGGGTTGGAGTAGCGACCACGGTTGGAAGAACCGAAGCCCTTTTCTTTATCATAGGTATGCAGCAGCGCGCCGATGCAGTTGGACTGTTCACCGGTGTCAGTTGCCCAGCCTACGAGCATGAAGCTGAACTCAAGTTTGGAAGCGCGACCGAAGTATACACTCTTAGGCATGGTGTTAACTTCAGTTTTGATACCGATCTTGGTCAGCATCTGGGCGATGGCCTGAGCGATGTCTGCATCGTTCACGTAACGGTCGTTGGGGCCGTGGATGACCAGTTTGAAACCTTCGGGGTATCCGGCGGCAGCAAGCAGAGCTTTAGCTCCTTTGGGATCATACGCTTCAGGCTTGAGGCGGGTGCTGGTGCCTTCGTATCCGTCGGGAACCATCTGGCTTGCGGGTACTGCAAGGCCGTCCATGATGCGGCCGGCGATGGCGCGGCGATTGATAGCTTTGGAGATGGCTTTACGCACACGGAAGTCTTTCAGGGGGTTCTTTATTTTTTCGCCGTTGTTACCGGAAACAGTGGGAGAATCATCACGGTCGGTATCAAGGTGCAGGTAGATCAGACGGGTGGAGGGAGATTCGGAAAGGGTCAGCTTTTTGTTATCAGCCAGACCGTCAACATCTGCCGGGGGCACGAAGTTGATCATGTCCACATCGCCGGATTTAAGTGCAGCAACACGGGTACCGTCGTTGGTGATGGGGCGAACGATGATTTTTTCCCAAGGCATTTTTTCGCCCCAGTAGTTATCGTTGCGCTTGTAGGTGATTTTGTCACCACGGTCCCACTTGACGAGCATGTAGGGGCCGGTACCGATACAGGCTTTGCCGGAGTTGAAATCTTCAGTTGCGGCACCTTCTGCGTTCTTCTTGGAGATGATGGGGAAAGCCGCCATCTGACGGGGAAGAAGCGGAGCAGGTGCTTCAGTGGTGAAGCGGATGGTAGTGGGGTCAACAATGTCGATCTTCTGAATGTTGGAAACAAATCCGGTGAAAGAAGAAGGACTGTTGGGTACATTGGGGATGCGTTCAATGGTGAATTTTACGTCTTCAGCAGTGAACGGGGAACCATCGTGAAATTTTACGCCTTCACGGAGTTTGAATTCCCATACTTTGTCGGAAACAGGCTTCCAGGAAAGAGCCAGGCCGGGCTCGAGTTTCTGTCTGTTATCCTGACGGACCAGTTTATCAAAAACATACAGGGACTGCATGTTGTTGGCTGATACGTTATGGAAATGAGGGTCGAGAGAGGTGGGTTCACCTTTCAGGCCGAGGGTCAGTTTTTCTGCATGGGCCATGGTTGCTCCGAAGGCAAAGCAAGCCACAATAGCAAGAACAATCAATAGTTTTTGGCGCATTCAATACTCCTTTTTTCTCATTCTTATAAAACCTGACTTACCTTACATAAATCTCGTCCAAGATCAAGGATTTGGTTATTGCAGAATTAACGAATGCGCAAATATGGGTGCTGAAAATTGGTGGTTTTGCTATGTGTTGGGATTGGATTTGATCATTCAATCAATGCTGAGTGTTTTGTGTAGCATAATAGGGGCGTTGTGATTGTTTTTGCGATTGAATGTTTGTTTCTTTGGTGATGCTTCAGGATTTGTCAGATGCAGTCGATATTAATATCCCTGTAACTGTAGAGTATGCAAAACAACTTTATTTTGCTGATGCAGCAAGGGCTTCATCAATCAGCCGTATCGATTCTACTGTTCTTTGAGGCAGCGAACCGTTTATGATGTGATAGGGAATGTTGCGGTTGTTCAACTCTTTTACGAATAGGCCCTGCATGTATTCGCGTTGTTGGGGCATGTCCCGCTGTCCGTCTGCCTGCCACTGGATATCAATGTCGCAGAGCAGGTAGAAGCTCGGCCCAAGTTCTTTCAGCTTATTATCAAGCCATCCGGGACATTCGTTAAAATAATGTTTGGCATAGACAATGGATGAAATGATGTCCGTATCGCAGATTAGCGGGTTGTATCCTTTTGCCGCCGCTCCAGATTCTAAACGCAGTTGTCCTCGGGCAATGGGGATTACATCATCCACGGTCAGATGACCGTTTTTCATTTCAAAATATTCACGCAGGTATTCGGGTACGAATTCCACTTTGTAATGTTCTGCCAGTCTGGCGGCGAGAGAGCTTTTACCGGTGCACTCAGACCCGCTGAGTACTACACGGAGAAACATTCACGCTCCCGGTCGGCGCGGTAGGATTTCAGCCAGCTTATGAATCCGAGTACAGCCATGGCGGTGTAAACACCCATGAGTCCGCTGTAGCCGACCCAGCCTTTAGCATAGTAAATTCCAATATACATGATATCGGCGGTAATCCAGAGCAGCCAGTTTTCCATATATTTTTTGGCCAGCAGATACTGGGCGATAAGGGAGAGAATAGTGGTCAGGGCGTCCCACCACGGAAAGGAAGCCTCAAGATAATTTTCCATGAGGTAGCCGGTGGGGATAAAGGCGATAAGGCCGATAGCACCAAGTCGAATGGCCAGTTTGCGGTCTACGCGCTGGACTTTAAGCGGGGTGCTGTCTTTGCCGCCGCGCAGCCATTGGTACCAGCCGTAAAAGCCGAGCACGACATAGACGAATTGCAGGAAAGCGTCAGAATAAAGTTTGCCCTGAAAGACAATGAACATCCAGATCCCTACACTTACAATGCCGAAAGGCCAGCAAAGCGGATTCTGACGCACACTCAAAAAAATGTATATAAGCCCGGTAGCAATAGAGAGCTGTTCGCCGAGGCTCATGGCGGTGATGAAATTGATGACGAAGTTTATGATTTCCATGTGTATGACCTTTTTATAAAAATGGCTGGTTGCTTAAGATTAATGAGCTTAAAACCAATAGGGAGTCCAGAGGGACTTAGCCCTTCTGGCCGCCGGAGGCGAAATTATTTTAATCCAAAAGCGCGTAGCGCAACTAAATTCTTCCCGTAGCGCATCAACTCTCAATGTCTCCGAGCGGAAAAGTGATGGTGAAGCAGGCACCTAGATCCTGCTTGGTCGATGCGCTGATGGTGCCGTTGTAGTCCTTGATTATACCATAAGATATCGAAAGGCCAAGCCCTGTTCCCTTGCCCACATCCTTGGTGGTGAAGAAGGGTTCAAAAAGGCGGGCTTGAATGGGGTCGGGTATGCCCGGGCCGGTATCGCAAATTTCAACGCTGATATGCTCATCCGTGAAATGAGTGGAAATGTATATTTTTTTGTTGTCGGCAAGAGGCACGGCATCCTTCCAGCGTTCTTCTATGGCATCGCGGGCATTGATGAGCAGGTTGATAACTACCTGTTCAAGACGGTTGGAATCAGCCATGATTATCGGAAGGTGACTGTTCAGGTTCCATTCCACATGGATGTTGCGCAGGGTCAACTGCCTGCTGAAGAAATCAAAGCCGCGACGCAGGACATCGTTCATCTGCACGGGCATAGTCTTCATGTCTGACTTACGCCCGAATTCGCGCATGTGCTCAATGATCTTGCTGGCCCGGTTAACGTGGGTGTCCACACCTTCAGCCATTTCGCGCAGGATTTTGGGCTCAATCTGCTGGTCCCGCGAAACCTTACGCATAAGCAGGTTGCTGATGGTCTTGAGGATGGCGAGGGGCTGGTTCAGTTCGTGGGCAACACCGGAGGCCATTTCACCAAGAGTGCTCATCTTACTGGCCTGAATCAGTTGCTGTTCTGCTTCAAGCTTCTGGGTAACATCACTGCAAGTAACAATCAGGGTCCGGTTGCCGTCAAATTCCGCCGGGGAAATCCTGAGTAAGGCGTAGATAGTCTTGCCTGATCTGGTTAGCTGTGAGCAAGGGCCGATTTCCTGCTTAGCTTTAAGCAGATGATCGTAGTCGGTATGCTCCTCATCACGAAACAGGCGCAGGAACGAACTGCCCTGAATCATATCACGGGAATAGCCGTATATTTCTTCCACCGGATCGTTGCAGTTGAGGATGGTCAGATCATCGGCATTAAGCACAAATACAGCTTCGGGGATAGAGTCGAAAATTGCGTGGTAGCGCTGTTCCGAAGCGGCAAGGCTTTCCTCAAGTTCTTTACGCCGGGTAATGTCGAGCATCATTTCCATGGCAGCTACAATCTTGCCCTCCCGGTCCTTGATGGGGGAGGTGTAGACTATCCAGTGGATGGGGTTTCCGTCTTTTGAGAGGCCGGATTCCTCACTCATGTGCGGAGTCAGGTCGAAAAAAGTCCTTTCTACGGGGCACTCTTCGCATTTGCTGTCCCGGTCTTTGTTGATCTGGTAACACTGCCGGCCGCGCGGCTTGCCGAAATGTTTTTCGTAAGCCTTGTTGTGGCGGATAACCTTGAAATTGAGATCCACCACGCTTACGAGACAGGGGACATTGTCGAAAAGGTCTCGGTATTCTTCTTTTTGTTCCAGCAGGGCGCGGTGTTTTTCCTGCACCTGCCTGCCCATCATGTTGAAGGCGTCAGCGAGGGTTCCTATTTCATCGGTCTGGGCCAGTTGGATTTCTATGAAATCTTGTGCCGAACCAAGCTCACGCGTGGCTTTGATCAACTTCCTGATTGGTTTGAAAATGAAATTGTAAGCAAATACGAACAATGCCCCGAAGGTGGCGATAAAGACCACCATGGCGATGCCGAAGTTGGCTTTTTCAAAGGTAGCCAGCATGGAGTTTTTCTTTTCCGTGGAAATCTCAAGGTCCAGCAGGCCGAGAAGTTTTTCGTCAACGGAATGAACATGACAGGGACCGGGGGCGCATCCTTTAGAGTTGGGGATAGGCGTCATAATCCCCATGAATTCTTTCCCGTTCATAGTCTTAAAACGGCTGCGCTGTTCAAGGCTCATGGTAGCAGGGGGAGTATCGTGCCGGTGGCAGTTCCAGCAGGGCGGGCTTTCAATGTCTATGACATTATTGATTTCATCCGGGTCATTGGAATATATGATCCGTCCTTTTTTGTTGATAACCCGGATGGATTTGATTTCTCCCTGCCTGCTGATGTTGTTGATGTCATTTTGAATGAACTCTTTGGAGTCGAGCATCATGGCGTGATGCAGGCTCAGCAGTACCGTGTCGGAAAGCATGGCAATATCGGATTGGATATTGCCGGTGACATTTTTCTTAAAGAAAACCACATTGAAGCTTGTCCAGAGGATCACGCTTAAAAGCAGGGTGATTCCTCCGGAAAGGATCATTTTCATGATCAGGGTGTGGCGGTATTTATTGAACACTCAACATCCTGCCGTGTAATGGTTTTGGGCTATTCCGGCCTATCCATGGGACATAGGCGGGCGTCTTTGATCAGGTCGGCAAGAGTGTAAGAATCGAGCATTTTGTACATGGCCTGATTGGCATCATCCCAGATGGAGCGACGCAGACAGACCGCAGCACGGGGGCAGGTGGTCACATCGCCTTCGCAATCAAGGATTTTGTCTTCGCCTTCCAGAGCTTCGGTTAGTTTGCCCAGAGAAATTTCTTCGGGGGTCATGGTCAGCACGTTGCCGCCATTGGGACCGCGTTTCCCTTTAATGTACCCTGCTTCTTTGAGTATTTTGAGTATTTTTTCCAGATATTTTAGGGAAATATCTTCCCTGCGGGCTGAGTCTTTACTAGGGACCGGGCCGTGTTCTGAATGCAGGGCTATGTCGAGCAGCAGTCGTGCTCCGTATCTTGAACGGGTGGTAAGTTTCATGAATTTTAATCGTATTTAGTTAAAATTATTAGAATATCCTATAGGTTATTCCGTTCTTATAACAGGATGCAGACAAGATTGAAAGCCGGGGTCTGCTGCGTGCTATGCACAGGGGCAGGCCGGAGGTTGTTTCTTGCGCTCGGCTTTGCGTGGCAAATGGATAGTGAAGGTTGTGCCTTGTTTTGGTTCGGATTCAACTGTAATGCTGCCGCCGTGCTGTTCTATGGTCTGGTTGGAAATGAAGAGACCTATTCCTGTTCCCCGTTTTCCTTTTGAGGAGAAAAAGAGGGTAAATATTTTTTCCTTTGTCTCCCGGTCCATTCCGGCACCGTTGTCGCTGATGGTCAATTCTATTTTGTCACCGAGATCGCGCCCGTTGATGCTGATCCGGTAGTCTTTGCCCGGAAGTTTCGGTTCGCAGGCATCCACTCCGTTTTCAAGAAAATTGACTATGGCAGCAGACATGGAGCTGGGGTCGATTTCTATATCTCCCATTTCTTCAGGAATGTCGATTTCATACTCCACATCGGCTGCGACAGCTTTGGGAACTATCAGCGCGGCTGTGTCCTGTAAAAAATGTCCTGCCGGTACGGATTCTACTTCTATTTCACGGGATTTGGCATAGTAAAGGATGTCCAGCACCATTTTTTTGACCCGGCCCACAACATTCTTCAGCACTGCTGCGGCCTCGGTTACCCGTTCCTGATCATTTTTACGCAGGCCGGACTCAAGGCGGTAGATACCCCCGTCAAGAGCGGTTAGCATTCCTTTAACCCCATGAGACATGGAGCCGAGCATGAATCCCAGCGAGGTCAGGTGGTCCTGTAAGCGGCGGATTTCTGTAATGTCAGTGGACATCTCCATTACTTGTTTGATCTCGCCGTAGGCATTGCGGATGGGGGCGGACCAGACCAGCATGTTTTTCTGCTCACCGTTTCTGGTGGTGACCACAGTTTCGGTCTGGTGGGTTTCCCCGTCTTTGAAAGTGCGTTGTACGGGGCATTCATCGCAAGGATTATCGCGATGTTTGTATGAAGAGTAGCAGGTGGCACCTAAAGGTTCGGCAAAATCTTCCTTGAAACGGCGGTTGACCTCGGCAATGGTGTAGTCCGGGTTCTGGACGGAAATATAACAGGGAGCTTCGTCGAAGAGACGTTGAAATTTATACTGGGTTTCAAGCAGTTCATCATTGAGGCGTTTGAGTTCGGTCATATCCACGGAGATGTCGAGGACCAGTTCAATGTCGCCGTCTTTGTTGGGAATGGGGGCGGTGTAAACAGTCACCGGTATTTCTTCGCCCTCTTTGCCGATGAACGTTTCCTTGCTGCGCTGCCCTTTGCCGGTTTTGAAAGTAAGCTGAACCGGGCAGGCATTGCCTGCGGATTCACGGTCAGAGTAAATATCAAAACTGTTCATGCCGACCACTTCACCTAGGCGGTCTTTAAGCAGTTCGTTGGCAGCGACAATTTCCAGATAGCGATTGTGGATGGAAACAAGGCAGGGCAGTTCGTTGAAGAGTCCGCTTCCGGTCTCAACCTCGTGGGCCGCGCTGGAAAGTGCTTCACTCAATCCTTCCACAACCTGACAGGCAGCGTTCTGGCGTTCGAGTGCAATGATTCGCTGGGTCTTCTCTTCCACCAGACGCTCAAGGTTCTCGGTGTACTCGCGGACCTGATCTTTGAGCTGGATTTTTTCCATGACCCTGCTCAGGGAAATTTCAAGCACTTCATCATCAATGGGCTTGGTGATGAAATCAGCAGCATCGGATTTGAGGGATTCAATGGCGAGATCAAGGTCGCCGTGTCCGGTGAGCATGATCACTTCAATGTGCGGATAATCGGATTTTACGGCTTTGAGCAGTTCTATTCCGTCCATGCGCGGCATTTTGATATCAGTAAGGATAACAGCCGGAGCAGTTTTTTCGATAAGTTTTAATGCGGTCTCACCGTTTTCGGCGGTCTCCACTTCATAACCCAGATCCATGAGGGTAAGTCCCAGAAAACGGCGGATACCTTCCTCATCATCAACCAGCAGCAACTTATTTTTACTCATCGCACACCTCAGGAAGCGCAGGGCAGCTCTGACCGGATCAGAGTCATGTCGCGGGGACCTAGTCGTCTCCGTCGGTTTCACCAAGTGCTTTTCGCACAATTTCAATGACTTCAGTAGGGTCAAAAGGCTTTTTGATCGTGGCGACCGCACGCTTGATAGCCATATGAATACCGGGAAGTCCGCTGATAACAATTACCGGAATTTCAGAAAACTGCTCTTCCAGAGTCAACCTGCGGTAAAATCGCGGCCCCCATTCATTGGGCATTTCCAGATCAAGCGTGATCAGGTCGGGATTTTCCGCTATGGCAACATCATAGGCAGAAAGTCCGTCTGAAGCGCGGCAGGTAAGGTATCCGTGATCCTCGAATACGTTTACGAGGTAGTCCACAATGTACGGGTCATCATCCACTACCATTATTTTTTTGGGCATGCTTGTCACCTATGTAGCTATTTTAGGGAGTTATGAAGTTCCCATGGAGAAAAGCCTACACCGTACTTCCGCACTCTTTCAAGTTAAAAAATCGGCCGGCCAGCGATTACCCGCTGACCGGCCCCGATATGGATTCCCTTTAGCCGATTGTGTCTTTCACAATCCTGAGCAGCTCTTCGGCATCGAAGGGCTTTGTCAGTGTGGCTATTGCCTTGGGAATTGCGTACTTGTTAGCCTGAAGGCCGCTGATAACAATTACCGGAGTTCTCTTGAGCTCTTCACTCTGAGAAAGCTTGCGGTAAAATCTTGGCCCCCACTCGCCCGGCATTTCAAGATCAAGGGTAATCAGATCAGGCTTTTCGTTTTCAGCAACTTCCATTGCAACTGCTCCATCTTCAGCCATAACAGTTTCATAACCGTTATCGCCGAAAAGATCGCCCAAATATGAGCGGATATCCTGATCGTCATCTATAATTAAAATCTTCTTGGACATAATAACTCCTCCTGTTGAATCTTTCCCCTTCGTTATTCCGGCAGCCTGAAGGTGTCCGGCTGCCGGAATGCCGATCAATTCGATTCAGTTATGCTTACGCCTAAACTTTATCGGGCTTGCTGACGCTGACCACCGGGCAGTTTGCCCTTAAGATGACCTGTTCGACAGTAGAACCGATACGTGCTCTTTCCGGATCAAGTTCGTTGGTGTGATGGGCGAGGCATACAAGGTCCACGCTTTTTTCACGGGCGAGCTTGACGATCTCGACGTAGGGAGTTCCTTCCCATACTTCGATATCATAGTTCTTGAAATCGCCCATGAGCGGGACGTAGGCTTCTCTGATCCGCTTGCGGGCAATGATCAGGTTTTCCTCGATTTCATTCTGGTCCAGAACCTTGCCGCTGATATCCAGGGCATGGAAGATAGTCAGGTCGCAGTCGAGTTCGCGGGCTGTGGACAGAGCGAATTTAAATGCGCTCTCAGCCTGCTTGGAGAAGTCGGTACCAAAAAGGATGTTGGAGAACCCGCCCCAGTAGGATGCGGATTCACGGTGTACTGAAAGGACCGGGCAGCGTGCGGCTTTAGCCACTTTCTGCAAGGTGGAGCCGGGGTAACCCTTGTGGAAGGATGCATTCTCGCCGGAGCTTGCAGCCATAACCACGAGGTCGCTGTCGGCCTTGCGGGCTTCGCGAAGGATTTCGCGGGCGGGTACACCGGTTGTCAGTACGATCTTGGCGTTGTCAGCTCCTTCGAACTGTTTGGCAAAGGTGGTCTTGAGTTCTTCTTCGACCCAGGCGAGATATTCTTCGTCAATCTCAACCTCTTCGCCGGTACGCACGTCGTTGACAACGTGGGAGAATGCCTTGGTAGGCACTCCCACAACATGGAAGATGGTTACTTCGGAACCGTAGCGTTTCGCCATGTCGAAGGCTACGCGGGCGGCACCGAAGCTCGCGGGGGAGCCGGTGGTCGCCAAAAGGATTTTCTTAAACATGTGACACCTCGTTCGTTGCGGACAATATCAGATCACCAGTCAAGGAGACGGGCGTTACTACCATTCGACACGCATGCCTTCAGGAATATCGAGCATACCGATAATCAGAGGCTTGAGGAAAGACCAGCGGATGCCGATTTCGTATTCCTCTTCAAGGTCACGGATGGCGTCCCAGCAGTTATGGCAGGGCGCGATGACCAGTTTACAACCGGTATCGAGGATCTGGTCCATCTTCTTGCGCAGGGCCACGTTACGCTGCTCACGGTACATGCCGATTCCGTTGAATCCGCCACCGCCGCCGCAGCAGTAGTTGTGTTCCTTGTTGGGTGCCATTTCAACGAAGTAGCCCGGCTCAACAATATAGCTGATGATTTCGCGGGTTACATCCTTGAGACCCTGGTTACGCACGTAGTTGCAAGAGTCCTGAAGAGTTACAGGCTCTTTGATGCGTTTTGCGGGGTCAATTTTGAGCTTGCCTTCGCGCAGTGCTTCAGCCAGCCATTCAACGTAGTGAATGTAAGGCTTGGGCGGCAGTCCGTCTTCACGTCCGGCCCAGTAGGGGCCTTCGATGACGGTGGCGCGGTGGGCGTGACCACACTCGGTTCCGGTTACCCGGGCCGGGTTGAGTCGCTCAATGGCGTCGTATACGTGGTTAACATTGTCCTTGCAGCATTCCCAGTCACCGGCGAACATGGACAGAGAGGTCTGTTCCCAGCCTTCGGAAGGCACGGTCCAGTTTGTTCCTGCCACATGAAAGAGTACCGCTGCTTCAGCGAGATCTTCCGGGTAGTGCTTGGGTTCACGGGCGTTACAAGTGTACATGATTTCAGCATCTTGCTTATCAACCGGGATGGTCAGACCTGGCCATTCTTCCTCGGTCTCTTCAGCCATCCATTCACATGTTTCAACCCAGTCCTCGGTGGTTACGTCCATCTGAGCGCGGTATACGCGGTGCATACCGGAACCGATCTTCAGTTCCCAGGGTACAAAGCCCTGAGAGTAAAGGAGTCCGCGCAGGTAGGAGAACATTACACCCATGTCGATGCCGTGCGGGCAGTACATGCCGCAGCGGTTACAGCAGGTGCACTGGGACCAAGCGACTTTCATGCAATGACGCATGAACTCGTTGTCCACCTGTCCTTTCTTCTTGACGATATGTCCGAGGGTGGACTGGATCTTATATGAAGGAACCTGCTCGGGCACACAGTCGTTAACCTGATAGAGGAAACAGCTGTCCGCACACATGCCGCAATGGGCACAGATTTCGAGCCAGGTTTTGAGTCTGGCCTTCATGGTTTTCTGGATAGTGGCCCACAAAGCATTGGTATCCACATCCAGCTCTAGCATTTCAGCGTAATATTTCTTGCCGCTCTTATCTGAGAGAGTCAGCTTGAGCTGCTCATCAGTTACAATCGGCTGTCTGTTACAAAGTTCACCTTGAGGCATTTTCTTTCTCCTGTTGGCTGTGTTGTTTCCTGTTACCAGGAGAAGGTGGAGCCTTTCAGGCCGCCGCGTTTGATGCCGTAATCCATTCCGAGCTGAGCACGGGAACAGAAGAAGAGCACGCAGTGGCTGAGTTTGGTGAAAGGCAGGCACAGCAACCAGATTTCTCCAGTTATGATGTGGGCCAGCAGCCAGAACTGGTAGTCACCCATCTGGTAACGGGCGATGAGGCCGGTTACAAAGGGAGCTACGGTGATCACCAGCAGCAGATAGTCATATGCTGTGGTGAGGATTCTTACTTCCGGGAGTGCAATGCGGCGCAGGATGATTGCAACACAGGCCACAATTACAGTCCATGAGAGCAGATCCGCGAAGAACGCGGGCATCTGCGGCAGGCTGAAACCCAGATTTTCCTGCAACATAATGTTGTGTGCTGCAAGGAAGATGGGGGTTGCGAGCAGTCCGATGTGGAATGCAAAGAATATAAAGGTATAGCCGGGCTTTTTTCTCCATGCGCGTGCGCCCACAGGGTTGAGCCAGCTGATTATTGAATTGAACGCACCTTTAAGTCCGTAGGACAGATGGGCTTTATATGCCACGCGGTCGAGCTGTTGGCTCAGGCCCTTGAAGTAGAGCACTACGCGTACCAGCAGGCCGCCGAAGCTGATTGCAAAAACCAGCCAGAGCAAAGGCCCGGTCAGAAGTTCGTACATTTTGTTTCTCCTCGTCTAGCGCTTAATGGTGGTCGCCGTAGTTCTTTTTGTTTTCATCACGGTAGGCTTTTCCACCCATGAGGAACTGCCAGAACAGGGTCACTCCAACCAGTGCTCCACCCATCAAGAGGTACATGATACCTTTGGTGAATGTGTAATATTCCTGAAGGTTATGTGCTTCCATTTTACTTTCTCCTATGCGGGGCAGACCTAGTGGTCGCCCTTGTAGTCGGGATGCTCGAAAAAGATGGGCATCCGGGTAGTGATGAAACGGAAGATCACAACACCGAGGGTGACGATGAATACGGAGATTCCGATTTCAATCATGCTGGGGAAGTACCTTTCAGACGCGGGCAGGTGGTAGTTGAACGCCACCATGGAAACGTTGAACCTGTTGAAGACAATACCGAGCACGGTGATGATCGATGCTTTCTTGATCAGGCCGAGGTTTCTGTCACGAACACCCACACCATAGAGGAAGCAGGGCAGGGCCACGAAACCGAGGATCTCGGTCAGGAACAGCAGGCCGTATCCTGAAGTCAGGTAGTGCCAGTTGTTATCGTAAGCCACACCCATCACTTTGATGAAGAAGTAGCCGAAGAGAACAAGAGCTGCAGCCTTACCGAATCCGAAGACCACGCCGTCGTGGTGCTTGAGGTATTCTTCGTCCATCATGCGGTGCAGCTTCTTGTGGGACATGGAGCCCTCGAAGATGACCATGGACATACCTGCGGCAATACTTGAAACAAAGAAGTAGAGCGGCATGTAGGGTGAATACCAGAGCGGATGCAGTTTCGACGGTGCGATGGTGTACAACGCGCCCAGAGAGGACTGGTGCAGGGTGGAGAGCACTACGCCGAAGATGGTCAGCACGAGGGTCAGTTTCATGACCACTTTGCGGATTTTCTTCCAGCCCAGCCATTCGAACATGGCCGGAGTGAACTCAACGAAGAGCACTGTCAGGTAGAGCATAACGCACAGACCAACTTCGAAGAGCAGGGAGGTTGTTCCCTGAGAAACGAAGATGGGGTACGGGAGCCTCCAGGGGCGGCCGAGGTCGTACTGCAATGCGAATACAACCAGCGCGTAGCCGAGGAAGGCGGTCAGGATTGCCGGACGTACAGCGGAGTGAAAACGCTTGAGCCCGAAGATATAGCAGGCTGCGGAGGTTGTGTATCCGCCGGCTGCAAGAGCAACACCGCAGAGCAGGTCGAATCCGATCCAGATTCCCCACGGGTTGTTGTCATCAAGGTTGGTCACGGGACCGATCCCCTGAGTAAATCTGAGTACGGTGAGTACCAGACCTACGAGGAGGATGGCACCTGCCACCAGATTGAAGGTATTGAAGGCCGATTTAGGGCCGTTGTTCGCGGGAGTGGACATTTATGATTCCTCCTTCTCGCTGTTTTCAGCCTCTTCTTCCTCTGCAGGCTTCAGGGCTTCTTCCACGGCTTTTTTGACCTCAACTTCGATCTGGCGCTTGTTGGCAACATCGGCCTTTTCAAGAGCTTCGGAGAGGGTCTTTTCTGCTTCTGCGCTTGCCTTGGCAATTGCATTTTCAACAGCTTCTTTGCGTTCTTCATCCGCAACCTTGCTGTTGCGTTTGCTTACTGCGTAGATGCCGCCGAGAAGTACAGGCCAGAGACCCGCAACCATGGGAACCGCCGCCAGCGCGCCGGCAGTGAGTTCAGGAGCGGATTTGGTGCCGAGGTCTTCGCGCATGCCGATTTCATTGAAGGGCACACCGGAGAGGTACAACCAGCTGGTTCCGCCCATTTCGTCTTCACCGTAAAGATGGTCAACGTAACGGTCAGGATTGCGGCGGATGCGCTCACGGGCGATTTTGATCAGCTCATCCCTTGTGCCGAAGACGAGTGCTTCTTTGGGGCACTCGGCAACACAGCCGGGGAGCTGGCCCTTGGCCTGACGGGGGGCGCACATGTCGCACTTCATAACCCGCGGGGTCAGGGGTTCATCATATTCGTAAGTCGGAATTTCAAAGGGGCAGGCTACCATGCAGTAGCGGCAGCCCACACAGACCGACTCATCATAAACAACTGCGCCATTGGGCAGTTTTTTGAATGCTTTTACGAAGCATGCGGACGCACAGGCCGGCTCAAGACAGTGGTTGCACTGGGACTTGCGGAATACGGGATGTTCCGGAGTACCGTACTTGTTGACCACGGTGTGGGTCTTGGCATCAGTTCTGCGTTTAGTGTCCAGCACGGCGAGGTCATCAAAGCTCTTCTCCGGTGCGGGAAGTTTGTTGACCTTGTTGCAGGCGGCTTCACATTTGCGGCAGCCGATGCAGCGGGTAGCGTCAAAGAGTACACCCTTGCTTCCGGGATAACCTTTGAACTCCTTGCCTGCGGCCTCAGCTCCTGCGGGGAGGGAAGCTCCCACGCAGGTTGCGCCCAGCATTCCGAGGAATGTTCTGCGTAACATTTATCTGTTCTCCTTCAGGCTATCCGTTACTATTTCTTCGCGTGACATGCGGTGCAGTCAGTGGAAGCAGGCTTCTTGATGTTCATGGCGTCATGACAGGTCATGCACTGAACGTGGTAAGCAGCCTTGAGGGCCGGACGTTCGTCCTGAATTTTACCGCCGTGACAGCTTGCGCAGCTCGGAGGAGTCGCGCTTGCGGGGCTGTTGTGGTGGCAGCTTCCGCACACGCTAAGGGGTGTGCTGTGGAAAGCGTTAGCCATTGCGTCGCCTTTCATGCCGTCAACCATGCTCATGATGATTTTGCGGTGGGGCAGTTTGCTGGCTTTGTATTCATTTTCAAGGACGTTGATGGTCACGAATTCAGGAATATCCTTTTCCGTAATCAGAGTCGGAGACTCGGGACGCTTCATGATCAGCTTTGATGCAATGGCAGCCTTGGCGGAGGTTTCCATCTTGACAGGTTCGCTGGAGGTGGAAGCGGGTCCGTTATGGCAGACCGCACAGGTCTCCTCGGACTTGATTACATTCTTGGGCATGAGTTCGTGACAGCCTGCACATTTAGGATCTTTCTGCTTTACAGCATGACAACCCATACAGGATCTGGTGCTGTCAGCCTTGTGCATAGCCTTGTCGAGAGTGACAAAACCGCCGTCTTCGGAACCGCGAACAGTGTGACAAGAGGAGCATGACTTGTTCATGGTTTCGTGGTGGCAGGAGCTGCAAGATTCAGTGTAACCTTCGTGGGCCTTATGGTTGAAAGCTACAGCAGCCATGGTTGCTTTTACAGCAACGTTATCCTGCACCGGGGCGGTGAGCAGTACAGCGTCGGGTTGACTTCTGGGGAGGCGGGGCAGTTTTCCACCCATTTTTTTCAAAACAGCAGCGTCGTCAGTCTTGATTTTAGCAGCCTGCGTTTCGCCGTGGCAGCCGGCACAGTCGACAGGGCCGGTTTTTTCCGCTTTTGCAGTCTTCATTTCAAGGTGACAGCTCACACACTGGCCGTGGTAGGCTTCAGTGGTAGCCAGTTTTACCGCGCCTGTAGGCTTGACAGTGTGGCATACGCTACAGTTTTCTTCCTGTCCTTTCACGTATTCAAGCTTCTTGTCGAGATTGTTGTATACGTGGTGACAGCTTCCACAGTTGGTGTCCTGGCCTGCATCCTTGGCGATGAGCTTGGAATCCCAGTGGCGGTAGTGGAGAATATTTTCCATACCTGCGGGAGCACGCTCAGCCTTGATTTCAGGTTCGGCAACGTGACAGCTGCGGCATTCACCAACTTGAGGTCCGGTTTTCTTTCCGGCCTTGGCGTCGGCAGCATGACAGCTGATACAACCGTTGTGGTAAATTTCTTTGAGCTGTTTAGGAGTACCGTTTTCAAGTCTTTTGAACTTGTAAGATACGGTTCCCTCGTTTTTTTGGTGGCAGGCAGTACAGTCTTTGCCCTGCTCGGCCGCTGCCTTGGTGTGTGTATCATGGAGAAACACAACAGCAGGCAGTTCCAGTTCTTCCTGAGCGGCAATAGTGTCGATCATAATCAGATCAGGACGCTTGTTGCCGTTTTCCTGCGGGGTTCCGACCATGCTCATCGCTTCCATATGGAAGCCGAGCACCCCGGCCAGGACGATCAGGATACCGGACAATCGCAATAGTTTCTTTCCGTTTGCCATTTTATGGATCCCCTCTCAATGCAATTGGTCATGAAGCCTCATACTCCAGACCTTTGTTGCTCCGGTCGGTTTTTTTATCGTTATTCCCGGCTGTTACTTCCCCCATGGAAAGCCGTCTAATGGAAATACGTTTCGAACCGTTCCGGTGCGCCTCATTCCCCATCGACTGAGTTGGTATTAATACCTCCTAGGTCGATAGGTTTTTATACCTGCTCGATAGGTATGTTATTAATCAAGGGTACGTCAAGAGGTGTTTTGTAAAAAGTGTGGTTAAAAATATAAGTCTTTTTCATAGTGTTTTAGTCTAGATTTTGGCTTGTTCTATGGTGACTTTTTATTTTTCTAATGGCCTGATATTACGACTTTAAATAGCTGAGATGTTTTTTAGAGTGCTTTGTGATCTAATGAATGAATAGAGTGGTATTATTTTCGATAGTGCATGTTTGGTTTTGGGGTATGCTGAAAGGATCATTGCCATTTCAGCAATGTCTAAAATGTTTGTACTCGTATGTTTTTAAACTGTGCCGACAGTATATCTGTGATGTGTATGTTTTGCAGTACAGATTGTTGTGCTAGGACTCTGTTCAATATTTAGATTTATCAAGAGAGGTGTTTAAATGAAAACTCTGGGAATACTCGGGGGTATGAGCTGGGAATCGACTCTTTCTTATTACAAGCTACTTAATAAAGGAGTACGCGATAAAATAGGCGGGCTACACTCATGTCGTATGGTCATGCACAGCGTGGATTTTGCTCCTTTTGCAGAGCAGATGGGTAAGAATGATTGGGAGAGCATCACAGCCGGATTGGTTAAGGGCGCGAAAAGCGTTGAGGCCGGAGGAGCTGAGGCACTGATAATTGCCACCAACACAATGCATAAAGCTGCGGATGAAGTTCAGGCGGCGGTTAATATCCCGCTGTTACACATGGCTGATGCCATTGCTGCCGGAGCAAAAAAAACAGGGGCTTCAAAGCTTGGTTTGTTGGGGACTGCTTTCACTATGGAGCAGGATTTTTTGTCCCGTCCGCTTAAGGAAAAATACGGGCTGGATGTGATAGTGCCTGACTGTGATGGTAGGTCCATGGTCCATCGCACAATTTTTGATGAGCTTTGCTGTGGGAAACTTACCGATAAGACTCGCGATGCATATATTGAAATAATAGAAGAAATGACTGCGCTGGGGGCCGAATCAATCGTACTCGGCTGCACTGAGATCGGGCTCTTGGTCAAGCCGGAGGATGTGTCCGTACCGTTGATTGATACGGTAGAGGCGCATGTTGAATTGGCGCTTGATTATGTTTTGAAATAAATAAAACCGGGGTGTGTTCACACCCCGGTTTTATTATTGACTACTCACTTGCTACCGCAATCCCGGAACCGATCAAAACTGAACCGGCGCAACGGTTGGCAATCTTCCAGATTTTCGGGCTGCGGATGGCGGTTCTGCTGCGGTCTCCAAGCCATGCGTAAACCAGCAGTACTGCCAGTACGGTTGGGATGATTGAGCTGACTACAATGAGCACATCCGTTGAAGTCAGGGTCTGCAAATCCATGAAGCCGGGCAGGAATCCGCAGTAAAAGGCGATTACTTTAGGGTTGCCCAGCGATATGCACAGTCCGGCAAGAAAGGTTTTGCCCATTCCTTTTTCTTCAGGAAGGGCTGCGTCTTCTGCAAGAGGCGGCGGGGCCAGCCAGCACTTTATGCCAAGATAGATCAGGTAAGCCGCTCCGGCCCACTTCAGGAAAACAAATCCCGCTCCCAGCTTCTGGGCCGCGAACCCCATGCCGAAAATGACCATGATCAGGTAGGTGAAATCGCCCATGACGACGCCTACACAATAAAGGGCAGTGGATTTGAATCCGCGGGCAACAGACTGGGCAATGATGGACATTACGCCAGGTCCGGGGATCAGCGCAAAAATCAAAACAGCAAATATAAGTGCAATTGTGGATGCGATGGTCATTATTTTACTCCATTATTCTGGTTACTGATTACTCTTCATATTTTGCACGGTCCAGCAATTTATACGTTGGCAGTGCGGGCGTAGTTGTCTATCAATGGATGATCAAAACCCTAACCGGAAAAATGCATGCCTCAAAAACAGTCCCTTCCCTTTGTTGAATTTATTACCCTCTGCTGCGTAGTCTTTATGGCTGTCTGCAACCTTTCCGTTTATTACAGCTTAAATGTTTATCTTCAGGGGCTTGGTTTTACCAAGAGTCTTTCAGGGTTGTTGGTCAGTGTTTATTCTTTGTCCGGCATGTTCATGTATGTCACGGTCAGCAGTCGTATCAGCGCGGTTAATGCTTACAGATTTATGTTTGCAGGAATGTTGCTGGTGGCTGTCAGTGGCTGCGGATATCTTTTCATTTACGATTTTGTGCCCCTCATGCTTCTACGCATCGCACAGGGAGTGGGGATATTCATGGTTCTTGCCCCGTGTGTGGCAATTCTTGTGTCCATGGTCAGTCAGGAAAATGTAGGCTCGGCATTTAGTCTTTATTCTACTGCCTTGCTGCTGCCTTATGCGGTTATGCCTCATGTTTCTGAGCAGTTTGGGCCCATGGTGGACGGTCCTGAGTGGATTTATGCCGGGACTGCCGGTCTTATTCCGTTAGCTTTTCTACTGACCCTGTTTCTCAGGTTTCGTACTTCCCGAATGAAAAAGCACGGGCGGGGGAACAGAAGGGGTGTCTCTGCCCGTGAATCGTACGCCAATCTTCTGCGCTTGAAGATTCTTTCCGTGATGGCAGTTAATGGTATTTATTTTATGATTTTCAGTGGGCTGTTTTTTTTGTTTCAGGATTTTGCCCATTCACGGGGAGTTGTCCGGGCCGGGTATTTCTTTTCTTTGCAGATGGGAGTGATGATTACCATCCGTTTATTAGGCGGAGCGGTCTTTGACCGTTTTTCCAAGCGTGGGTTGATTGTGACAGCTTTCATCTTTACCGCTACAGGGTTTGTGCTGCTTAATGGCTTGCACGATGAATCCATGCTTCTGCCTATAGCCGTTGTCTTCGGCATAGGTATGGGCTTAAGTGCTCCTGCTCTCAATTCGTTGATGTTTGTGGTAAGTGAGCCTTGTTTTCGAAGCTTCAATGTAAATATGATGATGTTTACCGTACATATGGGGTCGTTTCTAGGTCCTTTTCTTGGCGGAATAGCTGTGGATTCAATCGGCTATAGCGGTTTTTTATGGATTGCGGCTTCCGGAACCTTGGGCACGGCTATGGTCTTTATGCTGTTGGGCAGAGCGAAATGATTTAGCACTGGCTGAAATTTGGAAAGATGGATACTTTGTAAGATAATAGCAAGTTAAGCAGGAGGAATATATGTCGGAAATGGATAATAAATTTATGGAAGAGGCTTACAGGCTGGCAAAGAAAAGCTTTGATGAAGGCGGTTTGCCCATCGGTTCAGTACTGGTTCGCGATGGTGAAATTATCGGCGGCGGGCACAACCAGCGGGTCCAGAAGGGTGACCCTATCGCTCATGGTGAAATGGATTGCATCCGCAATGCCGGGCGGCAGAAGACCTATAAGGATACGACAATTTATACGACCTTATCCCCATGTATGATGTGTTCGGGGACAATTGTGCAGTTCGGTATTTCCCGTGTGGTAATTGGGGAAAACAGGAATTTTGGCGGCAATGAGGAGTTTCTTAAGTCCAGAGGAGTGCAGGTTGATATTCTTGATCATCCCAAGTGCATAGAACTTATGGAAAGACTGAAAGCAGAAAAGCCCGCACTCTGGGCGGAGGATATTGGGGAAGATTAAGTCTGGGAATTTTTATAGAAACGCAAAAAGCCCTGCTTTATTTCTAAAGCAGGGCTTTTTAAATGCTGTGGAGCTCCCAAGCAGATTTGAACTGCTGACCTCGTCCTTACCAAGGACGCGCTCTACCTACTGAGCCATGGGAGCACCTTTATATGGTGGCCTTCTTTGGCGATAATGCCTTAACCGGCACGCTCAACCGCTATTGCAGGAGCTTCGTCGAAAGCCTTAGAGAACCAATTTTAAAAGATCGTAGTGTCAAAAGAAGGGGTCGTAGTTATCTACGACCCCGGGGGTATCTTTTTGACGTGGTCGGGATGAGAGGATTTGAACCTCCGACCCCTTGAACCCCATTCAAGTGCGCTCCCAGGCTGCGCTACATCCCGACGTCACGAAGAGAGGTTCTATGGAAATGTGACGGACAAGTCAACACCTTTTTTTAGAAAATTTAAAAAAAGTGAGAATCGTGGAAAATTGAGGGGTTAGTGATGTAATAAAATAGAAAGGGCGTTTTGTTATTAGGGTTGGCAATATAGGGGTTGAGATTGGTGTGGGGATAAGGTATTTGAGTCGAGCATTTTGAACAACCAACGATAACTAGGAATTATTGATGTCGAGAGAAAGTTACAGTCCTTTAGTCCCTGCTTTGACCACAAATATAAAAGAATATTCAAATGACATCGCTAAAGAAGATCCTATTCTATACAGTTGGGTGCAACGTGATGAAACTGCGAAATATGTTGGTTGTGATTTTTCAGACGAAGCTTTGAGAAGCTGCAATATCAGTAATGCCCAGTTTATCAATTGTATATTTGATGAAGCAGACTTAGCAGAGTCTGTTTTTACAGAGTGTGTTTTTACGGATTGTTCTTTTATTCGAGCTAATTTATATAAAGTTACATTCAAAGGATGCACTATTGAGTCTACTTTTCCCGGCAAAGACTCCCCTTTTGTTGGTGCTGGTATGGGACATGTTAAGTTTATCCCGTTAAAGACAAGATTAGTTCGTACTTCATTAGTGAATCTAAGTTTTAAACAGATGGGATTCAGAAATGGGATGTTTGTACGATGTGTTATAAAAGATTGTTCTTTTGAATATGCCTCTTTTGAAGACACGTTATTAGACCACTGTCAAATTGATCATCTGGACTTAACTACATGTTCATGCCGGGCTGTGAGATTTAAAAAATGCGATATTTCTTTATTCAGGACAAATTTAGACAAACTAATGTCAACAATAGGAATTTACGATCTTTTAAGCCGCAATAAGTTTGAGATAGTAAATTACAACAATAGCAATAAAGAGATAGTCTCTGATATTAACGAGGTATGCGTTCTTATTCGAGAACGTATGGATCGACTGACGACTCATGGCAAACTGTTTGAGGTATTAAACTTTGTACTTTCATTTGCCGGGCAACATGGTTTGGAAAAGATTGTACCGAATTCTCAACTTGAGCAGTTAGATTATTCTGGAAAATTGCCTGCTGACATTAGTGCTCACCGTATCTTTTCAGCACAAGATGAAGGCAATCAAGTTTATGTTAAAATTTCTCAATTAATTAAACGTTTTATGAGTGACGGTGTTGGGGTTTCTCTCGACTCTTTACTATACTCATTACGATTGATTTTGGAATATGAAATAGACAGCCCGCAGCTTTATCAAGCCATGTTCGACCTTGCTCAACACCTATTTCAAACGCAAGATAGAGAGTACATGGATAACCCAACGGTAGCCTTGGTACAGTACTATTTGATTGAAATGTCAAAAAGAATACCTACCGGATGGATACAAATCAGATTTACCCACAAAGGGATAAATTACTCAGACATCACCCCTCGCAAGGATTATTTGTCGAATGTTGATAAACTGCTCGAATGCGCTTTGCCTGATGGTAATTATCGTTTTGAAAGAGTTGAACATGGGTCATTAGACCTCGTAATTAGCACACTTGATTATCGAGATCTTTTTTGTTTTTTGCTAGCAGCTGGAATAAAAGTTAAATTCAAATGGAAGGGTAAAATTACCGATTTTTCATTCAAATTTGATCCAGCTCGGGGGATCAAAGCGGTGGCTCAGCTTGTATCTGCCAGCAATGCTCTTCTTAAAGAGACAGGCCTTAAGGGTGGCAAGAAAGATGCTGAAGAATTAGCTAAATCTGCATTGGAAAGATCCAAAGAATATGATGGAACATCTTATTTCTTGGAAAATAACATCTCAGGAGATGTTAAACGAGTATATGTCGAAGAGGTTGCCCGCAAAGAGATAACACGCATAACTGAGGGAAATGATGCACCCAAAGCCATAGCTGACGCTGAAGAGGATTAATATAAAAGGTTGTATCCTCTGTGTGCCGTAGATTCGACGAGAGTGTGACCAACCATCAAACGGTCGCACTTTTCTTGAGAATTCCAGACCCGTACGTACCCTTGCGCGTCATTGTTCTCAATTATTGTGATTATTGCCTCGGCTGCTTTGAATGGTTCTAGTGTTTTTAAGTCTATATCTTCTGGCTGCTGATAAGCACAGATATGTAACATGTGTGGCGAAAGTTTTCGTTCTTTGCTGGCAGCCATGGATAAAATCCTAGTTGAAGCTTGATATCTTGGATTTAATTCTGTGAAATATACAGAATCTCTTTTGGATAAATAATCGCATCCAAAAATACCTCTATATCCTAATGTATAAAGAGATTTTCCCACAAAATGAGTCAATTTTGTAGCCTCTAGTATGCTTTTATCGTTGAGGTGTGAATCATAGTCTTTCAAGTTATACATTGATCCTACATATTCAAACTGCCCTGTTTCTTCGTTGATACTGATAAGTTGTACAGATGGTTGAAATTTCATAATCCAGCCGTTACTCAATACAATTCCGACCTGATTTATTGGGAGAGCATCATGGATATATTTTTCTATCCTAATGACTGGAGAAGAAAGGTAGGTTGAAATTTTATTAAAAATATCTTTGTTCAATACCCTAAATACGTTAGATCCTCCATCCGAACTCGAGTTAGAGACAACAAAACCTTTAGGATTGCTCCCTGAATGGTGTGAATATTTTTTAGGATCATAGAAAGTAACTTCAGTATTAAAGTCTTTAGCCCTATTCTTAAAGTGATTTTCGAGATATTTATTGGCAGATTTGTCCGCTGTATTTGTTAGCAGATCTCTTTGCTTAAACTTATTGTGAAGGGCAGAATGCAGTAGGCAGTTAATGGTACAAACATTATACCCTAAATTGCGCAAATCATCGCACCAAGGATAGGCTTGATAAGCCATTACCCCTTTTGATTTTTCGATAACTTGAGAAAGATCAAGAGTTGAAAGAATTTTCCTAAAAAACTTAGTTGTAGAAAAAAACCTTTTACCTGTGACAGCTTCATAGACATAAGCAAAAGGGTACTTTTCATAAACTTCCGATGAAGCCCTACATGCATAAACATGGTATTTTTTGTTTGGAAGAAAAAGCCCATCAAGATCGTCCAGACTTTTTGGAAAAAAAACAATATTCTCTAGTAGTTCAAGCATAATAATTAGTAGTATTTATATAAAGAGTTAACGGGAACAGTAATTGTGTTGTTTTGGCATGCTTTGCAAGTGGGACCGAGAGTCATTTCGTTCTTTTCGCAAATTTTTTGACATTCTTTCCAAACTTCAAATAGTGTCGCTGCCTCTGGCTCTACATAATTTTTCATTTCTGTATTTTTGAGCAGCCGCAAGGGAGACAGGATTGGCATTACTTTCATCTTACTTAAATAATCCACAGCCGCGTATGTGTTCTCGACAGGCTCAACACCAACGATTAAAAGGCTTCGAACCTCTCCTGATGAACCAAACAAAGAGACAGCCTGACGCAATGACTGAATATATTCTTCTCGTGTAAATTTCCCCTTGCCTGGCATTACCTCTTTAGCAATATTTCTATCCCATAACTCGATATTCATGCCGATCTCTGAGACTCCACATTCTTTTACTTCTTCCAAACGTGCTTCGGAAACGGGAGGAGTCATATAATATATTGGTCGATTCGTGTGGGCTGAAATTTCTTTAATGAAGGATATTAGTTTGCTCCACATTTCATCAAATGCACATCCGCCTGTCAGCAGTATATGCTTAAAATTGATTAATTCATTCGCTTCGCAGTAATCTATAAGCTGTTTTACATCTTGGATTGAATTGAATGAAATGCTGTTTGCTTTTCCTATCTCACAAAATCTACATCCTTCATCCAACATGGCAAATTTACATCCTTTAACGATCGATATACCGAGTCTATCAGTATAAATTTTACCATATTTACTGAGAATTATACCTTTTTCATTTTTGGGAAATTGAGGGGAACTTATAAATTCCACCGGATATAATTCTATCCCGTGATGTGACAAATATAACGTAGAATTAATCGCAGTTAACTTGTAGCCGCTTTCATGAGTGTACTTTTCTAGTATTGGGGCACTCACATGAATATTATATGGAAGAATTAAGTCTATTCCCCCAGCAATACCTTTTGAAAATGCGAATTCAAGAGTACTTCTCTCTACTATTTTCGTTGCCTCTTCAGTTATTTTCAGACCCTTCGTCAGAAGATAAAACTTGTCTTTTGCAATTTCATCCGGTGAGAATTTTAATTCAGAGCCTTTTCTTCCTTCTCTCGACATCAATAATTCCTAGTTATCGATACCTCCCAACAAACTCTCCTCCATCAATTAATATCCTTACGTGGATGGCGCATGCTCAGGATTTCCCTTTGTGATGAGAGGCTTACGTGGGTGTAGATTTCCGTGACTGAAAGTGAGCTGTGGCCGAGCAGGGTCTGGATGTTTCTTATGTCTACTCCGTTTTCCAGGAGCATGGTGGCTATGGTGTGGCGGAACATATGCGGGGTTACATGTTCCGGGATTCCGCATATGGCGCAGTATTTGCGGATTATGCGCCGTACGGACTGGTCGGAGATGGGGCGGTTGTCTCTGTTCAGGAAGAATGATGAATCCGGCACGAAATTGTCGCGGTAGAGTTCTTCATATTCTTTAAGGATCAGCAGTGCGCTGTTTGCGCATATGGGCACGACTCTTTCTTTTTTACCTTTTCCGGTAATTTTAATCTGCTCATTAATCAGATCCATGGCGGAAACAGTAATCTGGCAGAGTTCGGACACCCTGACTCCGGTCATGAACAGGGTTTCTATGATTGCGATGTCACGGGTCGCTTCTCTGTAACCTCTGCTGTTATGATTGTATTTTGAACGTTCAATATAGGTGTATTTGAGAAGGGTTTTTATTGATGACTTTGAAATTGTTTTTGGTAATGTCTTAGAGCGGTCAATTTTGAGATGAATTTTCCTAAATGGCGATGTTTCGATAATGTCATCTCGTTCCATAAAATTGAAAAATGATTTAAGAGTAGCTACTTTTCGTTTTATACTTTTAGGCTTATACTTTCCGGAAATATATTTAATGTACTCTCTAAGCGTAAATTTATTTATCTCATGAATGGTATAAATATTGTCCGGTATGAAATTTGTAAATTGTGCAAGGTCTTTTTTGTATGCTTTGAGTGTCAATTCGGAGAGATTGCGTTCTATCACACAGTGAGTAAGAAAGGTGTGGATTGATTTATCTAATTTCATTGCAGATTCCTTTATAGCTTTAGAGTGTAAATCCAAAGGAAATCTGCATACTACGCGCTGTAAAAAAGTCACTACATTTTAAACATGTATAGAGTCTTGGAGTTTGAATTACAGGCAATAGATGTGAATATGTGAGGTTTTGCAGTATTAATGCGCTGTGCTTGTTATAGAAGGATGTAATTTTGCTGTTTTGCCGAATTGACAGCTAAAACGATTGTGAAACTCCGACCCGGATGTGCCATGATTCTTTGGAAAAAGCCCAGTCCATGCGTCCGAGGTATTTGTTTACAAAGGCGGCAAGTCCGAAGCCGGCATCGTATTTCATGTCCGTGTGCAGTTCGCTGATGGACCACTGCGGGGCGACTCTCCCCATTTCGCCGAAGAGGATGAATTGCAGCCAGTCTACTTTGACGATTTTTAGATCTTTTAAAGGATTCCATTTGGGAATGTAGCGATATTCTGCACTGTAGTAGATGGCGGCCTTGTCCCAGAAGCGGTTGTCGTCGAATCCGCGCATGCGGTAACGTCCGCCAAGGCTGGCTCCTTCCCATGGTGGCGGTTTATGGTCCGAGGCCACTGCACTGGTCCAAAAGCCCAAAGCGATTACCCTTTGCCGGGCCATGTCGCTTTCGCCCAGTGAAAAGAATTTTCCGTATTCAAACTCGAGGGAGGTCCATGCGTCCGCGTGGGTCAGCGCGTCAAAACTCTGCGAAATCTGCAATCTTTGTTTGCTGCCGCTGGACGGGGTCAAGGGAAAGTCGGTGTTGTCGTAGCGGATTCCAAGCCGTGCTCCGATTCCCTTGTAGTGATGTTTGCCGCGTCCATCACCGTCATCAACGTCCTGATGGCGGTAGAAGGGGGTAAATTCAAGATAGGTCAGCCCATTCTCATAGGGGTTCCAGCCTTCATTCCAAGCTGAGCTGGCGGTTTCAACGGGTAGTCCGTCTTTTAGATTGTAAGTGATGATCGGATTTTTTTCAGCTTGTCCCCATGGCAATACGTACTTGAAGGTGGCCTCGAACATGTTGTCTATGCCTCGGCCCCTGTAGCGGTCGCTCTTTTTGGAATCATTAGAGCCGCCGCGGGGATCTTCAATCGGGGCATCATAGACCCAGAGGTCGGGGTAGGTGCCGTCAAGGGTGACAAAGTCGAGGAAAAGCCTGTTCGTAAAGGGCATGCGGGCATTGTTGATAGTGGCGATGCCTGAAAGTGCTTCCTTGCCTGATGCATAGGCGGTTCCGGAGATGCTCATCTGTCCGTCCTGAAATCCGCTCATGCCCGCAGCAATACCGCCCGCAAGGCCGATCTGGTCCGAACGGAAAGCGTAAGGCATGATCAATGATCGCTTTTCTTTTTCCTTTTTCTTCTCTTCCGGTTCATCCACATCATTCAATAAGGCCGGCCCAAAGGTTGGTTTCTGGGCTGTGGCAGGGCTTGCAAATACGAGTATGCTGATAAGTATTGCCCAGAGCAGTAGGGTAGCCGGATTGGTGTAGATTTTTTGAAAGTGTTGCATGCCTTTTATTCCTTAAATGCTTATTTACAATAATAACTCCTTTTTTAAAAACAAAAACGGCGGAGCCTGTGCTCCGCCATTATATATTTAAGTAAGGAATATTTTGTTACGCAGATGGTCCCTGCGGCGGCAGGTTTTTTCCGCACTGGCTGCATTTTACGGCCTTATCCTTATCTTTGAGTCGGATGATGTTGACTTTGCCGCATTGCGAACATTTACGCTTGCGGTTTAAGGCCGCCAGAAGACTTGAGTATATGCCCCACATGTTGTTCCTGCATTATTGCCGGTTAAAGGTGTCCCTGATTAATGCCATTCGCACCTCCAGCCCGCGTAGCCGCCCTCAGAGAAAAGGCGAATTTTATAAATACCGGGGCTGACAGTGATGTGCTCGGACATGCCGACAACTCTTTCTTCCACTACTTGTCCGTCCTTGGTCAAGATTTTTACGCGATAACGTTGCTGGCCCTTTTTATAAGGATCAGTGAAACGAAGGGTTGTGCCGGAAACTGTGCTCAGTTCCCATTCTCCCCGGTGGTCCGAAGTCCCGGCCTTAAGGCTTCCGTGGGCCAGCCGCCAGTCAGCGGCCAGATTTCCTCTTATCTTTCGGGCGTAGTTCATTTTCGGCCTTGGCTGCTGGGGAGTTTCAACCTGTTGTATTTGGGGAGATGACGGTTGTGCCGGACCTGAAATTCTTGTCCCCCAGACCCGGTTTCCGATCTGATTCTGGCCGTCGACCCTGCTGCCGTCGGCTGAGATGGTCAGGTTGTCTATCCATTTTCCGTTGCTCCAGATAACTTTGACCTTTCCCTGCGCCGGATTAACGCATTCCCAATGGTTGCCGTTTCCGGGCATACGTCCATCTGCGTAAAATTCTGCCTGTGATCCGGTGAACCATCTCCATTTTCCTACCATTTTTTCACATGCGTTGGTTTTGCCATATGGCGTCCCTGACGATGATCCATAGGGAGTGCCGGTGCCCGCAGTGTGGGGCGGGCTGAAGCGCAGACTGTTGATGCTTTGCCGGACAAGGTTCTGGTATTGGGATGCAAATGATTCTGCAAAGACCCCGATAGCCACAATAGCCCCGCCGTTAGCGTAGGTAAAAATGGCGTAGGCGTGCAGTCTGTTGCCGTTGTAGTGTGAGCTGTATTCCCGGTAGATGGCCGCGTGGTTGTCCTGCATAATATTCCGGCTGGCGATCCTGTTTTGGAAATATGCGCCGCCCCGTTGAAGGATTCCCTGCTCCATACCATCGGCAATGGCTTGCAGGCCGGGGTTGTTGCCCGCTGCTGCGTATACTTCAATGAAAGCGTTGCGGTCCGGGGAGATAACCTGTTTTTTCAGGTCTGCGGATAACCCTTGAGTGTTGTGTGTCCAGCCGGTGGGTGTCTGTATCCAGAAATCGTAGTCATCGTATGCCGCAGCGGACAGTGCGCTGGAAATTACAAATATAGCTGTCAGCAAAATAAACAAAACGGAGCGTTTGTGGGGATGCATGTTTTACCTCCGGTTGAAAAGTGGATTTTAGACCTTAGCAGATCATAACATATGGTCGTGGAGAGAGGGAGATTAATGTGCAGATGGTACCAATTGGATAACGGCTGGTTATTGCTTAAATAAAAATAAATGTAAGATTAATATTTCTTAATACATTCCGGTTTCATTGTTGCTTCATTCCCGGTCAGACAGAGGAACAGGCAAATATTGCCTCTCGTAAATAATTGATCAGGAGGACAACCATGAGTGTTTCCGGCATAGGTGATTCGTCGGTCAGCAGTCTGTTTTCAAGTCAGATGCAGCAGATGAATCAAATGAAGCGTCCTGAAGATTTTGATTCCACGGAAGATTTTGTCGATTCCGTGCTTAGTGATCAGGATAGCGATGGTGATGGGCTGCTGAGCGCGTCTGAATCCAAGTTCAGTGAAGATCATTTTAATATGATCGATTCTGATGGCGATGGTTCTCTTTCGCAGGAAGAGCTTCTTGCTGATGTGGAAAAGATGCAGCAGATGAAGGCTTCCATGGGTAGTATGTCCATTGCCATGGGCGGCGGCAGCGGTCAGAATCTTATTGATTCCCTGATGGAAGAGCTGGACAGTGACGGCGACAGCGCTATCAGTCAGAAAGAATCAGGGCTTGAAGACGAGCTTTTCAGTATTCTTGATTCTGACGGTGACGGCAGTCTTTCCAGTGAGGAAATTGCGGAGAATATGCGTCCGCCTGAAGGTATGGGTAATGCTGTTTCCGGCAGTTCGGAAAGCTCTTCCAGTGAAGAGGCGGAGGAAGAGTATGATGAATATGATTACAATCAGGACGGCGTAGTAACCCTTGATGAATTGCAGCAGGCTTTTGCCAGCGGCGATACTTCCCTCGAGGACATCGTCGGTCGCCGGGGTGATATGAATCAGCAGCAGTCCGGTGAAGAAGGACAGTCCGGGCAGTCCGTCCTGCAACGCATGGCCATGCGTGCTTATTCTGAGCAGACAGCAAATGCTTCCGCCGGCAGCCTGCTCGGTTCCAGCGTGTAATTCAGCATCATGATGGCTGTGAAAGGATTCACGGTCCGGCGTATTAATTCAACACAAGGAAATATGTCGTGAACATGGATGTAGAAAAAGGCTTACCCTAAGTCGGGTGAGCCTTTTCTGTTTTGTTTAGTTGCTCTATTTTAATGAATGGATATCGCTTCCGATTGTATTTTTTAAAGAGCCTTATTTAAAATTTCCAACAGTTCTGCTTCAGTCAATTCAATGGGATTTCCCTTCATGCTGCTGGCCCGTGCGGCTTTGGCGGCTAGGGATTTAAAATCTTTTTTCTGTACTCCGATTTCTCTTAGTCCGGGGATTTTCATTTTTGAGCAGATATTTTTTACCCATTCAATACCGTCCACTGCTTGGGCTGCGTCGCTTGCTGTCAGGATTTGCGCAATTTCCTCATAAGCGGTGAGTGCCGGGTTTTGCGGATCACGCTCCTTAAGGGCGCGGATATTTATTTCCATTACATAAGGTAACAGTGCTGCGCAGACCGCTCCGTGCGGGGCCTTGAATTCTCCTCCCAGCGGGGCGGCGAATCCGTGCACAGCTCCCAGTCCTGCATTGGCGAGGGTGATGCCCGAAAAGAGGCTCGCTAAGGCCATGCCTGTGCGGGCTTCTATGTCCTGCCCGTCTTTGTAGGCTTTGAGCATGGAATTTGCGCCATGTTTTAGGCCTTCGCGACAGAGGCTGTCGGTAATGGGCGAGGCGAATTTTGAAACAAACGACTCCATAAGCTGGGTCAGGGCGTCCAATCCGGTGGCGGCAGTTACTGCCGGAGGGGCGGAGATGGTCAGTAGCGGATCGACCACGGCAATATCCGGGATCATATCTGTCGAGCGCAGGCTGACTTTGACCTTGTGCTCGGCGCAGAGCAGGACCGCGTTGCTGGTCACTTCCGAACCTGTGCCGGATGTGGTTGGGGCTGCTATGAGCGGCAGGGGGGTGTTGTCCAGTGGCATGCCTTTGCCGACAACTTCCAGATAATCGAGCACATCCCGTGTGTTGGGAATAAGTGCTGCAACGGCTTTGCCTGCGTCCAGTACACTTCCTCCGCCCATGGCAATAACAACATCGCAGCCCATGGTGCGAGCTTTGGTTGCATGTTCGGCAATCAGTTCCGTGTCCGGCTCTCCTGAGATGGATATTATATGCAGGGCCAAGCCTTTTTCCTGCAATTCCTCAATGAGCCATTGAATCCGTTGCGGGGATTTTCCAGTGACAAGGCAGATATTACTACCCATGTTTGCTGCATGTTCGGGAATGGTGCGGGCGGTTTGCGGGCCGAAGACGATTTTGGGTGCGGTGGAAAATTGAAAGTTCATGGGGCGAGGATATCTTAGAGCCTTTGTTCCGGCAATTTGTTTGTTGGGCTGTGATTCATCCAATGTGCTGATTACCTTCCGGGATAATTTTAGTAAATTGCGGGACGCGCAGATCTGGCTGTTTTTTTTATGAATCGACCTTTCTCGACGTGTCCGGGGCCGCTCCGAAAGGTGGCACTTTTCGTTGTATTGTTAAGATATATTAATAGTGTGAATTTATAGATCGTATTTTTTACTTTTTGTTAGCTGGGCTTAATTGAACCAAGCTCCTCCCCGTTTTATGGTCGAAGCTGATTTATATCTCAGTCTTGGAGTTAAATATGTTTTTCAGAGCTTTTCTTGCTTTTTTTGCTGTTTCCTGTCTGGTCGGGATGCTGTTTTTGAATATTGGATGCTCCGCTATTGCTTACTCTGATTTTGAACCGGAGAATCCATACGGGGATCTGCCCAAGTCTTCTATTCCCGAGGTTATGGGATAAAGTCATTTTTCCTGTAAACATTCCTGATAGCGGGGTTACCTTGCCGTATTTCGGCCTGACACAAGGATGTAATTCAAACGGGATCTTGTCGTAATCTCTTTTCAAAAATATCACGCAATACGCATATAAAAAAACGGGGGTTGCCGATAATCGGCAACCCCCGTTTTTACGTGACAATGAAAATCGTCTTAGCTTTCCATGTACTCATGCAGGGCCTTGCAGAGCTGGTCCGCACAGGAAGTGGATTTTTTGCCGCAGGTGATTCCTTCGAGAGTTTCGATGATCTTGGGGAGTTCCATTCCTTCTACAAGGGCGGAGATGGCTTTGAGGTTGCCGTCGCAGCCGCCGGTGAAGTTTACAAAGGTCAGCTTGTCGCCTTCCACTTTAAAGCGGATCAGTTTAGCACAGACGCCTTTGGGGGTGAAAACATGGGTGTCCGCGGGTGCCTCAACTCCGCCTAGGGGAGAGAGCATGGTCGGTTGAAGGGAGATGTTTTCCATTTCGTCCTCTGTATTTGATTAAAGTCATATCCGCTGCGGGATGCTGCGGGTAATAGTGAATTGATTGTGCTGAGAGTTTTTCACCATGAAAATGCAGTTCAGGTCAAGGCCGTTCTGGCCTGCTCCGGCAGGTTGCATTTTGACTTTTGGGACTTATTATGGAATTTCATTGTTTTGCTGTTTGGCAAAAAGAGAAAATTTATATTGCCGATAAGCGGATGGACAGAGAAGGAAGGTTTAAATGTTGAAAAAAGCGGGCAAAAGTCATGCTCAAAGGTTTCCCAAATCTTTTCAGGATTATCCTGCAAGGCTTCAGGTGGAAGTGACTACACGATGCAACATGAATTGTTCCATGTGCGTGAAATACGCGCCGGAAAGTGAAATTCATGACCGTGATCTGAGTCTTGATGATTTTAAACGGCTCGGTCCGGCGTTAAATCATTGTGAAAAGCTGGTTCTGAACGGAATCGGCGAACCGCTGCTGCATCCTGATCTGGCGGCAATGGCTTCCTTTGCCCGCGAGCGTATGCCGGAGCACGGCTCCATCGGTTTTCAGACCAATGGTTTGCTTTTTACAGAGCAGCGGGCGCGGGAACTGGTTGATGCCGGGGTGGATACCTTTTGTGTTTCGGTTGACTCACTTGACTCTTCAGACGCTAAAGGGGAGTTGCATGGGCAGTCCAGCACTGACAGGCTGGTCCGCACATTTTCATTTTTGAACGAAGCCGGGCGGAAAAGCGGGAAAAAGATAAAGCTTGGTGCGGAATTTGTGCTCATGGCCGATACATATAAGCAATTGCCGGAAGTCATCCGCTGGGCGGCCGGGCAGGGGGCGGAGTTCATACTTTGTTCCCATGTGCTGGCTTACCACCAGTCCATGCAGGATCAATCATTGTTCAACCCCAACAGTTCCGCGGCTGTTGAGCTGTTTGAAAAATGGAAGAAAACAGCCCGCGAAAGAGGGTACGACCTGCAACAATATTTCAGCTATGTCTGGAATCCGGGCCGGAGCATGAAGCGGGAGAAGTTGTTTGATCTTATCCGCGAAATGCGGGCAGATGCGGAAAAGCAGGATGTCTGGATAAACCTGCGCAGCCTTGCAGATTGGGACCGCAAGAGTCAGACAAAAGAATATCAGCAATTGCGGGATGTATGTGACCGTTCGCGCAAGCTTGCCGCTGAGTTGGGGGTGGATTTGCGTTTGCCTTCGCTTATGGCTGAAAATGAACTGCGTTGTTCATTTATGGAAGATGGTGCCGCGTTTATCACTTCAAAAGGTGAAGTTTCACCCTGTCAGTTTCTCTGGCACAGCTGCACCTGTTATCTGGACGGCAGCGAAAAACTGCTCCGGCAGAAGAAATTTGGAAATATTGCTGAGACTGGTTTGGGGGAGATTTGGAAAGGCGCACCCTATGCAGGATTTCGCACTGAAGTGCTTGAATACGAATATCCTTATTGTTCCAACTGTCCCATGGTTCCCTGTGATGATATTATCGGGCGGGACAATGAATTTGAATACGATTGTCTGGGAGTGGAAGTTCCCTGCGGACATTGCCCATGGGCCATGGGCGGGTTGCAATGTCTGATGTGATCACTGCTTTGGAAATGAACATTTAAATGAAAATGGCGGCCCGAATGAGCCGCCATTTTTTATTCTTCGTCTTCTTCGGAATCTCTTTCAGTTACGAATAGATCCACTTCCTTGCTTTTCATCAGGTCACAGAAGACCTGCGGCGGACGCTTGTCAGTGAATATCGCATCGATTTCACCGAGGTCGGCAATGCGGACCATGGCGTTGCGGTTGAATTTGGTGTGGTCTGTGACCAGAAAAATGTTGCGGGCATTGTTGATTATCTCGCGGGCCACGCGCACTTCATGGTAATCATAGTCGAGCAGGGTGCCGTCTTCATCAATACCGGAAACACCGATGATGCCGTAATCCACCTTGAACTGTTTGATGAATTCAACAGTGGCTTCCCCGGTAATCCCCTTGTCGCGCTGGCGGACCATACCTCCGGCTACGATAACTTCACAGTCGTTGTTGCTCATGGTCAGGGCAACATTGAGGTTGTTGGTGATAACCCGCAGGGACTTGTGGCTGGAAAGGGCCTTGGCCACTTCCTCGGTAGTTGTCCCAATATTTATAAACATGGAAGCGTGTTCAGGAATGTGCTTTGCGACCATCTCTGCAATGAGTCGCTTTTCCTGATGCAGGATGTTTCTGCGCGCACTGTAATCAACATTTTCAACACTGGAAGCCCTGCCTGCTCCGCCATGAAAGCGTTGCAGGAGGTTGTTCTTACAGAGTTTGTTGATGTCTCTTCTGATGGTCTGAGGGGTTACTTCAAAATGTTGTGCAAGGGACTCAATGGGGGTGAAGCCTCTTTCATTTACAATATTAAAGATTTCCCGCTGTCTTTTGGATAATGATTCAAGGTTCAGTTTCATGCCTTTCTGTCTTCGTTTTTGCCTTTCAGTCAAAACGGCCGCTCCTTCCTTTCGCCACCGAACAATTTTGTCTATATAATGAGAGGCTTCGGTATTTATGGTTGTTTTTCTACACAAAGGTATTCATTTCATGTAAAATGAAAATTGGTTGCTAATTTGTTCTCATTAGCAGCACTCGCGTCCACAAGCAAGGTAAACCCTTTCCTTATAAATAAGGTGAAAATGAAAAAGTGATCATTTTGGTTCATTTTAAACATAAAAATGAATAAATTGAAAGATTATAAAAGGTTTGCTCTGCAAATCACTATGTATTGATGATTGTTTTGATTCGCTGATCGAAAATGTATTTTCGAACGTAAGGTCTGGGTTTTATTTTCTTTTTATGTAAAAGTCTTTCAAAATGAAAATAAATTCTTGTCATATTGTTTTCAATATGTCACATTTTGTTCAAAAGCGAAACGGAAAGAGGCGATTTAGAAATTTTCAGCGTTTCGCTCTGAAATATGATGCGTGGGAGGAACCCGGTCCCGGTGGTGTTGTACAAGGGTACGGGTTCATATGTTCGTTACAATTTTTATCCGGCGTTCGCGGTCGGTTTATAAAGTGGGTGTTGCATGAAACGTTCAGATTATATCCAGCAGATGGAAGACAGCTCAAAAGTCTGGGACTTCATTATTATAGGTGGTGGTGCTACCGGGCTTGGTTCCGGTCTTGATGCTGCTGCCCGCGGTTATTCAGTTCTTCTTTTGGAGCAGGGTGATTTTGCCGAGGCTACTTCCAGCCGTAGTACCAAGATGGTTCATGGTGGCGTAAGATATCTTGCTCAGGGTAATATTTCTCTGGTTATGGAAGCTTTGTACGAGCGTGGAATTCTCAAGCAGAACGCTCCGCACATGTGCTACAACCAGAAGTTCATCGTTCCCGACTATAAATGGTTCGGAATTCCCTACTACGGTATCGGTCTGAAATGCTATGACATGCTGGCCAGAAAATACAGTTTCGGTCCTTCCCAGATTTACTCCAAGAAATCTGTGATGAAGGAAGTTCCCGGTGTTCTCGCCAAGAAACTTAAAGGCGGCGTAACCTACCATGACGGTCAGTTTGACGATGCCCGTCTGGCTCTGACTCTTGCCCGCACAATGGCTGACATGGGCGGTAGCCCCATGAACCACACCAAAGTGACCGGGCTTGTCAAAAGTTCCACCGGTTATGTCTGCGGTGTTCAGGCTGAAGATAAACTTTCCGGCAAGAGCTACGAACTGAAAGCAAAGGCTGTTATCAATGCCACCGGTATTTTCACCGATGACATCATGAATATGGATAACGGCGAACACAAGAATCTCATCGCTCCCAGTCAGGGTATTCACATTGTTATCGACCGCGAATTCCTTGGCGGCGATACCGGTATTATGGTTCCCAAGACTGATGACGGCCGCGTAATTTTCTTCGTGCCCTGGCATGGCAAGGTTGTTGTCGGTACTACTGACACCGCCCTTGATTCCGTATGTATGGAGCCTAAGCCTCTGGAAGAAGAGATCAATTTCCTCGTTGAGCACTCTGCAAGGTATCTTTCCAAGCCGCCCACCCGTGCTGACGTACGCAGTGTTTTTACCGGTATCCGTCCTCTTATCGCGGCTGGTGATTCCGAATCCACTTCCGCACTTTCCAGAGACCATTACCTGACCGTGTCTCCCAACAAACTGCTGACAATTGCCGGTGGTAAGTGGACTACTTACAGGCACATGGCAGAAGACTGCATTGATAACGCAATCCAGATGGGAGGTATTCCTTTCCGTCCCTGCGTGACCAAGAACGTTAAGCTGCACGGTTACACCGAAGAATTCGACCACAACGATCACATGCATGTTTACGGTAGCGAAGCTGCTGAGATCAAAGCTCTTGCTGAAGAATATCCTGAGCTTGATACCCGTATGCACGAAAGACTCCCTTACTCCTGGCTTGAAGTTGTCTGGGCTGCCCGCAACGAATGGGCACAGACTGTCGGGGATGCTCTTTCCCGCAGAACCAGAGCACTGATCATTGACGCCAAGGCTGCCAATGAAGTTGCACCCAAAGCAGCTGAAATCATGGCCAAAGAGCTTGGTAAAGATGAAGCATGGATCAAAGAGCAGACTGAGCAGTTCCAGGAACTGGCTAAGAACTACATTGTAGACTAACATATAATATAGCGCGATTTATCCGGAGTGGTATTGATGTATCCCTACTGCATCAATACTCTCCCGGTCTATTGTGTGAACATACTTCGCACTGTTTTCAGTGCACCATATTCTCCAAAGAACGACGGGGGGCTTCCCTACTCCCGTCACCACTTCCCTTTGCCGTCGGTCGCCTGGGCCGACGGCTTCTTTTTTTTCATTTGATGCAAAAAAAATAGTGTGCCCATGTTGGAAATCGAGTATATTCGATTTCAATTTCTATACACGGATGTTCACTTGGCATGTATATACACCTATATGAAGCCTTCTGTGTTTACAGAGAGGTGTCATTTTCGTTTAAGGTAAATTGGGTGTGGATGGTGCTGTGTGTCATAAAAGCCATGCTGCATGCGGGCAGGGAGGGATTTGAAGAGAAAGAATATTTTTGAATTGAATGCTGCAACTGTTTAATATCAAACTATTTTTACTAAACCGAAAGCTTAAAGTGAAAATTTCTTTTCGATTTTGAACATTATGGGGTTGATTTTTTATTTGTTACAAAATAGTGTCTCCCCATAGGAAATGGAAAAGCGTGAGAATTAATCGAGCGCGAGGTGGTATTCGTTTCCGAAAAGAAACGAATTTTGTTTTTAACTGCTTTAAGAGATGTGGGAGTGATTATGAGTCCTTTCTTAGGCGAAGTAATTGGTACATTGATTCTTACCCTTTTCGGTTGCGGCGTAGTTGCCAACGTCCTTCTTGAAAAATCCAAAGGTCAAAACGGTGGTTGGATTGTCATCACCATGGGTTGGGGTTTCGCAGTTGCATTTGCAATCTACGTAGCCGGTAAATACTCCGGTGCACACATCAACCCTGCTGTAACCATCGGCCTTGCTGCTGGCGGATATTTCCCCTGGGCCAGCGTTCCTGTTTACATTGCCGGCCAGATGCTCGGCGCATTCCTCGGTGCTGTAATCTGCTACTTCACTTACAAATGCCACTGGGAACCCACTGCGGATGCAGGCCTGAAACTGGCTGTATTCTCCACTGGTCCCGCTATTCGCTGCACCGGCGAAAACTTCCTTTGCGAATTTATCGGTACCTTCTTTCTGGTATTCATCATCCTCGGTATCGGTGCCAACGAATTCACCCAGGGTCTTAACCCCCTCGTTGTAGGTTTCTTCATCATGGCTATCGGCCTTTCTCTTGGTGGCCCCACCGGCTACGCTATCAACCCTGCTCGTGACCTCGGTCCCCGTATTGCTCACGCCATCCTGCCGATTCCCGGCAAAGGCGACAGCGACTGGGGATACTCCTGGATTCCTGTTGTAGCACCTATTTGCGGTGGTGTTGCAGGTGCTCTGGCTTACAAAGCTCTCGTTGGCTAAGTATCACGATTGATAGATAGAAATTAAATGATAATACGGGGTGGAGGTTTGCTTCACCCCTAATTACCAAAAGGGGAAATTTAAAATGGAAAAGAAATACGTACTTTCAATTGACCAGGGTACCACCAGCTCTCGTGCTATCATTTTCGACAAAGCTGGCCAGATCGCAAAGGTTACCCAGAAAGAATTTACCCAGATTTTTCCTAATCCGGGTTGGGTTGAACACGACGCTATGGAAATCTGGTCTTCTGTCCAGTCCGTAGTTGCTGAAGCCCTCTCCGACATTTCTGCTGAAGAAATCGCAGCTATCGGTATCACCAACCAGCGTGAAACCACCGTTGTTTGGGACAAGAACACCGGTAAGCCCGTTTACAACGCAATCGTATGGCAGTCCCGCCAGACCATGGACATCTGCAACGACCTTAAAGCTAAAGGTCTTGATCCTGTTGTTCGTGAAAAAACCGGTCTGCTCATTGACGCATACTTCTCCGGTACCAAAGTTAAATGGATCCTCGACAACGTTGAAGGTGCTCGCGAAAAAGCTGAAGCCGGCGATCTCCTTTTCGGTACCATCGACACATGGCTGGTCTGGAAGCTTACCGGCGGCGCAGTTCACGTAACTGACTACACTAACGCTTCCCGTACTCTCATGTACAACATCCATGACCTCAAGTGGGACGAAGAAATTCTCGAAGCTCTCACCGTTCCCGCTTCCATGCTTCCCGAAGTTAAACCTTCTTCCGAAGTATACGGTAACACCCACAAAGATAAGTTCCAGGGCCTCGAAATCCCCATCTCCGGTATGGCCGGTGACCAGCAGGCAGCTCTGTTCGGTCAGGCATGCTTCGAAGAAGGTATGGCTAAGAACACTTACGGTACCGGTTGCTTCATGCTCATGAACACCGGTGAAAAAGCAGTTCCTTCCAAGAACGGCCTGCTGACCACTATCGCATGGGGTGTTGACGGTAAGGTCGAATACGCTCTTGAAGGTTCCATCTTCGTAGCAGGTTCCGCTGTTCAGTGGCTGCGCGACGGTATGAGAATGTTCCGTGACGCTAAAGAATCCGAACTCTACGCAACTCGCGTACAGAGCTCTGAAGGCGTATACATGGTTCCCGCATTCGTAGGTCTCGGTGCTCCTTACTGGAACTCCGATGTTCGCGGCGCGGTCTTCGGTCTGACTCGTGGTACCACCAAAGAACATTTTGTTCGTGCTACTCTTGAGTCCCTCTGCTACCAGACTAAAGACGTTCTCTCCGCTATGGAAGCTGACTCCGGTATCGAGCTGGCTAAACTCCGTGTTGACGGCGGCGCAGTAGCTAACGACCTGCTCCTCCAGATCCAGTCCGACTTCCTCGGCGTTCCTGTTGAGCGTCCCATGTGCATTGAAACCACCGCTCTCGGCGCAGCATACCTCGCTGGTCTGGCTGTTGGTTTCTGGGCAGACAAGAACGACATCAAAAAGAACTTCGGTGTTGACCGTGAGTTCGATCCTAAAATGGAAGAAGCAGAATCTGCAAAGCTGTACGAAGGCTGGCAGAAAGCTGTTGAAGCTACCATGGCTTTCAAATAGTAGAACATACGCAGCTTAAACCGCTGTATCTCACTGTATATAAGGGAGGTCCCGTTCACGGGGCCTCCCTGCTTTTTTATGGAGTTCCGGTCTATTTGAGAGGAAGCTTAATGGTGAAGCGGGTCCATTCACCCGGAACCGATTCAACTTCCATTACCCCATTATGCTGGTCGGCGATGATGAAATAAGAGACGGAAAGGCCGAGTCCGGTTCCTTTGCCTACAGCTTTACTGGTGTAGAAGGGGTCGAAGATCCTACTCTTGGGTTCAATGGTTATTCCCGAGCCGTTATCTTCTATTTCAATGACAACCATATCGTTTTCAATTTTTATACGGCAGATGAATTTTGGGCTGTCCTGCTCGTATTCTTTTTCAGTCATGGCTTCAGCACCGTTTTTGAGCAGATTCAGGAAAACCTGTTGTATTTCGGTACCGGCGCAAAAAACAGGTGGGATATCCGGGGCGTATTGACGGACGATATCTATTTTTCTGAAATCGTAGTGTTTCTTTAAATTATAGTCATTTGCTGCCAGCTCAATTGTGTTATCTAGGAGTTCGGGAAGATGATGATGCCTGCAATCGCTTTCGCTTTTGCGGCTGAAATTAAGCATATTGGAAACAATTTTAGCCGCACGTTTCCCGGATTCAAGAATTCCTTCCATCATTTTGGGAATCTGCCGTTTTTCAAGATATTGGTGTAGTTGTTCCAGTGAAATATCACACTCGGCAGCAACAGATTTATTTTTTTCCATATCGCTTAAAAGCCGTTTCTGCATATTCTGGGCATGCCCCATAATTCCGGCCAGAGGATTGTTGATCTCATGAGCCATGCCTGCTGCAAGTCCTCCCACAGACATCATTTTTTCAGATTGAATCATCATTTGTTCAAGATAGATCCGTTCTGTTACGTCATCAATGCGAATAACCGCGCCTTGAACGCCGTTGGCGATCAACGGATAAATGGTGATGTCGTCGTAGCGGGTTATGCCGCCGTTTATTCTGGTCTGCATGGAGTCGGTTGCAATGGACCGTTTCTTCATGGCTGCAAGGATCTTTTCCAATTCATCCTGCATTTTAGGCAAAGCTTCTGCCAATGGGCGACCTACAGCCTCCCGAGAACTGAGATTGCTGAATTTCTCGGCCTCCATGTTCCAATGGGTGACATTGCCGTCCGGGTCAACTCCAACAAGGATGGAAGGCATTGAATTGATGATGTTTGCCAGATAGTTCTTGGTTTTGCCCAGTTCTTCTTCAGCTTGGCTGCGTGCCTGTTCATACCGGCTGAGCATGAGGAAACCTCCGGTAATGAATATTATCCCAGCAATCCATATGGTTAGAAATGAGATGTTTGTTTTAATAATGAATGCATCCAGAGTCTGTTGATATCCTGACATGGGCACGGTCACGCTGATTCCACCCCTTATTTCTCCCTCTTTGTAGCCCTGTTGGGCATGGCATTTGAGGCAGGCCTTTTCAGTTATCAGCGGGCGCATAAAATGAAGAACGGTTTTTCCGTTTTCCATTGCAAGTTCATGAAATATTGAAGGGTTGGATGGGAATGATTTTAATACCTCTGCTTCCCATTCAGTGGGGATGTTGGCGGGGCGGATAGGATTAAGGCTGGTGATGTGTCCGTGGAGTCCTGCCTCTTTGTCCATCATGCCGTAGACCATGCGCATCATGTAGGCGGGGTTGATCATGGTCATCTTTTTGCCGCCGGTTGTTGTTACATCGCGATTAGGAACATAAAGGTGTTCATTGGGTGGGAGCTTGGTGGATATCTCAGCATAAAGGCCTCCCAGCCCGGCCACCCAGCGGCGATAGGTCAGGTCTTTTTCAAAGGCCACTTCAGCTTCTTTTAAGGCTGTCCTGTATATATTGTTTTTTTCAGCCTCAACTATTCTGTTGTGAAAGAAATATATGGACATGGTCCATATCACAGCCAGAAGGAGACCGAAAAGGAGTAGTTTATGATAATGTTTCAAACGTTTTTTCCACTGCTATATGTTTATTAATTATGAATCACCATAGCAAATAGAGTGGAAGGCAGCCAGATTATTTAAATATATTCCAAAGGTGTTGTTTCATCCTGATTGCAGTAGGTTGTGATAGATGTTTTATTTTACATCCAGCCGTTTTATCTGCTGCGTAGTACTGAAGAATTCTAGGGGTTTAATGCCTTCTCCTTCAACAATGCCTTCTGTTTTTGAATATACGTAAAGCTTGACCGGGGCTGAGAACTTAGCGGCGAGTTTTTTCTCTATTTTTTTGATTTCCTTGCTCTGTACAAGCCTTGCTCCGGTTACGTCAGCCATGATCTTCCAGCTCTTTTTTATCTGTTGGGCTTCAACATGGATGGGGAATATATTTCTGATCCCGCCGATCAATTTTGCTGTTTCCTTTTCAATTTTTTTGGCCTGCGGAGATTCTGTTCCTGAATAATGTATGCCGAAAAGATTTCTTCCATTACGGGTTATATCGTAACTTTTATAGTAACGAATGATCAGGGACAGGTTGTCCACTTCCGTATTTTTGCGCAACATGCCTTCAAGCTTTTCTACTGATTCCGGCATGGGGCGTTCGGGACCGCTGATCTCGATGATCAGGCCCGGTCCGCTCTTAAGCTTAGTGTAGTTTATTCCAGAAAGGGTATACCACGGGTATTCTGACATTACACTGCGCAGCAGAAGTTCCGCCTGTTCAAGGATAAGAGCACTTTTTTCCAGCTTGATGTGTTGTTTTTTAGCATGGGCGTTAAGCAGTTCGCTAGTTGATTGCGGTGATGATGAAATGCTTTGGGTTATGCTGGTGCGGACGATGATTTTTACCGGTTTGTGCAGGGTTTGGGCTGCGGTTTTTTCCATTTTTTGTATAGCATTGGCCTTAAGGGAAAAAGGTCCTTTCAGGGTAACAAAGCCGTTTACTGTTCCTTCGTTAATTTCATGGCTGATTTTTTCAATGGTGGTGTTTGGAATGGATGTAATGGCTTGGCTTGCCACCGTGCGCAGGCTGTTATCTATCTGGCGTGAAAGAGCCACTTCCACGAGGGATTTGGTCAAAAGAGCTGCTACAATTATCAGGCCTACAGTACTGATGGAGAAATGTTTTATCAGTCGCGGCAAGGGTTCATCTTCGGAGTGAGGGATAAAACCGGTGATAACGAACAGTGCGCTGGCAACGGAGAGGATGACCAGAAAGTTGGCAAAAAAGAGCAGAAAGGCTCCCCAACCGTCAGTATATTGCCCCAAGGCGATACAGAGTCCACTGGCGCAAAGGGGGGGGACAAGAGCCGTGGCAATGGCAATCCCCGGCATTACCGGGCTGACCCGTTCATCAATAAGGGCCACTGTTCCGGCGATTCCGGCAAAGGCTGCTACGCCTAGGTCCAGCAGGTTGGGCTTGGTACGGGAAATTATTTCATGGGTGAGTTCAAAAAAAATGGGCAGGCTGCCGATAAGCATGCCGCCGAGTATTCCGATGAAAATTCCGGCTGCTACCGAAAGGATGGAGTCCCGGATCAAATCAACTTCCCCACGCACTAATCCAAGGGAAAGCCCGAAAATAGGGGTCATCAACGGTGAAACAAGCATGGCCCCGATAACCACGGCAGGGCTGTCCGCAGTGAGGCCGATGGAGGCGATAAAAACAGCCACGCCCATGAGCAGGTAATACATTCCGCGTGGGATTGAATTGCGGGTGATTTCCGTGATCAGAAATTCACGGCGTACATCGCTGACAAATAGCAAGGGTGTTTTTACTTTGTTTTTCCGTCTGAATATCAACCCCATGCGTCCTCCGGTTGTCCCTTTTGAATATTGGATATAATATGGAAAATACGACTAAGATGAAGATGGGTCAACCGGGTTTAAAATTTATTGCTCTATGAAAGTTGATGTTATGAAGTTGTTTAATATTGGAGGATGATATGCGTTTAGGTCTGCTTTATTTAAAGTTTGCGGTTTTTGGCTTGCTGCTGGCAGGTGTCGCACAGGCGTCAAATCTTGATGAAATATACCTGAAGGCTGTGAACGATGCCCGGATGGTGGAGCATGGTGAGATTTCGCGTAAGTTGCTGGGTATCTCTTCACCGCAGGAAAGGAATAATCCGAAAATTTTATCGTGGAAAATAATTTCCGGGAAGCAGCATGTGCTGGTCTGCACTTGGGCTGGTAAGTATCTGCAAGGCAAGGGATGGCAGGTTGGCAAAGAGTATTCGTTGGCAAAAACTGACAACTTGTGGGTTACGGCTGTTCCGGAATTAAAAGATTTCTTTTTGCAGCGCGGATTCTGGCCGTCCAGTCATGACGGATTGGTTTTGCGTATTAAGCAATTGCTGGGACTTCCTGCAAGCGACCGCATGACTGTGCTGATTGAGTTCTGGGTAAGGCCTGCTGATCTTTTCCGGCCCAGCCCGGATTCAGACCCTTCTGATCATGAAGCGCAGCTGGACTATCCTTGGAAAAGGAGTCCATTTCAGAGTTTTGACCCAAGCATGAAAATTCATAGCTATGTGGACGCCGCGAATCCGGATGTTGTTTACAACTATAAGCAATGGTTTGAAAATCTTAACGCAACCATCTATTCCGATGATACTCCCTACCCTTGGACCCAGCTAGGCTACACTTATGATTGGGCTGACGACAAATTCAATAATAACCATGTGGGGCTTTCGGAATTTATAGTGCTTGGCGGCTCAAATATTATTATTGAAAAGATGGTAAATACAGAAGATCTGGGCGAGTATTTTGTGAAACCTCTTTCTGTTGAGAGTGTAAGATAGATTGTGATGTAAGGTATTTAAATGATAGTTTTTACCAAAGCCTGTTTCTGTTTTTCAGGGGGCAGGCTTTTTTCGTTAATCATTCTTGGCGTTCATTGCGGTTTGAGGTTATACTGCGGGTAAGGTCTAATGGCTTTAATGCAGGAGGAGTGAATGTCGGAAATGTGTTTCCCGTCCGCTAAAAAGGGCGTCTTGATGTTGTTGCTGTTACTTGTTTGCCTGCCTTTGGGTGCCTGTTCTGAGGAGCCTGTCCGTTTAGGTTTTTCCGGGACCCTTAAAGGAAAGTATTCCGATCTCGGCGTGCAGGGCCGTAACGGGGCCTTGTTGGCTGTTGAGGAAATTAATGCGGCTGGCGGTATTGATGGTCGCAGGATTGAATTTTTGGTACGTGATGACCATAACACCCCGGAAGGAGCTGTTAAGGCTGATAAAGAACTCGTTGCCGAAGGTGTTTCCGCTATTATCGGCCATATGACCAGCTCGCAATCCATTGTCGCTGTGCGGGAGATGAAAGATAGCGGGATTGTGTATATTGCTCCCACCACATCGACACCTTTGTTGCAGGGGAGAAAGGATAATTTTTTCAGGGTGATCCCGACTCTTACTGATTTGTCAAAGAGACTTGCAGAATATTCAGTGGATAAGCTAGGCAGAAGAAGGCTCGCAGTTGTATGGGATATGTCCAACAAGGCTTTTGCTGAATCTTATAAAAGTTTTTTTACTGAAACATTTGTGCAGAAAGGCGGAAAGCTCGTTGGTGAAGTCAGTATCGGAAGGCGGGAAGGTTCTCTGGATTGGCAGAAAATAGTAGATGAATTAAAGGGAATGAAGCCTGATGCCGTGATCGTGGTCACTGCTGCGCGTGATCTGGCCGGCTTTGCTCAGTTCTGCGCTTTAAACAAAGCTGATTGGGCAATAATGAGCAGCATGTGGGGATATACCAAGGAATTGATTCAGACGGGCGGCAAGAGCGTGGAAGGGATAATTTTTGTGGTTCATTTTGCCGAAGATGATCCAGAGGAAGGGTATGTTGATTTCAAAAACAGGTTTATTAAGCGTTTCGGATGGCCTCCCAATTTTGCAGCCGCCTTCGGCTATCAGGCAGTACTGGTTTTTGAGGAAGCGGTGAAAAGGAATGGCGGGAGCACTGAAGGATTGGCGCAAATTATTCCAGGCATTGCTTTTGAAGAGGGGTTGATAGGGCCGTTTGAAATTGATGAATTCGGTGATGTGGTCCGCAATGGGCATATTGTGACAGTCAAAGACGGTAATTTTGTAACTGTTTCAAAGGGAGAAAGATGAGCAGGGCTTCGGTTGTTGAGATTTTTCAGGGCAAGTTGGTCCAATGGATCCTTGTACCGGGGTTAATTATGACCGTCGTTCTGGTCTCTATTGTGGGCTTGAGCCAGATTTATACAATGGAGCGGGAAATTGTACAGCTTTCAAGGTCCCTGTCCCGAAATGTTGAGTTTTATATTGACGGTGCGGAGGATGTTCTGCGTTCTGTCGCCATAATGAGTGGAGACGGTAAGGTTGAGAGTCTTCGAACCTACTTTGAAGGACTTCATGATCGTTTTGGACAGTTTGAGCGTCTTTTGCTTCTGGATAAAAATGAAAATATTATTGCTGTCGCTCCCCGGGGGATCAAAGGGGTGGATTTTCCTATCCGCTTCAGCGATGAGGATAAGCTTAAACGGGTGTTAACCTCCCCTATAATCTCGGCTCATTCAGGTAAGCTTGTTGTATATATCAGTATACCTGTTCAGGGCGAGGGGAGACTGGTGGCTGAACTAAGCCTCGCTGCCCTGCAAAAATTTATTTATGGGTTTCTGTCATCCAATAGAATCATAATCCTCACTGATTCATATGGTAATCTGATAGTTCATCCTGACCGGGAACTGGTGAATATACAGGCAAACGTAGGGGCTCTGGGTATTTTTAATAAAAGCCTGAAACCTGGAGAAGGAAAATTTTATCGGTCTGAAGGAAGACTTTGTTTCGGGCGGGTAGTAAATATGCCTGGAATCGGCTGGAAACTTCTGGTCGGGTGTTCGGCCTATTCTCTTTTTCAACCTGCCATGGCACTCGGATTGTTGGTCAGTCTGTTGGTGGTGTTTTTTTTCTTGATTTTGTTGTTCGCGTTAAAAAAAGAATTTCGGGAAGGAGTGGTAACCCCTCTGGTCGGTTATGTCAGGAAATTATCAGCTGTGGCTGAGGGCAAGTATCCTACTTCCGGCTCACAGGAAAGTGAGTTTGCAGAACTTGCTGAGCTGGGCAGGGTGTTTGACTCCATGGCTGAGCAGGTTCGCGAGCGTGAACATGAGCTTAGGGTTTCTAAAAGATATTTTCAGAGTGTTATTGATTCCATGCCTTCCGCCCTTATCTGGGTGAACGAGGATATGGATGTCTGCCAGTGCAATAACCGCGCTTTGGAACTTTTCAATCTGGACTCAACAGAAATAGAACCTGAAAATGTGGAAGTCTTTTTTTCCGGGCGTAAGGATATTGTGAATGTAATTGCAGAAGCAAGAGAGTTTAGAGTTCCAAAAATTCTTGAGCGGACAAATGTCAGGGATAATTCAGTAGAGATATTTGATGTCACTGCTTTTCCTTTGCGCGGTTTTGAGATCAAGGGCGTAGTGGTCAGGATTGACGATGTAACTTCCCGGGTGCGTATGGAAGAGATTATGGTCGAGACTGAGAAAATGATGTCTGTTGGCGGTCTTGCCGCAGGGATGGCCCATGAGATTAACAATCCTCTTGGCGGGATTATGCAGGGTGCTCAGAATCTTGAGCGTAAGTTTTCCCCGGAAATAAAAGCCAATGTCACTGCCGCTGATGAGGCGGGATGCTCGCTTGAAGCCATGCAGAAATATCTCGAGTCCCGCAAGGTCAGCGGCATAATTGAGGGTATCAGGAATTCCGGAATGCGTGCTGCCAGAATCGTTTCCAATATGCTGGAATTCAGCAAGCCCGGAAAGGATGTGGTAACAACTGTCAATATTCATGATTTAATTGAAGATTCGCTTGAATTGTCTGCCAAGGATTACGATCTGAAACGTAAATATGATTTCATGCACATCAATATTGTGCGTGAGTTTTCAGCAGATGTGCCTAAAATAATATGTTCGCCCACAGAGATTGAGCAGGTTTTTTTTAATCTGTTCAAGAATGCAGCGCAGGCTATGAGTGAGCACGGTATTCCTAACGGAAATCCTCATATTTATATCCGCACACGCAGTAAGGGTGAGGCGGTCGTTATTGAGATTGAGGATAACGGTCCCGGTATGAGAACCGAAGTGCGTAAAAGGATTTTTGAGCCTTTCTTCACCACTAAGGATGTGGGAGTGGGGACCGGGTTGGGACTTTCTGTCTCATATTTTATAATTACCCAGAATCATGGCGGAACATTTACCGTAAGCTCTGCTCCGGGGCGTGGGGCGCGGTTTACCATTACCCTGCCCGTGCAAAAAGGCAGGTCGTGATTTGTTTTTAAAGTGGAGTTAACTTTATTAAAATATATGTGTTTTGCATTGTTGCAGACCCCTGAAATAGATTTGAAAGTGACCATAAGTATCGGCTCGCGGAATTGGAAGATGTAGCCAAAGTCCATTCTCTGCTTAAGAATGCTGACTCCGCCTTGTCTCAGGCCAAAAACAGGGGACGGAATCAGGTTTTCCGGTATGGAGCATAGCCTGTTTGCTACCCTTATTGCCTCTGCCTTCTTTGCGGGATTTGATCAGCATGTCCGGGAGGGGCATGGGTAGTTCTGGTTTACACCCGTGAAAATGAGGTAACTTTATCACCTGTAAAAGCGGATTGAGATAGAAAAATAAGCAGCAAGGATATTGTGATTATTGACACGCAGTAACCGGACCACATATCATTCCATTCATGATTGATAAGGCTTCAGCAATAGAAAACATCATGCGCAAGCTCAAAAAAATCCCTGCCGGGCAGGGACTGGACTTGCGCACATATAAAAGGGACCGCTCCGTGGCAATTATGCGTACAGGTGTCGATTCTTTTTCCGTGGTCGAGAACGGATTTGATAATGAGCAGTTTGAGGAAGACTTCAAGGGTCTGAAAAAATTGCTCAAAAAATTATTGAAACGGGAATTCCCGCGCAGCAACAAGATTCGTGTTTATGATATTAGTGAAAGAGATTTGAGTATATGATCGCGAGAGGGCGGTCTTATTCCTTTATATATCCAACGAAATTAGTATTGCTTTTCCAATCGATGATAACGTCCTTTTTTGAAATCCCATTCTTAAATGAGACGCCAAAGCAGATCTGGTGCCCTTTTGGAGCTCCTAGTTCATACATTGAGAAGTATTGATTGGAAACCAAACCTCCGGCTTTACTCTCATTGTCGGAGTCAAACACTGTCCCTGCCGCAAACGAAAAAGCCATCAATACAACAATAAAAAAGATTCTGAAACATCTGGTCATGGTTTACTCTCCGGGTGATTATTATTCGTTTAAACTAGCAAGTGTGCGCTATGATGTCCATGAGTGGGATTTGAAATTAATGCCGGGGTGTTTTTCGCCAATGTGTAATGATTTAATGCATGATACGCAGTAAATATAAATAACATCGCAGGGCATGGAATCTTCCTTTTTCTTATGGTTTTGCGGCGGTCGATGAGCGGTACAATTTTCAGTCCCTACTTTGGGAGAACCAGCTTGTAGCCGGCACCGTATGAGGCCTGAATTATTTTTTGTTTCGGCAATTGTTCCGCAATTTTTTTGCGCAGATTCTTGATGTGAAAATCTATGGTCCGGGAATAGCCTTCGTGAGTGTAGCCTTGGGTGATTTCAATCAATTGTTCTCTGCTGAAAACTCTTCCCGGACGTTTCATGAGGACGGCAAGGATTCCAAATTCACTGGGAGTCAGTTGCAGTTCCACGCCCTTGATCGATGCAACTCGGCACGCTTTATCAAGTTCGAACGGTCCGGCGGACAGGTGCTTTTCTTTCTTTGATTCAAACCCTGCACTGGAAGATGTGTCTGGGATTCTGCGCAAAATGGCTTTAACTCTGGCGACAATTTCCCTTGGGCTGAACGGCTTGCATATATAATCATCCGCTCCCAGTTCGAAACCGATGAGTCGGTCAATCTCCTCAACTTTTGCCGTTATCATCAGGATCGGTATGTCGGAAAAAGTCCTGACTTCCCGGCAAATGGTTTTCCCATCCATTCCGGGGATCATGATATCGAGCAGGATCACGGATAGTCTGTTGTTCTTCACAAAATCAACAACTCCATCGCCCTGATGTTTTACAGTAACCCGATATCCTTCCCGGACAAGGTAGTCATGCAGAATTTCGGCAATATCCTGTTCATCTTCAACAATCAGTAAATGTTCTTGAGTCATAATAGAGTTATCTCGTCCGTTTATGCTCCTCACGCGAGGGGCAGTTCTACTTTTATCATCAACCCGCCAAGCGGGGAATTTTCAGCTGTGATTGTTCCGTGATGCATGCCTATGATCTGGCGGCAAATACTGAGGCCAAGCCCACTGCCGCCCAGTGCCCTGTTTCTTGATTGATCGACTCGATAAAGTCGGTCGAAAATAGCTTCCATGCTGCCTTCCGGAATGCCGGGGGCAGAGTCTGCGAACATAAGTATGACTTTTGTTTTGCTGGTGGAACACGATATAAGCGCAGTTCCGGGAGAATCGGTATATTTAAGGGTGTTTTCAAACAGGTTCACGAAAACGCGGTGCAGCAATTCTGCATCTCCTTTGATTTTTGTATGACAATTCTCCGACCATTCTCTTTGGATTTGGATTTGATTATGCTCAAAACGGATCAGGAAGGTATCCAATGATTGCTTTACGGTTTTCAGAATATCAACAGGTTCCAGTTTGACTGCCAGACTTTCTGAATCCATCATGGAGATCAGATGCAGTTCGTTAATTGTCTTTCCAAGTCTCATTATATCATTATGCAATGAATTCAGTATATCGGGTGTTGGCTGGCGCACTCCGTCCTGTAAGGCTTCGACTTTGCTGAGGATTACAGTGACAGGTGTACGCAGTTCATGCGAAATGTCAGAAATCCAGTTTTTTCGCAATTCTTCATATTGTTTCAAAGTCTGGGCCATAAGGTTGAACTCATGTGCAAGGTCTCCCAGCTCATCTTTTGTCTTCACTTCAATTCGGGTATCAAAATCAATTTCTCGCATGGCCCGGGTTCCTTTTGCTAGTGCGTGAATAGGAGATAACAGGTGGTTAGCCACAACGTGGGAAATAAGCAGTGCCAGTAAAAAGGCACCTGCCCCGACAATGTAAAACGCATGGGTTTGCTTTTTCATGAATTCAAGCTCCAATGGCCGGATTACTCCTGAGTTGTGTTCAAGCCCCAGCCAGCCGATGGTCAGGCCTGAAAGGACAATAGGGTAGTAATCGAACTTCTCTGATGGACCACGTTCACCTACAATATGCTGCTTGTCCGCATCAAAAAGAGACAACCTGCGATGCAGGGAATTGGGGTCCATGGGCAATGGAGGTCCCATGTCGGGGTGGTTTTCAGGGTAAAGGGGAGGCAGTTTATGGGGAGTGCCCAAGGTTGCGGTGGGGCCGGATGAAAATAGAAATTCATGCCAGGCCCTTATGTTGCCACGGTAAGTATCCCACCCTGAGTGTTTTTGATAATTTTTTGCCAGTTGCTCCCTTATACCTTTTAATTTATTGAATTCCACTTCATTTACAAATTCGATGAAATTGTGGCTTATGCTGATTCGCATTACTGTAATAGAAAAGAGAAGTACTAGACACGTAGTGGTGAGCATGGAGATAAAAATTTTGTGTTTCAGTTTCATGCGTATATCCCACCAAACGTGTCCAGTCTTGTCCATAACTTTCCCTTGTCTGTATTTGCTTTGCTGGCGTTAAGCCCCCATCCGGGCAATAACATCGTTAAGTCTTTTAGCCATATCGGTCACTTCACAGATAGCCTGTTCCGCCTCGGTCATAACTTGCGAATTGTCATTTGATATCCGGTTGATCTCATCTGTTGCCCGGTTGATTTCTTCACTGGTTGCTGTTTGCTGCTCAGTAGAGGCGGCAATAGCCTGCACCTGATCGGAAGCATTTTCGATACGGCTCACAATCCTGCGTAGTGCTTCACCGGATTCCTTGGCGAGTTCCGCACTTCTGCCGACTGAATCAGCTGCATCTTCAGTGGCTTGAATGCTTTCTTCGGTCATGGTTTGAATTGTGTTGATGGTGATTCCTACTTCACCGGTCGCTGTCATGGTTTTTTCGGCCAGTTTACGTACTTCATCGGCTACTACTGCAAAGCCGCGTCCGGCCTCTCCGGCACGGGCCGCTTCAATTGCAGCGTTGAGAGCCAGCAGGTTGGTCTGGTCTGCAATATCGGTAATGACCGACATGACATCTCCGATCCCTTCGGCCTGTTTTCCCAGTTCCAGCATGGATGCTTTCAGATTCTGGGCTTGAGATTCAACTCCACCCACGGCATTTACAACTTCAGAAACAATATCCTCGCCAGTACGGGCATCGTTCATGGCTTCGTCCACTTCATCGGCAGACTTGAGGGCATTTCGGGAAACTTCAACCACTGTGGCGTTCATTTCTTCCATGGCGGTTGCGGTTTCAGTGGCTCTTTCGAGCTGGACGTCCGACCCTTGCTTGGCTTCGCTCAACTGACAGGAAAGCTGGGTCGCAGCACTGGAAAGATGCTGAGATATGTCAGAAGCCTCTTCCACAGCAACGTTAATGAGCTTGTTCTGTTCTTCAATGACCATCTGTTGCTCACGGATGTCAGTGAGATCGACCCAGATGACCATGGCACCGATCATTTCATTTTCCATGTCAAAAATCGGAGTTATGCTGGCCTGCACCTTTTTACTAATGCCGCTTTTCGTGGTCAGCGGGACTTCCGCAGTCATGGGTGTGTTTTGCTTTATGGATTTATTGGCAAGGGTTTCTCTATGGGGATCGTTAAAAAAAAGTTTCCCGGAAAGCATGCCCACGCATTCTTCGCGTGTTAAGGGCGTTTCAATCATTTCGCGCATGTGGTCATTGACCCACATTATCCTGAAGTCAGGTCCGACGATTGCACAGGGCAGGGGTAATCCGTTAAGTACGCCTTCAGAAAATGCGAGCTTATTTTTCAGGTTTCCGACCATGCTAAGAATATTGTCCGACAGTCCTTTCATTTCATAGCGGAAATTTCCATCAAGGATTGCGGAAAAATCACCGCCGGATACAGTTTCGGAGTAGTTCAGCAGGTTGCGAATCGGAGCCACAACAATCGAGCGGATGATCATGAATATGCCGCCAATTAATATCAGCGTGACTACAATGCCGCCAATGGTAAGAATATTGCGTTGCTGGATTGCGGCTGAAGCCATATCTGCATGGTTCGCAGTTATGAGCATTGTCCAACCGGTATCCGGCAGAGTGGCAAATGAAACGGTTTTAGCGATACCTTCCCATTCGTAGTCGATATCGCCACTCTTTTTGTTGAGGATATCTTGAACGAATCCGTGGCCTGAAACATCTTTGAGCAGAAGTTTTTTGTTTGTTCCATGGGCAATGGTTCTGCCGCTGCTGTCAAGCATTGCAGCGTAACCGTTCTGGCCTATACGAATTGGATCGATAAAGGTGGCACTGAATTTATCCCAGAGAGGGAAAATTCCTACACCCCCTATTACTTTACCGTTATTGTCACGTACTGCAACGGCTGAAGCAAAGACAAGCCGGGATTGTGTTTTTGATTTCAAAATCTTACCGGTTAAAGAATTGTCCTGTCCGGATATAATAGCCTGCACATAATCGCGGGAAGAGCGGTCGGCCCCTTTAAGGTCCTTGCCATTTGCAGTGTATCCAGAGACAATTTCCCCTTTCGTATCAAAAACAAAAGCCGCCCAGCAATCATCGGCTCGTCTGAGAAACAGCTTGAGAATCTGGTTTGCGTCTTCCTTTCCACCACCTTCAAGAGCCCTGATGATTCTTTCATCTTCTGCCAGCATACGGCTGGAAAGCTTAACCTCCTTGATATAGGTGCGCATGGACGAAATCGAGTTTTTTACCAGATTGTCCATTCCTTCCCGTTGGCTGCTGACAACGGTTGAGTAGGTGTCGCTGTCTATCCAGGTTATCCCCGTTGTCATAGCAATAATAATTGAAATGGAAATGACCAAAATAATAACCGTGTTTATGCTTTTAATTTTCATAGTCTCCCCGATATGATTGAGATGGTGCAGTAAGCCCCTCAAAGTTTTATGTCTCGTATGGTGGAGTACTAAGATACAATTGTGAGATGAGAAGGAGTAAAATATGTGGAAAATGTGAGGATTAATATTTCAGGTGAAACAGTGAAAGTCTGTTTTGTCAGAAAAATATTTATTCTTCGCTGGGCCTAATATACGGGAGGGTTACCCAACAACGAATGCTGTAAGCCTTTGAATTTACTGTTCGGGGCAGGATGATTTAAACACCCGGTATCTTGCTCCCAAAGCCTTTTGCAAATGTTGCAACCATTGAATTTATTGAATAAATTTTCTTGGGGACATTTTTTCGAGATTTTCAGGGATTTACGGGGGTAAATGGTTCCCCGTTTCCCAAAGAGTTTAATTGGTAACATGAAATTAATGCCGATCAATATAGTCCTGTAATTGTTCATGCCATTTTACAAGGTCATATTCTTGCGGATCAGTAAGTTCATTCATCAAAAGATCAACTAAATGCCGGGGTGTTTTTCCGCCAATGTACAATGATTTGATACATGATACGCAGTAAACACAGACATCATCGCAGGGCATGGAATCTGCCCTTTTCTTCATGAGTGTATGAACTTTTTCAACCGGAAGTTTCGGATAGAAATCATCACCGCAGCATACCGATTTTGAACCGTGAAATTTTGTTTCAACAATTTCAATATTCATTTTTCCGAGCAGGTTACGGACAGCCTGATGGACACCAGCATTACCACGAACAGGGCAGGCATCGTGGACGGACATTTTAAGCCCTTGGTAATCCGGAAAGTCAAATGAATCCAGACTATCAAGCACTTCCCATAACGAGATTGTCGAGATGCCCTCGTACAGGCTGCTGAAACGTTTATCGCATCCGGCGCAAACATTGATTATGACAGAGCCGCCATCAAGCTGCGGCTCATGGCGGCAACATATTTTATGTAACAAAGTTTGCTTATAATTACGGTTCAGGAAGTCTAAAATAGCTACTTCCATTTCAGGCTTATAAATACTCAGTGCGCATCCGGGATTGAAATATATTTTTGGGGTCATTTTGTTTTTCCTTTAAAGTAGAATGTAAACGACCTGTTTATTCATGTATATAGAGATTTTCGGAATTTACATTGGATGCTGGTTTGTGTGAGCCTAAAAAGGATGTAAAAGTTATTGGGTGAATGTCATACAAACAGGGGGTGCTATGGGCAAACTTATCCTTGCCGGAGTTGGACATAGCGTCACATTTGTGTCCTGTGTTTTAGGAGCGTTGTAAAGTAAGCCGTTCAGAAAAGGGCTTTTGTAACATGGATTGGAAAAACTCTTATCTAATTCAGACTGAATCATACCATAACCATCTAACGTGAAGTGACATAAGGTCTGATTGATTTCAGCCCACTCAGATATGGGCACTTCCTCATTATATGGGAAATTGCCGAAATTTTTCCTTCCCATATTTATATAGGCTAGAGAATCCTGTGCCTTCTCAAATTTTGTATTAATTGATTTCAGATAATCATCTGACATGACATCTCGCAATACATCTATCAGATCAGCTTTTAAGCTACCTTTTACAACATTCAATACTGTGTTGCTGGCAAGCCATGATGCAACATCGAGACATGCGACCTTTCCGCCTCCGCAGCCAAGATCTTTTACTGGATTGTGTGCGATTGGATTAAATTCCTCAATCTCTTTTGAAAAAGCTGACTGAGCATCATATGGAATGCAATCTCGGAACTGATCGCTTAATCTCCCATGCCTTTCTTTTTTTACTATTCTCAGCAGTAGGCCTTGTTCAACAAAATGAAATAACAAAGTTGGGTCAACAGCCATTTTTCCCAGATCTTCAGAGTATTGGCTACCAGTGCATTCTTGCACTTGTTTCTTGAACCAAAGTGGAATGCTGCCTGTAATGCCGTAATCTTCTTTTATTGATCTAGCATTTAAGATGCAGACATCGATGTGCCTAGGATTTATCACAAGATCACCAAAATCCGTGATCTGGCAATTGTCAGCATACTTTCCAGCTAATAAAACGGTCAATTCCATTAATTTAGCATAGCTTAAGGCAACAAAAGGAAAATATTTAACATCGGAGTTTTTTGATATGCCCTCTAGTTCGGCTTGTCTTAAAGTAATAAATTCCTCATCTAAATTTTTTTGATCTATTGTCGAATCAAGGAATTCATTAAATCTTACTAAATCGCCAATTGTCATATCCATCTCTCACTCCGTATACCAAGTGGGAAAAATCTGTCTTGCTTTGTTTCCGCCAGTTAATTGCTATCGCTAATGGTAAGTTGAAGAACGATTCTAAGTATAGTTGGCGTAATATATGTCCAAACTGACACAATGTTTTCCCAAGTAAACGCATCAGGATAAAAGGGGATAACCGGGAGGTGTAAGAAAAAAAACTTACGTCATATTAATGTAAGTCCTTGAATTTGCGGCTGGGGGCAGGATGATTTGAACAACCGGAGTCTTGCTCCCAACGTCTTTCTTGGATGTGGCAGCCGTTGAATTGATTGAATAATTTTTGCTGCTGGGAACATGCTTTCGAGATTTTTAGGAATTGTCGGGGGTGAATGGTTCCCCGTGGTTTTGCCAGTCCTTGCTAGAATTTGGGGAAGGAAAATTTTGGGGTGCTTCTTTGGCTCGCCGGTTGTTGTTTTTAAAAGATGTATTTTTTTATCAAGGCGGACCTGAATTACCTGTTTCAGGTCCGCCTTGCCAGTTAATTTGAAATTATATGGGTAGGTAAGTGCCTTGAGTCATGCCGGTTCAGGGCTTCTCCCTAAAGTTTTAAAGACTGGAGCAAAGAATGAAATCTTTCACTGATTACCGGATGGAGCGTAGACCCCGCAGTGAGCTGACAACCGGATTAGTTTTATATGGTGAGAATGAACCGGCAGAAATGCAGGTCGAGAATCTTTGGAAAATTGTTGATCGCAGAACAGGTGAAGAACTAGCGGAACCAAGACCTGATTTATCAGAGTTCGAAATTGGTGACATAATGTACCCGACTATGCGTTCACCGGAAGTTCAAGCCAGATGGGATCAAAAACAGCGTGAGTATGAATCCGCCAAGGAGCAATATAACCTTATCAAGCGCATGTGCCATGCATGTTTTATTCGGGAGAATTGCAACTTAGCATTGGCGCAGGATTTGGCAAAGACTAATTATGGCAGAGATGTTCTCGCTGAAATAGATTCTGTTCGTGCCGATTTTGTAGAGCATTGTGATCAAATGCAAAAAAAACAGCAGCCCCTACCTCCCTATGCTCAAACAGGAACCGGAGAGAGCATCCATGACGAACTTGCCAAGGATGGTATTGAAATCGATCCTGATGAAAAAGTTCGCACCGTCATTTTTAACGTTCCCGGTGTTGATAAGCCATACACAATGCTGGCAATCGCACGTGACGATAAATACCGCATAGTTGAAAGGTTGCTCGCGTTTGAGCCTGATGATCTCCATCTTCAATATCGATACGATGAAGGAGGTAGATTGAACAGGGTTTGGCAGGATGACCGTCTGATTGAGTACTATGAGTACGGCAAGCAGGGCGAGCGTTTGACTTCAGAGACATTGCATTCCGGCAAGAGTCATTATGTGTATGACGATAAACTCAGACTTCTTAAAGCTGGTGATACAACCTACACCTACAATGCTTATGGAAGTCTGGCCGAGAAAAAAGTCAATAATCGGATTACAAAATACGAGTACTTGTCCAATGGTCAACTTTGCAAAGTTGTTATGCCTGATGGCCTGATCATTGAATACGTATGTGATAAGCGAGGTGTACGCACGGCTAAGAAAATAAACGGTAAGGTCGTCGAAAAATATAAGTGGAAAGATTTCAGCACCCTTGAAGCAATCACTGACAGTAAGGGTATGAATAAATGGACCTTCACACGTGATGAAGAATCTAGCAAGATCGTTGCGGTTTTTGAAGGTAAGAAGTTCTATCTGGCGAGTGATCAAGTTGGATCAATTTTTATGGTTGCTGATGATCAGGGAAATGAGCTAAAGAGAATTATCTATGATTCGTTTGGAAATGCGCTTGTTGATACAAATGAACAATTTCATCTGCCGCTAGGCTTTGCTTCCGGGCTTACTGACAAAGATACCGGGTTGGTTCATTTCAGTTTTCGGGAATATGATCCTGAAATCGGTCGATTCACTGTCCAAGACCCGCTTGGCTATGGCGGCGGTGATGTGGATGTTTACGGGTATTGTCTGGACGATCCGATTAACTTTCATGATCCTTTGGGGTTGATGACAGGTGGAATCGGACCGATAGAACGTCCTCCTCGTAGGTATAATGAACAAATCTGGTATATCTGGAGGGCCAATGAAGGAGCTTGCGATGTCTGTAAAGCAAAGAATAACGATGTCTCTGAGACTCCAACAATGGAACGTCCACATCCTAATTGTAAATGTCAACAAATTAAATGTGTAGTATGGGACGAGTATACAGACTGGGAAGAGGTAAAAAGGCTGGCAAATGGTCCATCTAGGCATACAGCCCCAATTTTTCCTAAAGGAACAACGCAAGTGAGGATTAGGTGGAGTAGAAGGATTAAAGTAAAGGAAAGTCGGTTAGTCACTCATTACAGGGAGATGGAGTCAAAACGTGAAGTTTTATATAAGAAGACAGAGATAAGAACCGATGTGAAAACCGAAGAGGCTGCCGGATGGGCATATACAGTAAATACTGAATATGGTGTGGAGACAGGAGATGTCTGGTGGGCAACCAACCCATGGACAGGGGAATCAGTGGGAGGTAATCGGTGATTAGCAGACAATTGTTCGTGATTGTTATTTTATTGTTCTCATGTGGTGAATTGCACGCGGAGAATATGAGTGCGGATGTTTTTCTTGGTCCCAGCCTTGGCGAAACGGTAGTAATAAAACATTCAGGCGGGGGAGGAATAACTAAGAGGACGTGCACTTTTATTTCCGAGTCTGGAACATATTATATTGAAGAAAGGACAAGGCTTCCCAAGAGTGATACTGCGCCCAAAGGTTTTCCTCCTGAAATAGTAAAAATTATTAAAGGAGAGGCTGACTTAGTTAATAATTATAAGTTGCAGGCAAAAGGCGGCAAGCTAGTCGTTAAGAGCATTTCTTTTAGGGGTGAAGAAAATATTCTTGCCGATTTTGTAGATAGAAGGTGGACACAGTTTTCAAAATCTCCAGAGGGCAAAGTGAAAACAAACTACGCCATTGTTAAGGAAGGAGAAGAAGTGATTCTTGGAAAGCTGAGGAAAGTTGTGCATGTCAAATACACGCATGACTTTGATGGGCTTCATTATGTGCAATCGTATGTGTTGGCTTCGGGGCTAGGTCTCATCCGCAGGAGAAATTTGTCTCCCGGACTTAATGAAATTATATCCACTTTGGTTGAAGAGTAACAATTTCAAGGCCAGCCTCCCCGGAGTCTGGATTTTTCTTTTTCAAGGTTCCCCACCCGGTTCCCCAACGAAAAAAGGCTTACAACAATTAATGCTGTAAGCCTTTGAATTTACTGGTCGGGGCAGGATGATTTGAACACCCGGCATCTTGCTCCCAAAGCAAGCGCGCTACCAGACTGCGCCATGCCCCGATTTGCTGTGTGCAGAAAAGGTGTTTACGTGGATTGGGTATGCTTGGCAAGAACTAAATGTATTTTTTTTAAATATATTCATTTTCAGCTTCGCGTTATTTTTTAACTACTTAAAATACCCCGTCAATTTCACAGCCGCAATACTTGCACATGCCGTCGGCAAGGCCTGCATTGGTCATTTCAAAGCCGTAACGCTTGAGCAGCTCCTTGTGGCAGTCCGGGCAGAAGGTGGATGAGTTGTCATTGCCCGGAACATTGCCGATATAGACGTACTCAAGGCCCGCGTTGGTTCCGGCTTTTCTCGCCAGTTGCAGGGCTTCCATGGATGTTACCGGGCAATCCTGCATTTTGTAATCCGGGTGGAAACGGGAAATATGCCATGGAACTTCCTTGCCCAGTTCATCGGCTATGAAAGCGGCCAGCTGCTTCAGTTCGTCCGGGGCATCGTTTTTACCGGGAATGAGCAGGGTGGTTACCTCAACCCACCAGCCGTTTTTTTTCATGTGCTTGATATTTTCCAGTACCGGATTCAAGCGGCCTGAGCAGATTTCCCGGTAGAAGTCATCATTGAAGGCTTTAAGATCAATGTTGGCGGCATCAATCAGCCCGGTGAGTTCTTCGATGCACTCCGGGCTTTGGAAACCGTTGGAGACCATTATGTTCTTGAGGCCCTTGGCGTGGGCGATTCGCGCGGTATCCTGCATCAGTTCGAAAAATACTGTCGGTTCGGAATAGGTGTAGGAGATGGAATTACACTTGTGCCCCATAGCCGCTTCTACCAGAATTTCCGGGGTTACCTTTTGTCCGGTTATTTCCCGTCCGGTTTTGGGATGCTGGGAAAGGGAAGCATTCTGGCAGAAGGTGCAGCCGAAATTACAGCCCTGCGTGCCCAGTGAGAATGTGCTGGTGCCGGGCAGGAAATGGTAGAGCGGTTTTTTCTCCACCGGGTCCACGTTGAGTGCAGCTACCAGTTCATAGGTGCGGGTCATGAGCTGGCCGTCAACATTTTGCCGGACCCCGCAATTACCGTGTTCGTTTTCGTCAATTATGCAAAAGTGGCTGCACAGACGGCATTGGACCTTGCCATCCTTGAGGGATTTCCAGAGTCTGGCGGGATGAAGCATGTTTTTCCTTGTTGCTTGGCTCAGGGTTTGATCTCGGGGACCACGAAAATGGGGCCGACCTGCTGATCTTCCTTGTCCTTGTTTTTCTTTTTGGGTGACACACGTATAGTGCTGGAATCATTATCTGATTGTATTGTGATCTGGCTCTTGTTACCGTTCCCGGTTCCCATACGGATAGGCTTGCGATCCTTGGCGGTATCTTTGTTGATGAACTTGGTTCCTGCTATGGCGTTGCCGCACAGGAATACTCCTAAAATAATAAAAGCGGTGAGCAAAGTTTTCTTGTACATGGCATTTCTCCGTGGCATAGTATAAACTCTTATTTGGTCCTGTGCAAACAATGGACCTTTTTCTTTTCCCGGCAGCGGGAAATGGGTGATGTTGTTCCTTGAACTTATGCGGGATTCAGCATATACAGTCCGTTCTTAGAGACTGTTAGGAGAAATTAATATGGCAAGTCGTTCTGATGCATATAAAGCCGCCGGTGTTGATATCGACGCGGCTAATGATTTTATCGGTCGCATTAAAGGTATGGTGGGTTCCACCTTTACCAAGGGTGTGGTCACTGATATTGGCGGGTTCGGCGGGCTGTTCAAGCTTGACCTTACTCAGATGGAAGAGCCCGTGCTGGTGGCAGGTGCCGACGGCGTGGGAACCAAGCTTAAACTCGCTTTTGCCGTGGACAAGCACGATACCATCGGTATCGACCTTGTGGCTATGAGCGTAAACGACATTCTCGTGCAGGGCGCAAAACCCCTGTTCTTCCTCGACTACTTCGCAACAGGTAAGCTTGAGTCCGGTGTGGCTGAAGAAGTTATCGCGGGTGTTGTGGAAGGCTGTAAGCAGTCCGGCTGTGCGCTGCTCGGCGGTGAGACCGCTGAAATGCCCGGCTTTTATGCTGACGGCGAGTATGACCTTTCCGGTTTCTGTGTGGGTATGGTGGATAACACCAAGATCGTAGACGGTTCCTCCATCACCATTGGGGATTCCATCATCGGTCTGGAATCTTCCGGTATCCATTCCAACGGTTATTCTCTGGTGCGCAAGATTTTTGATGAGTCCGGTCTTAAAGCAGATGATCTGCTGCCCGGAACTGATCGTAAAATCGGCGAAGCCCTGCTGGCTCCCACCAGAATTTACGTTGATGCGGTTCACAACCTTTCCCGTGATATTGAAATCAAGGGCATGGTTCATGTGACCGGCGGCGGTTTTTACGACAACGTACCCCGCATCCTGCCTAAGCAGGTTACCGCTGAAATCAACTTTAATTCATGGGAAGTTTCTCCCGTGTTTAATTGGCTCAAGGAACAGGGTGATTTGAGCTGGCCTGAAATGCTGCAAATTTTTAACACCGGTATCGGTTACATTCTCGTTGTAGCTAAAGACCGTGAAGAAGATGTGCTTAACAGACTGGCCGGAATGAAGATCAACTCATGGAAGATCGGTGAAATTACTCGCCGTGACGGAGATTCCGAGCAGGTTAAAGTTAATTTCTAGTTTTTATTGTTGATATGTTTAAGGCCCTCGAACCATTTGGTTCGAGGGCTTTTTTATTTCATCTTTTTCAACGTATAATTATTGATCGCGGGGTGGTTGCCATTTATCAGCCAGTTCCAATGCCTCATTTATTTCTGATTGGGTCATTCTATTTTTGAGTCTGGAGCGACTTTTTATGGCCTGTTTGATCCCTCGCGCAGCAGACAGGGTGAACCACATGTATGCCTGAATGTCATCCTGTGGAACTCCCTGACCGTTTTCATACATTGCGCCGATGTTGTACTGAGCTTCAGGAATTCCCTGCTTCGCAGCCTTTAAGTACCAGTGTGCTGCTCTGGCGTGGTCCTGCTTTACTCCTTGTCCGTTGTCAAACATGAGCCCCAGATTGTACTGGGATAGAGCATAGCCCTGCTCTGCGGCGGTTAAGTACCAGAGCACCGCATGCGAGTCGTTCTGTGGTACTCCCAATCCCTTTGCGTACATAAGGGCCATGTCATGTTGGGCTTTAACCAATCCCTGCTCAGCTGCCTTCATATATAATTGAGCAGCCTGCGAGTAATTCTGCGGCACGCCCAGACCTTTTTCGTAAAGCCGACCTAGATTGAGCTGCGCCCCTGCAAAATTTTGTTCAGCGGCCCGGCGGTACCATTGGGCTGCAATGGAGTAATTCTGTTCAACGCTATTTCCACTGTCGTACATAAGTCCAAGGTTGTTCTGGGCCATAGCATTACCTTGTTCCGCAGCCTTAAGATACCATGATGCTGCCTGCTTTAAGTCCTGTGGAGTTCCCACGCCGTGGGCGTACATTATAGCCAGATTATATTGGGCCATGGCGAGTCCCTGCTGCGCAGCTTTGCGATACCATGACAGGGCCATTTTATAATCCTGCGGAACTCCTTGCCCGTTTTCATACATTGAACCGAGGTTGTTCTGGGCTTCAGCTAATCCATGGTCGGCAATAGGGCGGTACAATTGCACGGCGCGGGCAAAATCCTGCTTAACTCCCATGCCCTTGGCATACATCATTGCCAGATTGTACTGTGCTCCGGTTGAGCCTTGACCTGCTGCTTTGCTGAACCACATTGCCGCTTGATAAAAGTCCTGTTCAGTGCCGATTCCGCGAGTATACATAACTCCCAGATTATACATGGCTTCAGCGTGACCTTGATCGGCAGCTTTGCGGAATTTTCTGCCAGCAAGTTCGTAGTCCCCTTGCTGGTAGGCTGCTAAGCCGTCTTCAAAGCTGTCAGCGTATGAGGGGGTGGTTAAAGCTGCGGATATCCCCATAAATAACAGGGTTGCACAAAAGATTATATGTGTGAGGACTCTCATGTCTACTCCGGTTTTTTTGCTTAAGTGCCACAAAATGTTTGGTAAACCCGCTCTGTAGATTCCGGAGGATTCATGTATTCTGCGTATTTCGTTTGCTCCTTATAAGGATGATGCAGAATCTTGATCAGTTTTTTGGTCGGCTCGAAATCATCCTCTTTAACAGCGGCAGTGATAGCCTGCTCCACGCGGTGATTGCGGGGTATAAAGGCCGGATTGTTGCGGTCCATAGTTCGGGACGCATCGTCAGTGTTTATATTTTGCCGTGCCAGCTCTTCTTTCCATTTTTCGAGCCAGTTCGCGATCTTCGCTTGATCGCTAAAAAGTTCAAGCAGCGGATTTGTTTCACCCAAAATTGCTTTGCTCAGCATCCGAAAGCTGAGGGTAAAGTCTGCTTTGGACTCCTGTATAATCTGCAAAAAATTATCAAGCAGTTCTTGGCTGCGCTCTTCCGGGGAAAGACCTATCTTGTTGCACATTTCAGAAAAGTAGTGGTTTCTGAATTTCGCTCCGAATCCCTGCACGATTTCCTCTGCACGGGTTCTGGCTGTCTCCGGGTCCTTATGGATCAGGGGGAGCAGACATCCGCCCAGCCCGGCCAGATTCCACTGGGCAATGGACGGTTGGCGTGCGTAAGCATACCTGCCGTAATGGTCGATGGAACTGAATACTGTTGCCGGATCATAACCGTCCATGAAAGCGCAGGGCCCGTAATCAATGGTCTCACCGGAAATTGTGGTGTTATCAGTATTCATGACCCCGTGAATAAATCCGACTCGCATCCATTTTGCTACCAGCCGTGCTTGAACAGAGCAGACCCTGCTGAGGAATGCCGTATAGGGATTGCTCGTTTCTTTTAGTTCCGGGTAATGGCGGTCTATGGCGTAATCGGCCAGTGTTTTTACGCCTTCGTGATCGTTACGGGCGGCAAAATACTCAAAGTTGCCGATTCTGAGGTGACTGGAGGCGACACGGGTGAAGATCGCGCCGGGAAGTTTCTCTTCACGGAAAACGTCTTCCCCGCTGCTGACCATGGCAAGGGCGCGGGTGGTTGGAATACCCAGCCGAAACATAGCTTCACTGACAATGTATTCGCGGATAACCGGGCCAAGGGGTGAGCGACCATCACCATTACGCGAATACATGGTTTGCCCGGCCCCTTTGAGTTGGATGTCGAAGCGTTGTCCGTGACTGTTTAGAAACTCACCAAGGAGAACCGCCCGACCATCTCCCAAACGGGGCACGAAATTGCCGAATTGGTGTCCGGCATAAACTTGGGCCAGCGGATCTGAACCCTGCGGCGGTTTGTTTCCTGAGAACAGCTGTGCAAGTTCAGGGTCCGTTTTTGGCAAGGGGAATTCCATTTTCCCGGCAAGTTCCCGATTCACTAGTATGAGCCGGGGGGCCTTTACCGGGGTGGGATTTATGCGCTGGTAGAATTTTTCATCCAGCCGTCCGTAGCTGTTGTCAAAGGGCATGGGGTTCTATACCTCTATTTCTTTTGCCACTTTCCGCTTTGGGTCTGAATAAACCAGCCGGAGGGCGCGCCTTCCTGCCATTTTTCGGCAAAGATAGCCTTAACTTTTCCGATCTCGCTGCCGGGAATATTCATGGAAGCGGCCACTTCGGTATAAAGCTGGTCGCGGGTATCGTTATCCTGTGAAACAAGACGTCGTAGCCCGGCGGTCTGTTTGATATTCAGACCTTTTTTGTTGATGATTTGCACATAACCTTCGTTGTTAATGCCGATGTTGCCTGAATTGTAGTAGGGGATCAGCTTTTTGTGATTATTGGCGATGGTGTTCTTTAAACCCCGGATGGCGGAGTTGGAGCTTTTGTCTATTTCCGCTTTGCTTACCTGGGCCTGCGCGGCCTGCGGTGAGATCAGGACGAGAAAGGTTTCAAGGGCGGATTGGTCGTCTTTGTTTTCCTGCTGTTTGGCATCGGTTCCGTAAATGTCTTCCACAATATCTTCGGCGGCCCGCTCTACTTTGGCTGCCGGAAAATATATGTTCACCGTTACACAGGCAACAAAGGAAAGAAGGCTGAGAAAGGTTAAAACCTGCGCGGTTTTTTTGAACATGGTAAACTCCTGTTATTTTAGTTGCCGATGACCCGTTTCAGCCTTTTGAGCATGTCTGAAAAGCTGATCAGGTTTTCGGGGTTGCTGTTGATTACGTTGATGCCGAAGAGTGGCGGCCTTTTTATAATGTACTCGATTCCGTCATCTCTGATCAAGCCTCGAATGGTAAAGATATCGTCATCAAGGGTGCATTCAAGGCCCAGTCCTGCATATCCGAATTCCTTGAAAAATTGGGAAAATACGCCTACGCCCGCTCCGGTCAGGCCGGACCCGGTACCAATTACCGAGAGAGTGTTAACTGCCTTGAGACTGATGTCCCCTGATTTATCGGAACCGGGCGTTGTCCGGGCCAGTAGATGGAAGGCCGCAGGTTGATCGTAGGCGATGACCAGACCACTTAGGTCGAGGTCCATGCGCCCGGTAATGCGCCCGATATCAAGTGCCTGACTGAGTGGTTCAAGATCGAGATGTTTGACCCTGAAATCCGCCCCGTACTGCCGGGAGTCTTCGAAGGGGGTCTCCGCGAAAATTTCATCTATAACTATTTCTCCATCATAGACATTGCCGAAAAGCTTGCCGCTGGTGGAAAAATGTTCTTTGAGCAGCCAGAATTTTAAATCCCCGCTGAGTTGTCCGTCGATGGGTAGTGATTTCGGGGAAAGGGCTAGCAGGTTGATGTTTTCTGCTACTATTTTCCCATTGAGCACAAAGTCATCATCAAAGGGATGGCGCATTTTCAAATCAGAGAATTGAAGCGTTCCTCCTTCAATAGCAATGCTCGGAAGTGTTCCGAATTCAATTGAATTTGAGGACACGCTGATGGGAAATGTGAAGTCCTCTATCTTTAGATTTCCGGCGGTAATATTCTTAAAGCTGACCATGCCGGACGGAGAATAGCGTAAAGTTTTGTCTGCTTGAGGCATAAAATTTTTACCAAGTGAAAACACAAAGGGCAGATCTGCTTTGATTCCGCTGAATACAGCTTCATCTTTGCTTACTGTGCAATTCTCAAAGCTCATTTCCCCAAGCAGGTGGGTTTTCTGCTTTGTACCGTTAAAGGCGCAATGCAGTCCGAATTTGCCGCTGCCATCCAGTCCTTCCAGAGAAAAAGGATCAATGGCAAATGTCCTGAACGGAACGGATAGTTCGGTAGTTTTGTACTCCGCTTTGCCGGAAAAAGACGGATAATGGAAAATTTCTTTCATCCGCGCTCCCGCTTTCAAATTTCCCATACCTTGCCAGTTCACGAGGGTCTTAAGCTCAAGATTACCTGCTTTGTCAGGCAGGGTGGATTTAATTTTTGCTTGCAGCGGATGGTCAGTAAGATTCACGTAAAATGTATCATAAAGAGCTTCCCCGGAATTCAAATTAATTTTCAGGATAGGGTGTGGATTATTTATCGGGCTGTGGGCAGTAATCTCTCCTGCCATGCTGTCAACAAGTGCCATGCCGTCAGCTGATGTGGCAGATAGGGCTGTGAACTCCAGCCGCATATGTGCTTCGGGTGCGGTTTTAATTTGATGTAGCCCGAGGCTCAGCTTAAACTGTCCTTCTTTGTCCCATTTTTTAAATTCCGGGAAATTCAGTTCTACAATTCTTCCAAGCAGGGGCATGGGGTTATCAATTGTCAGCAGGCAGTTGCCGTTACTCTCTGGGGAGTAGGTTAGCCGGGTATGGAGTTCGGGCAGGTTTCCGGCTTTGATGTGTAAATTTGTGAGGTCTGCCGCACCGGAAGCAGGATCAATAATTCCGTTTCCGGTGAGAGTCAGGTCTGGATTGCTTAGGCCGAGCTGTGGAACATTTACATCCAGCCGTTCAATTTTTAGGGCGAAATCATGCAGTTGCAGCAAGCCTGAATTAAGATCGAAAGTGGTCGCAATATTTATGGGGCCGGATTTGAGTGGTCCTTTTTGGTTCAGGTATTCGCCGCTGAACTTGAATTTCGTCCCCTGAAGATGTTCGATATATCCCTTAATAATTCCCGCTATACCCGCCTGTGGCAGGTCTACTGAGAACTGCCAGTTCAGACCGAAGCTGCTTTTTGCAGGTACGGATTGCGGGATGCTGAAGATCAGCAGCAGGATCATGCATGTGTTGAAGAAAAGGGACCGTCTGTTCATTCCTTACTTATACACGGTGGAAAGGCGGCTGGGAAGTTAGCACACTCAAAAGAAAAAGGGAGATCTGATCCAATTGATCAAATCTCCCTTTGGATAAGCATTATGAATGAGTCAAACAATTAAAAGTTTTTGGGATTCTTGAACCCTTTTTTCAAAAAGGGTTTAAGCCGCCGGAGGCGAAATCTTTTAATTAAAAGCGCGAAGCGCATCTAATCCTTTTTTATTCCATCCCCTAGATAGGGGTTGAAATACCCGAAACCAACCCATGGACATTCGGTCTTAATGCGCTTGCGGAAATTCACAAAACCCATGCCCGGACCGAATTCGTATGGCTCCATAAGCTTCATGTACAGGTCTGGGTCGATGTTCAGGTTACGCAACTGGATGAAATCGAACTTGGTCTGCTTGGCAACTTCAATGAGTGCGCCAACTTCAAATTCAGTGTCGCTGATACCGGGAAAATAAAGGTAGTTAAGGGATACATGCAGCCCCAGTTCCTTGGCTTTACTAATGGTAGCGACCACATCATCGAATTGGTAGCCCTTGGGACGGTAATAGGCATTGTAAACAGGCTCGCGCAGACTGTTCAGGCTGACCCTGATGGAGTTGAGTCCCGCTTCAGCCAGCGGTTCCATGGATTCGGTTATGGAGCCGTTGGTGTTTATGTTTACGGTCCCGGTGCCGCCTTCGTCGCGAAATTTTTTGATGGCCTCGGTGAGCAGCACATGCTCGGTGAGCGGTTCGCCTTCACAGCCCTGCCCGAAGGAAAAGACCGGCTTGCGTTCGCGCTTGAGGTGGTAGTGCATGACCTCGGTTATTTCCTGAGCAGTGGGGGTGAACTTGATACGCTCCTGCGGGGATGGGAAACCGGAATCTTCGGGCTGTTCGGAAATACAGCCGATGCAGCGGGCATTGCAGGTCCGGGAAGTGGGCAGGGGGGCCTCGAAACGTCCAAGAGCAAGGTTTTTCGCCGCAGGACAACCGTAGGTGAGAGCGCATCCGCACAGGTGGCTGACCAGCCTGTTTTCAGGAAATTCTTTCATCATGCGGTGTGCGCCGGCGTCGATTTTTTTGTTGGGAATTTTGGTGAAAACCTGACGTTTGTCTTCGTCCACCTGCTTTGCGGTAACCCAGAATCTGCCGTTTGCGTAGCCTACCGCGCCGTATGAGAACATGGGCAGCACCGGGGCATCTTCGGTGTTTCCATAGGCGGCGAGCCCGGTGAGTGTGTGACCGGGACAGGGAAAGGCGGTGACCGCAGTCCCTTCGATTTCAACCACTTCTCCGGTTTCCGGATCAAGGCCGATGGGGAATCTGCCCGGTAGCAGGAAAAATTCACTGTCCGGGGGCAGGGGAATGTATTCTTCGGGCTTGGGCTGGAAGAGTTCATCGCCCCGGCGGCACATCATTTCAAGTTCGGGATGGTCGTATATCTGTCCGTCCTCATCTGCAAAGACAAGCAGCGGACGTGGTTTTTTTTTAGCGGCCATTATTTGATCCTGTATTATTTAATTGGTGGTTTCGGGATTGTTGTGATCAGGGTCGTACCCTTTTCTTCGGAAGTTGTGAATGAAATATCTCCACCGGAACCGCTGGCGATAAGTCTTGCGCTGTAGGTTCCAAGTCCGGTGCCTTTTTTCTTGCCATAGGTGGCGTAGCGGTCGAAAAATGTATCCCGGATACTGACCGGAATTTCACCGAAATTATGTATCTTGGTGGTGATGAAGCGGCTGTCTTCAGTGATGTTGATGGTGATAGTTGAATTTTCAGGGGCCGCTTCTGCCGCGTTTTTCAGTAGATTGGAAAACATGGTGATAATCAGTGAAGCTTCGCCGTAGCAGACAATTGAGCATTCTTCGGTAAGCGGCTCACCGTCAAGCTGGCTGACTATCGTTAAATGTTTGTCTTCGGCCAGTTGGCTTAAATCGCCGATGGCAGCGGTTATGGCATTGTAGAGATTGAAGGGGTGGGCGTCTGCCTTGAGTGATCCGGTTTCCAGACGGATCAGGGTCAGTGAAGTGTCGATCTGACGGATCATGCGTTCACTGGTTTTGCGTACTATTTCTGCCAGTTGCTGAAATTCCTTTGTGAGACCTGCTTCGGTTTCAAGAATGCGGGACATGCCCACAATATTTGCTGTGGGGGAGCGCAGGTCGTGCCGCGCTATGCGTTCCATTTCCTCACGTAATTGCAGTTGCTGGCGTTGTTCGGTGACATCCACAGCAAGCAGCATAAAAATGGAAGGGGCCACCTGATCTATTGTCAGATCCCAGAACCTTTCATAGGCATTGACGGATTTCAGGTAGTGGAGATGGTATGATTCAAGGTCTGAAAAAAGATTCTGGCGAACTTCATCGGAAAGTGCGGACATGAAAGGCGGAGCCTGTTCATATTCAAATGCCGGGAGCTGATCATGGGCAGCCTTGTTGGCAAGAATAGTTTTTTCGGTCTTGGTGCTGATTAAGAGTGCGGGAAAAGGCAGGCTCTGCATGATAAGGCCGAAAAGCTTGGCATCATCCTCATGCTTCTTCTTGCGGACATGTTGAGCCTGAAAGTTTTTAATGAAAGTTAACAGTTTCTCTTTGGGGGCAGAGGAAGGGAGGAATGAAATATTGCTGAAGTCAAAGAGCGGTTCAAAAGATTCCGGTTTTGCAGTGTCGATGATGAAAAGTGCTTCTGCTTCCTCATTTACCTCACGAATGCTGGTGAATGTCTGACAGGTATCATCCTGCTCTGCCATGATAACCAGATCCGGCTGCTGGCTGGCATAGGTGAAAAGGGTTTCCCTTGGTGAGCGGGTTATGGATACCGCATGGCCAAAATCGTGCAATATGGGCATGAGGGTATGGATCACCGGGCTTTTGCCGGTAATCAGGATGTTCAGCTTCGCATTTTCATCACTATGGCATGAGTGCGGCATGTTGGCTCCTGTTTAGGGTGCTTGCGCTGAAAGAGTTTGTATCAGGAAGAACCGGGAATCTGGAAAAAGCCGTTGGCCCAGCGAGTGGAATCATAATAGCTTTTGGAAACCATAACCGGGTCAAGATTCATTTCACCCAGCAGAAAATCAAGATTATCCCAGTCTCCTGATTCGAAGAAGTTGATGAGATCAAGATACTTACTGTAAATATTTTCTTCTCCGCACAGAGCCTTGTTGATTTCAGTATCAAGAGGCAGGTAGCTGGTCAGTTCTTTCATGGGCAGGTCGAACATAGCACCGAGCAGGGAAAATAGTCCAAGCAGGAACATAGAGTCAACAGGCAGCCCTTTATCAGAATTCTGGGCGAGCAATTGCAGAAATTTTGCCCTTTGGGTGGCCAGTTGCGGAAGTTCGCGGCTCTTTTCTTTTGGAGTCAGGTCGGTGAGCAGGATAACCCGCAGCCAGTTTTTCAGCATTTTCCATCCGGCCAGAACAAGGGCCTGCTTGATGGAAGTGATTTTCTGCGTAAAGCCGAAAGTCGGTGAGTTGAGCAGGGTCAACAAACGAAAACTGATGGAAACGTCATTTTGCAGGGCTTCGGCCAGAGCTTGAAAGTCCGGGGCAGGATCTTCTATCAACTTAAGCAGCTTGAGTTTTACAATTTCGCCTGAGCGCAGTTTACGGCCTTTGATATTTTCCGGGCGTTTGAAATAAAAACCCTGAAAAAAATTGAACCCAAGTTTCTGGGCCATGTTGAACTGGTCAGTGTTTTCAACCCGTTTAGCTATAAGTTTGGTTTCATACTCCCGGCACATGTCACAGATGCGCTTTAGTTTATTCTCATCTGTAGAGAGAAAATCAACAATGATGGCATCGGCATAGGCAATGAGAAACTCTCCCTGGGGGCGTGCCTCAAAATCATCAATGGCAATGTAAAATCCGTCTTGGGAAAGTTCTTTCAAAGCCTTGATCAGATTTGGGGTGGGCGGAGTTGTTTCCGGGATCTGGACAACTGTTTTTCCCGCAGGCAGGGAGTAAGGAACTTTGTCCATGATGGCTTTATGTGAAAAATTAACCACCAGCTTTACGTTATCCGGCAGATTTTCACCGGGGGAAGCGCACAGGTTTGCAGCAACTCGCAAGGTGGCCTTGTAGCTGTCTGAAATGTTGGCACTTGTGGCTTCGCTGCTGTTACGGAATAGCAACTCATATCCCCAAAGGGACTGGTCCGGCATGAGAATGGGTTGCCGGGCGAAGAAAGTTTTATCGTAAAGCGGTTTTTTAGGGGACATAAGTTAAACGGTTCCTGCTAACTGTTTCTTAAGGAATATATTTTTTTTAGTTGAATATCCAGAACTACAGCATTTTGAGAATGTTTATAACTGTAGCCTTTTGAAGGCTGCACGTTTTCGCAACTTTTAATGATCGTCTGTAGTTCAATTTGTGTCAATTATTCTTATGGGCTTCCAGTTTGCCCCAGCAGGATTTAGTACGTGAACGGTCTTGATATACAGAAGGGCAGGAGTGTGGAGATTGAACTTCTCTGTGCATATAAGAAAAGGCGGAACTGCAAAAGCAGTCCCGCCTGAATGGTCTGGCGAATAAATCCGCAGTACTTCTTAACGTTTGGAGTACTGGAATTTTGCACGTGCGCCGGGCTGACCGTATTTTTTACGCTCTTTCTTACGAGCGTCACGAGTCAGGAGGCCTGCGCGTTTGAGGACAGCACGAAGTTCGGGATCGATCTCAATAAGAGCACGGGAAATACCGTGTCTTACAGCCTGAGCCTGACCTGCAACTCCGCCACCGTCAGCGTTGACTTTGATGTCATACTTGCCGAGGTTTTTGGTGAGTTTCAGGGGCTGCTGAACGATCATCTGCAAAGTTTTACGAGGAAAGTAATCTTCGTAAGGTTTGCCGTTCACGGTGATTGCACCAGTTCCCTCATAAAGGCGGGTACGGGCAACAGCGTTTTTTCTTCTGCCAGTAGCGTAATTGAAATCTTTACTCATTTTATTGCTCCACCCTTAATTAGAATTCCAGCGCTTTGGGCTGCTGTGCAGTGTGAGGATGATCGGTACCAGCGTATACTTTCAGCTTTTTGATCATCTGTCTGCCGAGGCGGCTCTTGGGGAGCATGCCGCGGACTGCGGTTTCGATGACTACTTCAGGCTTCTTCTCAAGCATAACCTTGAGAGTTCTTTCTTTCAGACCACCGGGGTGGTTTGTGTGCTTGTAGTAGGTCTTCTTTTCCATTTTGTTACCGGTAACTTTGATTTTGTCTGCGTTCAGCACGACAACGAAATCGCCGGTGTCCATGTGAGGAGTAAAGATAGCTTTATCTTTGCCTCTCAGTTTGTTGGCGATCTGGGTAGCAAGGCGACCGAGAACCATATCTTTAGCATCAACTACGAACCACTCGCGGCTGATGTCTTCTTCTTTAGGGATATATGTCTTCATTAGAAATGCTCCTTACGTAAAATCTGGGAAGGGGATGTATACAAACTTTGACTGTTGGATGTCAAGCTTAAAATCCCTTTTTTCTCAGATCAGGAATCTGCAACCAGTTTCTTAAGGGTTGCGAATGCTTTTTCAATTCCAGCGGGGTTGGTTCCACCGGCCTGCGCCATATCGGGCCTGCCGCCACCACCACCGCCTACCTCAGCCGCAACGGGTTTGATTAATGCGCCGGCCTGGAATCTATCGTGCAAGTCCTTGGTAACGGCAATAATCAGGGAAACTTTTTTGTCATCAACCTGTGCGACCAGACAGAAAATGCCGGAATCCATTTTGGATTTCAGGTCATCGGCCTGATCACGAAGGGCTTTGACATTGGTAACTTCGAGCTTGGCAGCAATAACTTTTACACCGCCAATCTCTTCCACGGAACTCATGAGGTCCGCACCTGCACCGGATGCCAATTTCGACTGAAGCTTGTCATTGGCCCGGGTCAGTTCTTTCACCTGTGACTGCATAGCCGCAATTTTATCGGCCAGCTGTCCCGGTGCTGCTTTGAGCATTGCGGAAGATGTAACGACTTCAGCGCGCTGCTCTTGCAGAAATTTGAGTGAATTCCATCCGGTTGCGGCTTCGATGCGGCGGATACCCGCAGCTACACCGGACTCGGACTGGATTAAAAATGTTCCTGCTTCACCGGTCGCCTTGAGGTGAGTACCACCGCAAAGTTCCATGGATTCGCCCGGAATTTCAACAACTCTGACTACATCGCCGTACTTTTCACCGAACAATGCTGTCGCGCCTTTTTCAGCCGCTTCGTCATTGCTCATCTCCTGCACAACTACGGGAGTGTCGCCCAGTATAGCACGGTTTACCTCATTTTCAACCTGACTGATTTCTTCAGGAGTCATGGCTGCAATGTGGGTGAAGTCAAAGCGCAGACGATCAGGCCCCACCAGTGACCCGGACTGCTTTACATGGTCGCCCAGAATATTTTTCAGAGCAGCGTGCAGCAGGTGCGTAACTGTGTGGTTACGCTCTGTGGCTGTCCTTGTTTCCGGTGCAACTTCAAGCTTGGCTTCCTGATCGATGAGCAGTTCGCCTTCGCTTACGAAAATTTTAGATGCGGTAAGACCTGCGGAAGCTTTTACTGTTTCCAGTACTTCCGCGTTACCGGTCATGGTGCCTACAGCACCGGTATCGCCCATCTGTCCGCCGGATTCACCGTAAAAGGGAGTCGCGGCAGTGATTATCCAGCCGCCGTTGCCCTGAGTGATGCGCTTCAGATGTTCGCCTTCTTCAGAAAGCAGATTGACGATGCGGGATTCAGTGGTCAGTTCGGAGTATCCGGTGAAGCTGTTCTTGAGACCTGCTTCCAGCACCTGACGGAAAATAGCACCGGAGTTCTTTTCACCGGAACCTTTCCATGCCGCCTTGGCGCGGTCCTTCTGCTCTTTCATGGCTGCGTTGAAGCCGATTTCATCAACTTCGAAACCCTGCTTTTCCGCAACATCATTAATAATGTCCAGCGGGAAGCCGTAGGTGTCGTAGAGTTTGAAGGCGGTCTCACCGGAGATGAGATTTTTACCGTCTTCTTTCAGCTCTTCCATTTCCTCTTCAAGGATAATCAGTCCCTTGTCGAGAGTCTGACTGAAACGTTCTTCCTCTTCCTTGACCATGCGGGCCATGAAATCTTTGTTGCTGAGCAGTTCGGGGAACTGTCCGCTCATTTCTTCTACAACCATTCCGGTTGTTTCGTGGAGAAAAGGATCGGTTAGGCCGAGCAGACGACCAAAACGGAATGCGCGGCGGATAAGACGGCGCAGTACGTATCCACGGCCTTCGTTGGAAGGCAGGATCTGGTCGGTGATCAGGAAGGCAATGGAGCGGGAATGGTCGGCGATAACCTGCAAAGCAGTGTCGATCTCTTTGTCTTCCTTATATTTAACGCCGGCTTTCTTGGCTACAGCCTGAATCATGGGCTGGAAAATATCAGTCTCAAAGTTGGACTGCACGCCCTGACATACTGCGGTAATGCGCTCAAGGCCCATTCCGGTATCAATTGAGGGGCGGGGCAGAGGCACGCGGTTGCCTTCCTCGTCCTGATCATACTGCATGAAAACGAGGTTCCAGATTTCAAGATAGCGGTCGCAGTCACATTTGCCGATGCCGCAGTTGGGGCCGCAGCTCATGTCTTCGCCCTGATCAATGTGGACTTCAGAGCAGGGACCGCAGGGACCTGTGTCACCCATGGACCAGAAGTTTTCCTTCTCGCCTAGGCGGTAAATGCGCTCTGCCGGGAAGTTTACAACTTTCTGCCAGAGTTCGTCTGCTTCATCGTCATCAGTGAAGATGGTTACGTAAAGTTTTTCTTTGGGCAGTCCCAGTTCCTCAGTGAGGAATTTCCAGCAAAATTTAATGGCGTCTTCTTTAAAGTAGTCGCCAAAGGAGAAGTTTCCGAGCATTTCGAAGAAGGTGTGGTGGCGTGCGGTACGGCCTACGTTTTCAAGGTCGTTATGCTTGCCGCCGACGCGCAGACACTTCTGAGAAGTGGTCGCTCTTACATAATCCCGTTTTTCCTGACCGAGGAAAGTGTTCTTGAACTGAACCATACCTGCGTTGGTAAAGAGCAGGGTCGGGTCGTCCTTGGGAACGAGGGAAGAGCTGTCTACGATTGTGTGAGCGTTCTTTTCGAAAAACTTGAGGAATCTTTCTCTGATTTCACTGGCCTTCATGGGCTGTCTCCGTAATAGCTATAACACCGAAAAGAGGTATTTCCTGTCGGTTTTATTCTTTGGAACCCCGCCTAAGCGGGATTCCTTAATATCTTATCCGGGCCAACAGGCTTTACTCTTTCGGACCTGCTTCGTCAACCTTCTCGTCAACGTTCGCGTCTGGGTCCTCTTTGATGCCGAGGTGGATGAGTAGTTTCTCTTCAATCTGCTGGCGCAGTTCCGGGGTTTCTGCAAGGAATTGACGTACGTTTTCTTTACCCTGCCCAAGGCGTTCGGAACCAAATGCGTACCATGCGCCGGATTTGTCCACGATGTTGTGGTCAACTCCGAGGTCAAGCAATTCGCCTTCGCGGGACATGCCTGTTCCATAAAGGATATCGACAAGTGCTTCGCGGAAGGGCGGTGCCACTTTGTTTTTCACGACCTTGATTCTGGTGCGGGAGCCGAAAACTTCATCTTTATCTTTAAGTGTTTGAATCCTACGGATATCGAGACGCACAGAAGAGTAGAATTTCAGGGCATTACCACCGGAGGTTGTTTCGGGGCTGCCGTATCCGGTCATACCGATCTTCATTCGGATCTGGTTGATGAACAGGACTACAGCTTTGGATTTATGGATAGTACCGGTAAGCTTTCTCAGGGCATGGGACATAAGTCTTGCCTGTCCGCCAACCTGGGTTTCACCCATGTTTCCTTCGAGTTCGGCCTGCGGGGTCAGTGCTGCTACGGAGTCGATAATAACAATATCAACTGCGCCGGAGCGGACCAGCAGGTCGGTAATTTCAAGGGCCTGTTCGCCGTAATCCGGCTGGGAAATGAGCAGTTCGTCGGTGTTTACGCCGAGGCGTTTAGCGTATTTCACGTCGAGCGCGTGTTCAGCATCTACGAATGCGGCTGTTCCGCCCGCTTTCTGGCATTCTGCGATTACATGCAAGGCCAGAGTTGTTTTACCGGAAGATTCAGGGCCGTATACTTCAGTGATTCTGCCCTTGGGGATACCGCCGATACCCAGAGCCATATCAAGGCTGATGGACCCGGTGGGAATCACCGGAATATTGTGTGAGGCATCGGAATCAAGGCGCATTATGGAACCCTTACCGAACTTGCGTTCGATGGTAGTCAGGGCTGTGGTTAAGGCTGCCTTGCGGAGTTCTTCGGGATTTGCGTTTTTCTTGCTCATTTTTTCTCCATTAATAATTGGACGTTCAACGTTTCCTGTTCTTGTTTATTGTCACATGCGCAAGAGGCTGCAATTTTATGCAGCACTAAGCCGGAATGCGTTTTCTCGTCCTGCTGTCGGTGTGCCCGAATTTTCGGCACAACGGACAAGTGCTTTCCATATCAAACACCAATTCATAAAGCAACGAACAAAATAGGCGATTGATAGAGCGCTGTCAGTGATGTCGCTACCAAAAAGGTTTGCATCCAGCCCTTTCCCAGTCGTTTGTCGGGTGACCGGATTTTGTTGCGGTTTATAAAAAATGAAGGTACAGCCGCCCCATGAACAAACAATATGACGCTTTGGCCCTGTTTTCCGGGGGCCTCGATAGTATATTAGCCTGTAAGGTAATTCAGGATCAGGGACTCAAGGTCCTCGGCCTGCATTTTGTCACTCCTTTTTTCGGTAATCCCGAGAAGATAGATCACTGGCAGGAAGTTTACGGGGTGGAAATTCTGACCGTAGATATCAGTGAAAAATATATTCAGATGATGCTCGATGTGCCTGATCACGGCATGGGCAAGCTGGTTAATCCCTGTGTGGATTGCAAAATAATGATGATCAGTCACGCCAAAACTCTCATGGAAGAGTACGGGGCCAAATTTATCATTTCCGGTGAAGTTACCGGGCAGCGACCTATGTCCCAGCGTCCGCCGACTCTTAACGCCATCCGCAACAGCTCGGAAACCGGCGATATCTTGCTTAGGCCCCTTTGCGCCCAGTCGCAGCCTGAGACCGCTGTGGAGAAATCCGGTCTGGTTGATCGAGAGAAGCTGCCCAATATTTTCGGGCGCGGACGTAAGATCCAGCTTCAGATGGCAAAAGATTTCGGGTTATCCGAAATCCCTACTCCAGCTGGTGGCTGCAAGCTCACCGAACAGGAGAATGCGGCCCGCTATTTCCCGCTTTTGCAACGTCTTACCGAGCCGGATGTGAATTCTTTTCAGTTGGCAACCACCGGACGTCAATTCTGGTTTGGGAACAAAATGCTGGTCGTCGGGCGCAATCAAAATGATAATGAGCGCATCGAAGATCTTTACGAAGCCGAAGATTATTTATTTGAAGTACGCGGTTTTCCCGGTCCCCTAAGCATCGGACGCGGTTTTTGTGGCGAAGAATGGACACAGCAGGAAGTGCTTGATGCAGCAGCTATGACCGCCTCGTTTTCGCCCAAGGCCGTTAAGTCCGGCGAAGAAATACACGTAGCCATCATCGGCCCTGAAGGTGAGATGATCGTAAAAGTCATGCCCAATCGCGAAACATCTTTCGTCCGTCCTACTCTTGATGGATTGAAAGAATGGAAGAAAGAACGCGGTGAAGCAAAAGATAGTTAATAGTCCCGGAAATACTTTTGCATTTAATAGTGACCTGCTATTCTAATCAGGTTTCAAAAACCAAAACTAAAGGGTTCTAAATGCTTTCAAATATATTTTTCTTTGTACTGAGTATCTTCCTATTATGGTTCGGTGCGGACTGGATTGTTGAGTCTGCTTCGAAGATTGCGAAGAAATATAAAGTATCTGACCTTGTTATCGGTTTGACCATTGTGGCTTTCGGTACATCCGCGCCGGAATTTCTGGTTACCGCCACAGCGGCTTTCAAGGGGCTTTCTGATATTTCCCTGTCCAACGTGGTCGGGTCTAATATTTTTAATCTGGGTTTTATTCTGGGTTTGATGGCTCTGATTAAACCTTTGCCGACCAACAGGTCACTGGCAATGCGCGATGCGCCGCTTTTGCTGGCGACTACCGCACTTATTTTGGGGCTGGCATATTTTGATATGCTGGACCGTTCTGCCGGAGTCATGTTGCTCGCTATCCTTGGTGGTTACATCGGCTATTTGCTGGTGCACAGTAAAAGGGCAGCTAGTGCCATGGCCGGAATCGTACCCGATGTGGAAGAAGAGGGCGGTAGCGAGATTAGAGCAAAAGATTGGCTTAAGCTGCTGGCTGGATTTATCGGTATCGCGCTGGGGGGTGAATTCATGGTTGATGCTGCATCAGACATCGCCCGCCATTTCGGTGTTTCCAACTGGGTGATCGGTATGACCATCGTTGCTGCCGGGACATCTCTGCCGGAGCTGGTCACCTGCCTTGCTGCATCCCTTAAAGGACGTAATGAAATGCTGCTCGGTAACCTGATCGGCAGTGATTTTTTCAACTTCGCAGGCGTGCTCGGTCTGACCTGCCTGATGCGTCCGTTGGAAGTATCCCCGGATGCTCTGCCCGGACTGACCGTACTGGTCGGCATGGTCGCGCTGGTGCTTTTCTTTATCCGCACAGGCTGGAAGGTCAGCAGGCTTGAAGGGGCAATTCTGGTTTGCCTGAGCATGGGCCGCTGGGCCTTTGATTTTATGGGTTAGATTTGGTTTTGCGTAAACGGATTTGATAGGCCTCCCGCATTTTGTGTGCGGGAGGCTTTTTGTTTTTAGGCTACGACAAGTTCGTTGTCGGGAAGCAGGTTACGCAGGACGTAATGGCGATGGTAGGAGGCTGCTTGGTAAAACTGGTAGATGGGCATGTCTTTAGCCTTCACAGAATTAGGATCACCGTCCATATCCGCTTTTTCTCCCAGCCATTTAGGTCCTAGATATTCAGGAAGTGTTTCTCCGGGACCGAGGATGTTTTCTTCGTTGACGGCTCCAACCCACTTTGCGATACGTTCCTTTTCGCTTCCTTCGTATTTCAGAATTTCATCAACCTTTTCACGGATGACTGAGAAGTCTGTGGCTGCGCGGTCAGTAATGCCCGATTTTACTTGTGCATATTGACAGAACATATCGTGCAGTGCTTCGCAGGCTTCCATGAAAGTTGCAGGATTGTCGCGCCAACCGCTATCCCGTTCAGGTTCCTCGTAGTCAAATTTCCAGATCAGATATGGGCGATCCGGAAAAGTGCAGGCTGCACCATGACCCAAGGCCCCGGAAAATGTCTCGGCAAACCATGAAATGATATTTTCCATGATTCCAGATTCTTCGGTGTACTTGGCTTTGAATTCTTTTTGCCGTTTCTTCACATACTTGATGATTTCTGCTGAGTTTTTGCTTTCATCAAATATAAAGCTGTCGTTGTCTATTTTGTTCCAGCGAGAGCTTATGCCGCTGAATCCGTAGTGTGAGAAGGTGTCAGCATATACGTGTGCGGCAATCCCCATAAGCTCATCGGAAAATTCTTCTTCATGCCGTGTTAAATGATTGTTTTTCATGGCGATGGATATGGCACTGTTTTTACGACAGATAAGTCGTTCGGTCAGTCCTTCGCCTTCGTTGCCGGGCAGGAAGTGGAAAGGGACCCAGACCAGACGCTGGTCCTCTTTGTCGATGTTTTTGATGTGAATGGCGTGGTGCGCTGTAGGGCGGGAATGGAGTGCGCCTCCATCTTTAAATTCAACTGATTTCTTGGCTGCATTATCATCAACAAACTGGGCGGCACTGGCGATGACCTGGGCATTGTCTTGTTTGATTCCTGCGGCACGGGCCATGACATAGGTTCCGTAGTAATGCATGTCTTTTTGCAAAATAAACTCTCCTGTAAATTATGCGGTGTGTTTGAAAAGGTGAATCTATAATTATGCCTAAAAATAAAATCATGCAATATAGTATGATGATTATTTGTGGGCGCAGTAATGAATTTCCTACTCCTCCAGTTCATCATACCGTCTTATAATTCCTCGCATTCTCTCTTTATCTGGCGTATGGATAAAATAAATACAGATAATTAGCCCAGCATAAGGAGTTCATGATGTCGCAGAGTTCAAGCGGTGCTTTCAGTCATCCCAAACCATTCTATCTGCTTTTCTCCGTGGAGATGTGGGAACGGTTCGGCTACTACGGAATGCAGGCCCTTCTGGTTTTGTTCATGGTCAAAAAACTGGGTTTTTCAGATCAGTTGGCGGACCAGACCTTCAGTGCTTTTGCGGCCCTTGTTTACGCTTTTATCTGCGCGGGCGGGTATATCGGTGATAAGATTCTCGGTAACCGCCGGACCATGTTTCTGGGGGCGGTTGTTCTTGCTGCCGGGTATGCGTTGCTGGGTTATGACTGCGAGAAATTTCTTTATCCGGCACTGGGTATAATCATCGCCGGGAACGGGCTGTTCAAGGCCAACCCCTCGGCATTGGTCTCCAAGCTTTATGATAAGGGTGATTCCCGCGTGGACGGTGCTTTCACCCTTTACTACATGGCGATTAATATCGGTTCTTTTGCAGCTATGTCGCTCTGCCCGATTATTCAGAAACATTACGGCTGGAATGCCGGTTTTTTTACTTGTTTCATCGGCATGCTCATTGCCATTGCCAACTTCATAATTTTCCGTTCAGTCCTTGATCCCATCGGTTCCGAGGCTGATTTTGAACCGTTGAATCTAAAAAAACTGCTGCTTACCCTGATCGGTACAGCGGGTATTGCCGGGACTTCGGCTTTGCTTTTGACTCATCTGACTCTTGCTCATGAACTTCTTTATGCTTCCCTTGTCGTTGTGGCGGCTCTTTATGTCCGTGAGATCATGCGTGCTGAGCATCATGAAAAGGCTAATCTGGTCATCTGTTTGATTCTCATGGCTGAGGCCATTGTTTTCTTTGCCCTTTATCAGCAGATGCCTACTTCACTTAATCTTTTTGCAGCCCGCAATGTTGATCCGCATATCTTTGGCATTCCGGTGGAAGCGGCTTCTTTTCAGGCTCTTAATCCATTTTGGGTAATGGTTATCAGCCCGGTGCTGGCGGTTGTTTATGCCCGGCTTGATAAAGCCGGTAAGGATCTTTCCCTGCCCGGAAAATTTGCGCTGGGTATGATGATGTGTTGTGCAGCTTTTCTAACTCTTGCTTTTGTCGCCAAGTATCAGGCCGATGCCAACGGTTTTGTTTCCGGTAACTGGCTGGTACTCAGCTACGGTTTTCAGAGTCTGGGTGAACTGCTGGTCAGCGGTCTGGGGCTGGCAATGGTGGCCCGTTTGACCCCGGAGCGTTCTATGGGTTTTATGATGGGGGCGTGGTTCATGTTCCAGTCTGTAGCAATGGTGCTTGGCGGGGAGATCGCGACTATGGCAAGTGTGCCGGAACACGGGGTTACCGCAGTGGAATCTCTGCGCATTTATGATGATCTTTTCTTCAAAATCGGAACCGCTACCGGGGCTATCGGTCTGGTCATGACCGGATTCGTTCCTGTTCTTAAGAAGTATATTCGCGATTAGTTACATATTTTAAAAAATAGTAAAAAATGATTTTAAGATTGAATTCATTTTATGAATTAGATGTGCTGAGGATTAGCCGATAAACTTTACCCCGTAGGAAATCGACCGAAAAACCTTGCCTGTAGGGCTTAAGCTGTTTATTTATACTTTTGAAGTATGTAAACAAATCGGATGTTCAACGTCCGAATTATGATTAAAAAAGAATTCAAGGAGATTAATTATGAGTAGATTCGGTGCAGCCGGTACCGTCAGCGCGAGACCGGAAGTCCTTAATGCATTTATGCGCGGCATTTACAGCTGGATGAGCGCGGGCCTCTTGGCAACCGCCGCCGTGGCATGGGTTACCCTTTCCACTCCGGCAGTTATGAACCTTGTGCTGGCCCAGAATCCCGAAACCGGGGCCATCGCTCCTACTATGCTTTTTTGGGTTGCGGCCATCGGTGAAATCGGTCTGGTCTTTTACCTGAGCATGCGTATTTCCAAACTTTCTGCCAGTGCGGCCACCGGGCTGTTCATGGCTTACAGTGCGCTGAACGGTCTGACTCTGTCTACCATTCTGGTTGCTTACACCACAGCGTCCATTTTTCAGACCTTCCTCGTTACCGCAGGAATGTTCGGAGCGATGTCCTTGTATGGTCTGACCACTCGCAAAGACCTGACCGGAATGGGATCATTCATGATGATGGGCCTGTTCGGTATTCTCATCGCCATGGTGGTGAACTTCTTCATGCAGAGCTCTGCCATGACATTTGCCATCTCCGTTCTCGGTGTATTAATTTTCGCAGGCCTGACCGCTTACGATTCCCAGAAGCTCAAAGATATGGGCGAGTACATTCCGGCTGACGATGCTACCGCAGTAAGACGCGGCACTATCCTCGGCGCGCTGACCCTGTATCTCGACTTTATTAATATGTTCATCTTCCTGCTCCGCCTCATGGGTAACCGCGAGTAGTTGAGCTAAGTAGTTTATTTACAGGCACGCTCAAACCCCGTAGGGTTTGGGCGTGCCTTTTTTAATGCCTCCGGCGGCCCTTCGGGGAGTCTACCGACGGTCCCTCCGGGGGCTAAAACCCTTTTGGGAAAAGGGTTTTAGAATCTCAAAACTTTTTAGTAAGGCTTCGCCTGTTAGCCATACAAAATCGCATTTTAGTATGACCAAGCTCAGCAAAATACAAAATATCCTTAGCCCCATTCTCGCGCCCATATCTAAAGGATATGGCGCGGTTATGTCTCGTCGTGCAGAAAAGTATGCAAGGGGAGAGTGTGAGCGGTTTCGGCCTGAATGCCCGTGTATTTCTGTGGGCAATATCGGTTCCGGGGGTAGCGGTAAGACTCCCATTGCAGATTGGCTGCTTAGGTGGGCGGAGCGTGAAGGTTTGTTGACAGTGTTGCTGACCCGTGGTTATGGGGCCAAGCCTGCGCAGCTGCCGTATCTGGTCAATAGGCTTAGTCCTGTTCATGAGGCCGGGGACGAGCCGCTCATGCTGGCGAACGGTAATCCAGAGGCCAGGATAGTGGTCGATCCGGTTCGTAAACGTTCCGGGGCATGGGCAACTGATGAATTTCAGCCCGCATTGATGCTCCTTGATGACGGATTTCAGCACATGGCGGTGGAGCGGGATCTGGATTTTGTGTTGCTCACACCCGATGATTTCAGCACAGGTTGGGATAAGGTCATTCCTCGTGGGACATGGCGGGAGAGTGTGCAGGCATTGCAACGGGCGGATGTTTTTTTTGTGAAGAGCGGGCCGGATGCTTTCAAGCAGATGATCTGGCTGATAAGAGATAAGTTGTCAGAGTTCGGGAAACCCGTGTTTCAGTTTGAGCTGCGCGCCAAGGGACTTAAGTTGCTCGGCGGGGGAGAGCGTCTCGGTTTCGGCAGCGAAAAATATCTACTCTTTGCCGGGATCGGTAAACCGGAAATCCTACGCAATGACGCCGGGAAATACATGGGCCGTGTGCCTGAAGAATTCATAATTTTCAAGGATCACCACGCATATACTACGCAGGATGTGGAAATGATCCGTAAAAAAGCGGCGGCAGCAGGTGCAAAGCGAATTGTTTGCACTCCTAAAGACGCAATTAAATTAACCAAACTTGGCTGCGAAGATTTTTATGTAATTGATCTGGAAGTGGAATTTAAAGAAGCCATATTTTTTGACGATACAGAAGAAGCTCCCTTCGATAAGTGGTGGAATAAACAAAGATTAATAGACGCATTTAATAAATAAAAACGAACAATTATTCGAATTAAACTAAGCGAAGCCTATTAAAAGTTTTTGGGATTCTTAAACCCTTTTTACAAAAAGGGTTTAAGCCGCCGGAGGCGAAATCTTGAAAATAAAAAGCGCGATAGCGCATCGAGGCAAAGCGTCTCAGACCCGCCGGAGGCCTAAGTGGCACGGCGAAGGAATTTAAAATGGGAAAGAAAAGAAAATCGAAAAATCCCGGTATGATCAAGCCTTTTGAGGCCATGAATGTTTTCAAGAAAAGCCGCAAGCCTTTATCCGTGGGCGAGCTGGAAAAAAGACTCGGCCTGACCAAGCGGCATCGTAAATTTATTAAAAATATACTGAAAGACCTTGTCCGCGAAGGGAAAATCATCAAGATCGGCAGTGCTTACGGCGTTGTCGATAAGATGAATCTGATTACCGGAAAATTGCAGGTCCAGCGTTCCGGCGCGGCATTTCTGCTGCCGGACGATAAAAAGCGCAAAGATATTTACATACATACAAAAAATCTGAGTGACGCCTGGCATGGCGACCGGGTAACTGTGGCAATTACCGGCTCACACTGGGGCGGTAAACGTGAAGAAGGGCGCGTGGTTCGCGTTCTTGAACGTGGTAAACAGGTCTTTCCTGTGAGGGTTGTCCGGCCCATGGGCGGCACTGCACTGCTTTGTAATCCTACTGATCCGCGTCTGGATTTCGGAATCGTGGTCGAACCAGATGAGGCTGTTCCCAATAATGCTGTTTCGGATGAACAGGTAGAGGACGATAACGGTAAGGAAATCTACCCGGCTGAATCTGTTGAAGCTGAGGTGGATTTCACACGGATTGCAAGGGGGGATATCCTGCTGGTGGCTCCCGGTGAACAGATTAATCCTTCACTCTGGGAAGGGCGCATCCTGAAAGTGCTGGGTGATGAAGATGATGTTCTTGTGCAGGAGGCAATAGTCAAGGCCAACCACGGTATCCCCACGGCTTTTCCGGGTAAAGTGATGGCGGTGGCTGATGCTCTGCCGGATGAACCGGGCGAAGAGGATTTTGCCGAGCGCGAAGACATGCGCGATGTTCCCTTTGTGACCATCGACGGCGCAACTGCGAAAGATTTTGATGATGCCGTGTTTGTTGAAAAGATTGGCAGCGGTTACCGTTTGCGGGTGGCAATTGCGGATGTGAGCCATTATGTAGCCATGGAATCCCCGATGGACCGTGAGGCTTTGAAGCGCGGCAATTCCTACTATTTTCCAAAGTCCGTGGAACCCATGTTCCCGGAAGCACTCAGTAACGGGCTGTGCAGTCTGAACCCGGATGTGAACCGTCTGGCCATGACTGCGACCATTGAGTTTGATAAAGAGGGTGTGCCTGTCAGGTCTTCTTTTGCCCCGGCGGTGATTAAGAGCCATGCCCGCCTGACCTATGAGCAGGTCTACAAGGGAGTTATTCTCGGTGAGAAAGAGGAGCAGGAAAGTTTTGGTGACCTGCTGCCCATGCTCAAATTGTCTGAAGAGTTGGCCCGTAAGATCAATAAGCGTCGTAAAGGGCGGGGTAGTCTTGAATTTGACCTGCCGGAACCGGAAATACTTTTTAATCTGCAAGGCCGTACCGTGGATATTCGACCGCGTTGCCGAAATTTTGCACATCAGATTATCGAGGAATTCATGATCGCCGCCAACGAAGCTGTGGCGGAATTTTTGACCGAGAAGGAAATCGGCTGTCTGTACCGCGTGCACCCCGGACCGGATGAAGAAAAACTGACCAATCTGTTTAAGGTGTTGCGTAAAATCGGTATCAGCAAACAGGCTCCAGATCCGGTAACCCCGGAGTCTCTACAGAAGGTTGTTAAGGATTCAGAAGGAACTGATCAGGAATATATTGTCAGCAGGCTTTTGCTGCGTTCCATGAAACAGGCCAAGTACGAGCCGGATAATGAAGGGCATTTCGGGCTGGCTTCGGAATGCTATTGCCATTTTACTTCACCCATCAGGCGTTATGCTGACCTCGTTGTCCATCGTCTCCTTAAGGTTGCGCTGGGCGACGGTCATCAGGCTATTCCCGGTCAGAAGCAGCTTTCGCGTATCGGTAGCTCCATCAGCGGAACCGAACGCACAGCCATGGAAGCTGAGCGCGAAATCCTTAAACGTCTGACCATTATCTTTCTTAAGGATAAGGTGGGCGAGGAGTTCACCGGAGTGATCTCATCCATTGCGGAATTCGGATTCTGGGTGGAATTTCAAGAGGTAATGGCAGAGGGTATGGTCCGTTTATCCTCGCTTGGCGATGATTACTACACCTTCTGGTCGGATCGTCAGATGATTGTAGGTGAACGCACCGGGCATGCTTTCCGGCTGGGACAGAAGATCACTGTCCGGTTGGAATCGGTCAGCCTTGAATTACTGGAAGCCAACCTTGCTTTGGTTTCTGGTGCTGAAGATTACAAGAAGTTTGTTTAAGAAGAAAGCCCGTTAATTCTTTTTAGAATTAGCGGGTTTTAAAAATTTGTACTGCTATTAAATTTAGCGGGTGGCGATCTCTTCAACCCTGCGGGCAATTTTGCAGAAAAGGGTCAGTTCACATACTTTTTCGTCTATTTCACAGGCGTAGATGTCTTCAGATTCGGCAATAGCGTTAAGGGATTCATATACTTTAACCAATGTTTCCGGATTGATCCGTCCGCAAAGGTCGGTGATTAATGTTTTGAGCTCCACGGGCGCATCATCAAGTAATGATAATTCAACCCCGGCATCACCGAAATCAAATTCAAAATGCTCCACATATTCTGTAGCCAGATTTTTAACAATCAGGTCATTACTCATCTACTATAACTCCAAAGACTATATCCCCTAACTATTTGCGTACTTTACTACAAACATATTTTTTTTGAAAGCTTTCTCTGTTTATAAAAATGGTTGCAGTATCGAATCATGAGTGTTAAGTATAGATGAACTTTTGAGTTAAACAATTGTTAATTTTGAGGTGACGATGCAAGCTAAAGATTTTGATTCCTTTTTTGAAAGATTGAAGGACCAGACCGATATTTCCACACAAGCCCAGTTGGCGCGCGAGTTGGGAGTCGGCAGGGCTGCTGTTTCCCTTGTTAAGAAAAAGGGTACAGTCCCCCCGCGCTGGATTCTTGAGCTGTCCGTTCGCCATAATCTTGATTCGACGTGGCTTGAATCCGGTCTGGGGTCGCCTCGTCCGGAAGTTAATGCCGTTGAATTTGCTGACGAATTTTCCCGTATTCCCAAGGTTGCAGCTCGATTGTCCGCTGGTGGCGGATCTTTTGAAACCGGTGGTGAAATTGAAGGTTTCTACGCTTTTCGCAAGGATTGGATTGGCGGAAAAGGGAATCCCTCCGATATGGTTTTAATGGAAGTCTACGGCAATAGTATGGAGCCGGAATTAAAAGAAGGTGACATCGTGCTGCTGGATCAGTCCCGTCAGGATATTCTTGCCGGGGGGATTTATGCAGTTGGTGTGGAAGACACCGTAATGGTTAAAAGAGTAGAGAAGCGGCCCGGCCAAGTGGTTCTGCACAGTGACAATAAAGATTATGCTCCTATTCATCTGGGCGGTGACGAGCTTGAAAACGTGCGGGTGCTGGGGCAGGTGGTCTGGGTTTCCCGTGAATATCATTAGGCTTTTCAGTAAGTTAATTTTCAAGGCCTCCTTTTGGGAGGTCTTTTTTTTTGCACTTTGAATTATTGAGATTGAGTTCAAGTAAACAGTTTTGGTTTTTATGTTAATGAATGTTTATTTTAGATTGACACAGGTGTTTTGTTGTGGTTAATTGAAGTCGTCACATGGCAAGGGTACGCCGGAAAGGCGGATTTCAATCCAGATGAATTCACGAAGCAGGAGTCGGTCATGCAGGAAAGATTTTGCAAATGCGGTAACAGGGTCATGGTCCAATACCACAGCAAAAAAGATGAAGCATGGTTTACCCGTTTCTGGGTTATGGGGAATACCTTCGGCAAGACCATCCGGGTCTGTCCTGACTGCGGTTCTCCTCTTGATATAAATAGACTTAATTAATCCATAGTACCCTTGAACTGTTCTCCGTGCATTGTTTTTAGTGCTGGATTATAGAACATATTTCATGAATTTCCGCAGGTTTCTCCCTTGTTGCCTGCTGGAAGAAAGCACCATCTCATATACACACTTTATCCATCTCTCATCATCATGGCAGACTGTCCGTCGGGGACAGTCTGCCGCCCCTTTTGTGTGAGATTTTCGGAAAATTGTGATTCTCAAAAGCAATTAGTTTCTTTGAGAATGCTGCGCTGAGTAGCTCTGTGCAGGCTGGACCGGAGTGCGGCAGCCTGATACACACGTCATGTTTATCAGCTTTATGCATGAATGCTTGGAGGTAAGTAATGGGTGAATGGATAGTCGATTTTCAGGGGCGTAACCACTCCACAGCGATCAAACTGAATTTTCTGTGGAAACAGGATAATATTTTTATCATGGATAACCATCGCGCAGCCTTGTGGTGCTGGATGGAAAGTTTGAAAAAAAGTGAAAGTCTGAATCTTTTCCATGTGGACCGTCATTATGACGCTTTGTTTTCCGCTCAGGATTATGCTCATTTTCCGCATGCTGGGTTTGAAAATTTCAGCATCAGCGAATATCTTGAATGCGGGTATGATAACGATTTTTTCGCGGTGACCCCGCTGTTTCGCTGGGATAATTATCTTGGGCTTTTCATTGAAAAGTATGGGGACAGAATTGAAAACTGGGCTTTTGCCACCCATGGCAAAGGTTCAGCCCCACAATCAATCGGTTTTGCCGCTTATGAACCGTGGGAGTTTCCGGCCGCCCTTACTGAATTAAAAGATAACTGGATTTTTAACCTTGATCTGGATTATTTTTTCGGGCGTATGGCAGATGGGAAAATGGGCCGCCTTTTTACTGATGAATATATCAGGGGCTGGGGTGCTGAGCTTCGCAAGGCACTTGATAGCGGCGTGATCAAGACTTTGACTATCAGCTTGAGCCCTGAGTGCGCAGCTGGATGGGAAGGGGCAGAAGCTGCTTTGATGATTTTAAATCAAGGACTTAAGTTGGATTTTGCTCTGCCTGAATAAAATTTTATGAAAAAATAAGCCCCGGTAATTCTGTATAGAATACCGGGGCTTTTAGTTTTCTGTCCGAATCTTGATCTAATCTCTGTTCCAGACCTTGAATTTGTGATTGGCAAAAAAGTCTGTATAAAGCTCCTCAGCTTTTTCTTTGAATTTATCATCATGCATGATCAGTACGCTTAATGCTTCGTATTTGAAGTAAGCTACCACATCATCCCAGTCTATTTGATCCTTGCCGCTTTTGGAGCGGAAGCCCTGAAGACCGGGTTCTACCAGTTTCTGGGTCATGGGGTCATCTACACCGGCGGTTTTGAAAAAATCGCAGATTTCTTTTTTTACTTCATCGGGCCAGTCGGTTTCACCAAGTGGGATGAGGTCCTGAAATTTATTCTCCTGACCTTTTTTCAAAATATACATTTTAAACTCCGTATTTCAGTTTCCGATTGTTGATTCGATTATGGAGTAAAAAGAATAGTTTTTCAAGATTATCCATGGGGCTTTGGAATAAACATTATGTTGATGCTAAAATTATTTAACCCGCAAAAATCTGCCGATGATCTGCCCGGTGGCAGGGTTTACCGACGAATCATCAAATTCAGTTTTTAAAAAAGTCAGGGCCGAATAATCAGGCGAGAATACGAGTGTCCTAATCTGGGAATTTCCGCCTTTGCTGTATTCAATGATGTCAGTCACGTAAACGGTTTTACCGGATATGGTCACAGTTCTACGTACATCCTCCTTGTCCAGTTTCCATGTCGATTCAAGATAGTCACTTCTTTGGGGGAGAATGTAGCTGTCATAGTGGCTCTTGCGGTCTGGATTTCCTGCCGCAATATGCAAGGTGGCTTCTGCTGTTACTATTTTTCCTTTGTAATGCACGGTGACTTTGCCTTTGAAGGTCCCGGCAAAACGTGAATTGTCTTCTTCTTTGATTTCTGGAGCTGCGCTCGGCTGCTCTTTTTTTATTTCTGTTGTTTTTGGAGGGAATGCTACTTCGTAGCGCGGGCGCTTCAAATCCCTGAGGTTGTCAATTTGTTGCGCCGCAGCAAAGGGAGCAGAAAGGAAGATCATAGTCATTATTGTAATTAATATTTTCATATTCTTGGCTCCAAGGTTTTGCTGAATGGATTTTTAAGCTATGTTTGCAAGTGATTAAAAAGTAACTGGAGGACAATACTATGTTTCGGTTTGTTTTTGTCTTTGCGCTGCTCGCGGTAGGGAGCTTTCTTTTTGTACCTCATCTTCAGGCTGAAATGAAGATCACCCTTAAAGATGGAAAAGTCATTGAGGTACCTGTTTCCGAAGGGGATGTTAAATCAATTGAATATGGTGGTGAGCAAAGTGTAGAAGGAAAAGTCTTTCCGGAAAAGGCTATCCGGATCATGAGTGCAAAGTACGGAAATATCAGTTTCGAGCTTGAGGGCGAGTTGGGTTATAAACAGTATTTCTGTAATGCAAAGGATTCATTGGTAAAAATATGCGATGGTAAAAATAAATGCCGCCTCATCGTGGGTAATAAATTTTGTGGTGATCCATATCCGGGCAAGGGGAAATATTTGTATGTGGAGTATACCTGCGGGCAGAAGCTCAAACGGGCAAAAAAATCCCAGACAGAAGTGATGGTTCTGAGCTGTCCTTAATTTAACAGGGTATTTTCCGGCAGGATCGATTTTTGCTTGTAGAAACAAAGGTGAAAATTATTCCTGCTGGAGGTTTGCGTATGAGGAATACCTTGGCGCTGGGCCTAGTTCTGCTCAGTGGCATGTTGCTTTTGAATTCAGGATTTGAAGTCTACCGTTGCTTTGTTCCAGATAAAATTATGGACCCGCTGCCGGTCAGGCTTGTACGCATTGAAGGTAAAAATTGCCCCCTTTATTACCCGGAGGGACAGTAGAAAAAATCCTCCCTTACTGATTCATAGTAAGGGAGGATTTTTTTAAGTATTCATTGAAATCATTTAGAAACGCGGAGTTCTTCCTGTGTACAACAAGATGAAGTTTAAATGAGTAGAGCGCTTTATCGAGGATTCTGAATTGTGCCATGGAGTACGGTGTTTCTTTTACTAATCCGGGTAGGGTTATTTTGTTGCAAATTGCAGCATCTACTCGTTTTTTCAGTAGAAGTTCCAGTATTTGTTTAGTCGAATATACGGAGTGTTGCTTAATCAATTCGTTTTCAAAATAAGGATTCAGGGGGCCGTGGTCATTTCCGTGCAGAACGGCAATGGTTCTGCCGATCATGTCTTCAAAATCAGTCTTAATAATAGGAGAATCCTTCAGGACGAGCAGGTGGTCTGAAATGGTCCACATGGGCAGTGAAGGCAAGTATTTGGATTTCGCTTGCTCCGGAAGAAACATAGGATCGGTCAGGGCATATCCATCGGCCTCTCCGCGTATTAAGAGTTTACTTACTCTTGCCCGGGGCATGCATTTGTATTCAATATTGTATTGCGGGTAGTTTTTCTGGAATACATTCATTAGGTCAATAAATGTTCCGGTCAGGTTTTTGGAGGGGTCCTTTTTGCTCGTTACAGTGTAGAAAGGAGGAAATTTGTAGCCGCAAATGATTTTAATCTGTTGTTGCTTTGGCTGATATGCATGGCACCAGGTGCTAATTAATAGTACAACAACAATAGGTACGATGGTTTTTAAGAAAATTTTTAGCATTTTTTTTATTTGTAAACGGATAAAATATATTGTGATTTCAGGAGTCCCGATGAGCTATGTGTATACTTTTTTTAAGTTGTTTACATCTGTTTTTTTGTTCGGACTTGTTCTTTTTGCCGGTTATTTTTTGATTAAATGGTTTACTGACCCGGTTTACCGGATAGGGGAGCTGGAAAAGGGACAGGTTCTCAAGTTCAGCGAAGAAATTCAATCGGAAACGGTTGATGCCGAAAAACTTAAAGTCCTGAATTACAATCTGGGGTTTGCGGCCGGTCCGGTGCAGCACACCCTTGCAGATGAGCATCCCGAATCATTTTTCACAGCCAATTTGGATAGTTTTATTGATCTGGTCAGGGCGGAAGATGCTAATATTGTGTTGCTACAGGAAGTGGATATTGAGTCTAAACGTTCATGGTATATGAATCAACTGGATTATATAATGAACAGGCTTGGTTGGGGGTATGCCGCTCCGGTGGTGGATTGGGATATGTTTTTTCCCTTGCGTAAAGAGCGCAAGATAACCAAAGCAACGGTTGTTATTTCCAAATTCCCCATTGTTGCCAATGAGTCTGTCCAGACTTCCTGTAAACCTAATTTTGAAAACAATCTCCTGAATATCTTTTACTATCCTTTGCTTTGGAAGTCTTCCATGCAGCGGGTGGCTGTTGACGTGGATGGTAAGCGGGTTGATGTTTATAATGTCCATCTCTGCGTCTGGAACAGGGCGGCCCGTGTTGCGCAGGCAAGTTTTCTTGCGGATTGGATAAAGAGGGAAAGCTCTGGTGTGGATTTTCTGATCGGCGGTGATTTTAATTTTCAAGCATATATCAGGGGGACTCCCATTCCTGAAGACGATCTCAGCAAACCTCCTTTTATTAATCAGTTGCGCGATAATCTGGATGGAGTAAGTGAAATCCTCAGCAGTCCGGGGGATTCAGCTGTAAGGTTGCATAAAAATTTTACTTTTGCCGAGCGTAAACACCGCTACGACTTTCTTTTTTATTCAAAAGGATTGTTTCCTGATTCTGCAAAAATCGTGGATACTATTTCTGCATCGGACCATTATCCGGTTTTCGGGGAATTCACTTTTGTAAGATAGCTGTTTTGATTTAAGGAATCATCGCAAGGGGGTATGTTTGTCTGTCTGTGTCGCAGAAAAAATGATATAAACTTGGGCACAGTATGTTTATTTGTGATGCTAAGAGGACCTTTTGGACTGTGGGGAAGTGATGAAAAAAAGACTTTCTTTGTTTTTCTGGGCTTGTTTGTATTTTTTGTTTTCGTGTTGCGCAGCTGTTGCAGAGGAAACACAGGCGAAGAAGATATTGATTGTTCACAGTTACAGTCTGGACAATATCTGCGGACAACCGCAGCATCAGGGCATACTGGAGAGTCTGGCCAAAGCGGGGTTCGTTGATGGTTCAAATTTGATAGTTCATCAATATGCCATGAAAACCAAGAAGGTTAACAATACCCCGGAGCTTATTGAAGGGCAGGCTGCTGCGGTTCTGGAAAGAATCAGCGAGGTCCAGCCGGATGCTCTCGTACTGCTTGATGATAACGCCTTCAGGGCTGTGGGGCTTAAGCTTGTGGATAGCGATATTAATATTGTTTTCTGCGGGATGAACGGACAGCCTGAAGATTATGATCGTAAGGTGAAATGGATGGTTTCCCGCTTGAAGCCGGGACATAATATTACCGGTGTGTACGAGAAACTTCATTTTATCGATGCTTGCAGGGTGCAGAAGCAGTTGATCCCCGGACTTGAAAAAATATTGGTCCTTTTAGGTGAATCACCTACAGGTAAGGCTGTATTCAAGCAGGTCAGCAAGGAAATGGTCGAGGCCGGCGACAGTCTGGGGATTGAATTTGAAACCCGTATTGCCACATCTTGGGAAGAGTATACAAAAATTATCCGTCAGGCTTGTTCAGATCCATCAATAGGCTCCATTTATCCGGCGGCAACACTGCTCAAAGATAAAAGCGGACAGAGTCATTCCACCTCAGATATTATAAAATGGACCGTTGCCAATTGCCGCACACCGGGAGTTTCAATTAACTATGTTTATGCCCGTCTGGGAATGTTGGGCGGGGCCGGAGTTGATTTTATCGCTATGGGCAGGCAGGCCGGTAAAATGGTCGCTATGATTTTACAGGGGACACCTCCCGGAGATATTCCGGTTGAAGATGCTGAGCGGTATGCTCTGGTTTTTAATCTTACGCGGGCAAAGGAATTGGGAATGGAAATTCCCGCAGATATTTTGATGGCTGCTGATGTCGTATACAAATAGCTGAAGTTCATGTTGCTGAAATGAAAAAAATATCTTCCTACAGACTTTCCACTCTAGTTGCTGCCGCAATTTGCGGGATGGCCATTGTTACCGCTCTCGCCATGGGCGGTGTCTTTTCTTACAGTTATTTCAGTACCCTTAAAAATGAATTTCATGATCGGGTGCGGGCTGAAGGGCAGGAGTCCAGCCTTGAGCTATACAGCTTTTTGCATCGTGCAATGGCCCGGCTTGGGGAATTGAGTAAGGATAACTCTATCCGGGTCGCTATGATGATGGGGGTGGACTACCCGTTGACCGAGAAATTGTCCGAGTATGATCAGGCCCCGCTGGGGATCGATTTTTTTGTCACGCGTAAAGGTGATCCCAGAATTTTCAGCTCTTCGGCAAGGCCGTTCGATGAGTCTTATGTCCAAAATGCGCTTATGAATTCTCCGTTCCGCTGCTCTTTTTGCAGGGTTGGCAGGGATGGGTTCATAACAGTTTTTTCACTTCCCATCCGCAGTAGGTCCGAAGTTGTCGGCAGTGCTGCCTGTCTGGTTGATTTTTCAAGATCGGAATTGGTCTCCGCATTTAAGAATTCCTCCGGAAGCAGGATGGTTCTTTTTGAACAAGGCAAGGCGTACGATCTTGTCACAGGAGAGTCTCTTTCTTTGTCCCTGAGAGAGTCTGTGGGTGGGGATGAGCTTGTCGAAGTTGGAATCGGTGCTGATGTAAAAGGTGTTTTATATCGCAGTTCGCTGGTGCCGGGACTGGCCTATTTCGTCTCTGATGCAAGGCTCAATGAATCAGTGCAGCGTACATTCTGGCTGCTTTTGCCGCTGTTCGGGGGAGTCATAGGTCTTTGTCTTGTTGTTTCACTTTACTTGAGCAGTAAATTAACCCGTCCGCTGCGTACCATCACTGCTTCAGCTGAAGATATTTCCAGAGGTATGGAAGAGGATATTCCGGGCCGGGAAAGCCTCATTACTGAAATCAGCGCATTGAGCAGTGCTCTCTCCTCAATGCTTGAAAACTTGCGCCGTACCCGGGGGCTCGAACAGTACCAATTCTTTTTTGATAACGTGGATGATCTTGTCTGCATAACCGATATGGATGGTCGTTTCCTGAAGGTTAATGGCGGCGGGGCAGATTTTCTCGGATATGGGCGCAATGAGCTTTTAAAGAAAACCGTCTTTGAGCTTGTTCCGCCTTATGAGCGGGAAAGCTTGCGCAGTCTTTTGCACAGTCTTTTTGCTGGAGATGATTCCCGGCAGTTTGAATGCCCTGCTCTGGCTAAATCTGGTGAGGTTGTCTACGCGGATGTGCGCTCCCGCAGGATCACTTATCAGGGGCAGGAGGTGCTGCTCAGTGTTGTCCGTGATGTGACAGACCGCAAGCGGGACGAGGAAGAATTGCAGCACTACACGGCTCAGCTGCTCAAGGCTAAAGAGGTTGAAGAGCGCAATTCAGCCCATATGGCGGATACTCTTAAGAAGCTTGAAGAAGCCATGGCTAAGGCGGAAGTTGCCAACCGTACTAAAGGTGAGTTTCTGGCCCAGATGAGCCATGAAATACGTACTCCCATGAATTCGATTCTGGGCATGGCCGATATGCTTTCCGATACCAGCCTGACCATGGAGCAAAGGAGTTATGTCTCCATTTTCAGAGATTCCGGCAAGGCGTTGATGAATCTCATTAATGATATTCTTGATCTTTCAAAGATTGAGTCGGGCAAACTCACCCTTGAAAAAACCAAGTTTAATATTGATGAGCTTGTGGATGAAGTGTCCGGCATCATGTCTGTTAGTGCTTGGAAGAAAAAACTGGTTTTTGCATGCCATGTGGACCCGCTTTGTCCGACCTTATTCGAGGGCGACCCGACCAGAATAAAACAGATTCTTGTTAACCTGCTTAGTAACGCGATTAAATTTACTGATTCAGGTTCGGTGGTTCTGGATATTTCAAGCTCTGCCGGCCCTGAAGGAAATGTTGTTCTGAATATGGCCGTGCGTGACAGCGGCATAGGGATCTCAGAAGAGAAACTCAAAATTATTTTTGAAAATTTTGTGCAGGCTGATTCTTCCACGACCCGCAAATACGGCGGCACAGGACTTGGACTGTCCATTACCCGCAATCTTGTTGAATTAATGAGCGGGCAGATCAGTGTACGCAATGTTTCATCGGGCGGAGCCGAATTCAGGGCTGAAATTCAGCTCGGGCGGGTCGATGAAATGGAAGTGGATACAGGCAGGATCAGGTCGGCAATGCAGGATCGTGAAATTCTTGTCATAGATGAGCGAATTCTGGTCAGGAAGTATATATGCAAATGCCTCAACGAATGGGGTGCTAAGTGTTTGCATGCCGGGGATTTGAACTTCGCCTGTGTGCAAAGCGAATCATGCCGCAGCAATGCTGAACTGGTAATTGTTTCTGACCGGCTTGGCGAGGAAGACGGCTTAAGTGAAGTCGAAGCCATAAAAGCCCGCTTGAATAATGATAATCCTGTGCTGTGCACTCTTTCCTCTTCTCCGGGAGTCAGCAGCAACCGCCCGGAAGTAAACCAGATTTTCGGGGTTAAGAGCAGTGTTCACTGGCCTGTGACTAGAGGCGGGCTGCAGAAGGCGATGCTCAATATTTATGGCGACTCTTCTTTTGGAAAAGAAGCCTGGGATGAAAGTATTGACCTTAATCCGTTACGAATTCTTGTGGTTGATGACTCGGAAAACAATCGTATGCTGCTTGAATTCTTCCTGAAGGATACTCCTTTCAGATTGCGTTTTGCCACTGACGGTGATGAAGCTGTGCGCATTTACCGTGAAAATAATTTTGATCTGGTGCTGATGGATATTCAGATGCCCGTCAAGAACGGTCTGGAAGCTACCCGCGAGATCAGGGCATATGAATGGGAGAACGGATACCCGGCCACACCGGTGGTTGCGTTTACGGCTAATGACCGGGAGGAAGACAGAAAAGACTGTCTTGAGGCCGGGTGCAATGGTTTCTTGACCAAGCCGATCAAAAAGATCTCCTTGATTAAGGGTATACTCAAGCACAGCATATAAGCTGTAGGGGTTACTTTTTTTGCAACCAGTTGCCCAGTGCTTCCTGAAGTGCCGAAGAAGCCAGATGCGCACAATGGACTTTGTCTTCGGGTAATCCGCCGAGTCTTTCGAGGATATCTTCCCCGTCTATTTCAGAAGCCTGATCAATATTTTTTCCCATGCTGAGCTCGCAGGCCATGTCGCTGCTCACAATGCTGGGTCCGCATCCAGTGGTAAAGAACGATGCTTCCTTAATGGTATTGTTTTCTATCTTGAGAAATATTTTGATGATATCGCCGCAGGTTCCCTTCATTTGCCCGATGCAGTCCGGGTTTTCCATGGTTCCGGCGTAGGTAGGGTTATGCCAGCGGGAGGTTTCCTCCCCGAACATATCGTGGGCTGCGTCATTGCATTGCTGCTGAATATCGGAAAGCAGGCTGTCCAGATCATCTGTCATATAAAAACTCCTTGTTGAGATAAAGCGAGCAGAGGTTGGCTCAAGGCGGGAAAAAATGCAATCAAACTTTTTGCTGATTTTTATCTTCAGACATTAATATTGTAATTATACAGGATTTATTGTTCAATAAAAAGAAGTCGGGGATTTTGCCCCGCTGTTTTTTTAGCAATGGATTTTTATTGATGGAATTAAGACAGCTGAGATATTTTATTGCCGTGGCCGAGGAGTTGCACTTCGGTCGTGCGGCCCGCAGGGTGCATATTGCCCAGCCTCCTTTTTCGCAGCAGATTAAAGGGCTTGAGGAAGAACTAGGTGCTCGTCTTCTGGAGCGCAACAGCCGTAAAGTTCGACTTACAAACGAAGGTCGCTATTTTTATAAGCAGGCTATGGATATTGTGGCTCAGGCTGAAGATGCCGCAGCTACTGTGGGGCGGATGGCCAAGGGCGAATACGGCAATATAAAGGTCGGTTTCATGGAGATTGCCATGGACAGCCTTTTGCCGGAAGCCGTGCGTTCGTTCAGTCACAGGTATCCCGGTGTGTCAGTGCGGCTCAGTCAGTTCGGGGCTTCCATTCAATTGCAGAAAATCAGTTCCGGTGAAATGGATGTGGGCTTTTCAACTGTTTACCTGCATGCCATGGAAGGGTTGTCTTCGGTAAAGCTTTTTTCCAGAAAACATGTTCTGGCGGTGCCGGAAGATCATATCTTTACCGCTGAAAAAAGCGTATCATTGACTGAAATAGCGCGGGAGAATCTGCTCATGTTTCCACGCAGCGGGCAGCCGGACCTTTATGATGCTATTATGGATGCCTTTACCTCACGGGGGCTGGTGCCCAGGGTAAAGCAGGAAATTTCCGGTCTATCCGGTGCTTCCGCCTTGATTTCTTCAGGCATGGGGGTAACTTTTCTCCCGGAGAACAGCCGGGTCTCACGCAAAGGAATTGCTATGGTTCCTGTCAGTGACGAATTTCCCAGCATGGACATCTATATGGTCTGGAACAGGGAGGATTACTCCAATACGGCTGGGGTTTTTATGGAATGGGTTGCGGATTATTTTTCGGTATCAAGATCATTTGCCGGGATGGTCAGCGGTCAGTAGTTTTTAGGGTTGGTAAATGACTGATATATTGGATGGACTTGAAATTTCATGGATTCCTTCAATCACCGAGGTTGATCGGGATGAGTGGGATCGGCTTGCCAGGGAATTGAATTTTCCTTTCCTTGAGTGGGATTGGCTGCGCCTTATTGAAAAGAGCCGGAGCGCAACCCCGGAAAGCGGCTGGCTTACGGCTCATCTGCTTGTCCGGTCTGAGGGGCGGTTGGTGGGAGCAGCTCCATTGTTTGTGCGCGACCAGAGCGAAGGGGAGTTTATTTTTGATCGGGTCTGGGCGGAAGTGGCCCAGAAAGGTGGCATGGCCTATTATCCTAAAATTGTAGGCATGAGTCCTTATACCCCGGCATCCGGTTATCGGTTTATGGTTGCCCCGGATATTTCTGCAAAAAAGGTCACCGGGGTGATCTGCCAGACCCTAGACCGTTTTTGTTCTATCAACGGACTGGGCAGTTGCGCTTTCAATTTTGTGGACCCTGACTGGGGAATTGAAATGGAAGCCTACGGTTATGCCGCATGGAAACATCAGGGATATGTCTGGCTTAACAATGATTACCGGGATTTCGATCACTGGCTGAGTACTCTGAACAGCAACAGGCGTAAGACCGTCCGTCGTGAGCGTAAGGCTTTGCGCCGTGATGATGTAAGGGTGCAGACTTTGACTGGATATGAAATTCCGGACCGCTATTTTGATCTTATGTATCGTTGTTACGAATCTACCAACGATAAATTCGGGGTCTGGAGCTGCAAATACCTTACCCCTGACTTTTTCGAGGGGCTGAAGCAGAACATGCGGGAAAATCTGATGTTTACTGTAGCCCTTCGGGGTGATGATCCTGATCCGCTGGCCCTCTCAATGTTTGTCTTTTCCGGGGATCGGCTCTGGGGCAGATATTGGGGTTGTTTTGAGGAAGTGCGTTTTCTCCATTTTGAGCTTTGTTACTACGCTCCTATTGAATGGGCGGTGGCTAACGGCATAAATACCTATGATCCGGGTATGGGCGGAGAGCATAAAGCCAGACGCGGATTTTTTTCCACTCCTTCTTACAGTCTGCACAAATTTACCGATCCGTCCATGGATCTGACCTTCAAGACTTATATTCAGGAAGTGAACAATCTTGAAAATGGTTACATCAGCGAGATGAATGAACTTATGCCTGTGGGGCGTATGGACGAAGATTAATTCCGCATAGTCAGCAGGAAGTCCCTTACTTTTATATCGTGGCGGGCGACCTGATCGAATCCTTCAAAATGGTGGTCGGTATTGTAGGAGATTATCTCGGCCCCGGCCTTTCTGAGTATTGACTTCATTACCTGCTGATCAAGAAGCTCATCCTGTTCACCGATCAGAGCCAGTACCTGTCCGGCGCAGACCCCTTTTTCGGCGATTCCTTTTTCCAATTCTTTTTCCACCATTGCAAAACTATCCACATGTTCCTGTGAAATGAGGATGCTCTCACCGTTGGAAAATTCATAGATTTCACCCAGACGGCTGCGGACCAGTGTTGCCGGAGTCAATGCCGGATTAATCAGCAGGGCCGGGACAGAGTGCCGGAAGTGCATGATCAGCGAATACAGTCCGCCCATGGATGATCCTTGTAGGATCAGGGGGCGGTTTTTGTTTTCTGTAACAATGGAGTCTATTATTTCTAGTGATTGCAGCGGGTCCGGGGGAAGATCCGGGCTGATCAGTTCATGTTTTGGAAAGTTCTCAGAAAGTGCTGCTGCTTTTGAGTTTGCGCCTGAAGATCCGAATCCGTGTATATTGAGGAAAATGTTTTTCATATCAGTAAGATTGAGGTATGTTGACTGCTAATTGTTATAAAATGGGCTGCCGATACTATAATATTCACTAACCAAATGTTCGGTTCAGGTAAAGGAGTTGCAGGTGGAGAAAGAGCATCCGGCATTTGTTTTTTTCAGCGGGGGAACGGCCCTTAACGGGTTGGCTTCCGAACTTGCAAAAGTAAACCCGGAATGCGCTTATATTATAACCACTTTTGATTCCGGCGGCAGTTCAGCAGCTTTGCGTGAAGTCTTTGATATGCCGGCGGTGGGGGATGTGCGCAATCGTTTGCTCGCCCTCGCGGATATGGAAAAACCGGAAAAAGCGAATATAGTTGAACTGCTTGGAACACGCCTTCCCCGCTATGCGGACAGAACAGCCCTTAACGGACAGCTTTCCCATCTTGCCAATGGTTCTCACTCCCTTATGGACGGTTTTTCTGAAATTGTCCGCAAGATCCTTTCAGACCGCTTTGCCCTGTTCATAGAGCTGGCCGGGGACCGTTTTGATCCGGTTAACGCCAGTCTCGGCAATATCCTGCTCGCAGCCGGGTTTATGGCCCATCAACGTATATTGGCCCCGCCTATCTCACAGCTTTCACATCTTATCGGGGCGCGGGGAATTGTCCGTGCTTCAACTGTGGATAACGGGCATCTGGCAGTGCGGTTGCTGAACGGGGAAATTCTGGCCGGGCAGCATTTTTTTACAGGCAAGGAAGTTGATCCGATATCATCACCCATTGACGGTATGTGGATCTGTTCCGGGGTGGATGATCCATGGCCGCGTCCGGTACATGCTTCATCTCTGGCAATAAATCTGGTTCGTGGTGCGGATTTAATTGTTTATCCCATGGGCAGCTTTTATTCCAGCACGCTTGCTGCTCTTTCCCCGCAAGGGTTGGGGCAGGCTGTTTCCCTGAATCCCTGCCCGAAAATATTTATTCCCAATATGGGCTTTGATCCGGAATTGATCGGGCACAATATTAATTTGCAGGTGGAGAGGCTGCTTGAAGTTCTGCGTCTGGATAATGCAGCCTATATCGGATCTGAAGCAGTGCTCAATTATGTTCTTATTGATTCGGAAAACGGTGTTTATCAGGAAGATCCTGATCTTGCGGCCTTGGAAAAACTTCCTTTGAAAGTAATTGACCGCAGGCTGGTTTCAGACGAGTCTGAAGGCCTGATTGATCCGCGATTGCTGGCTTCGGTTCTCATGGAATTCGCGCCTGCAAAATATTAATATCCGGAAATAATAAGCAAAGGAATTTTTATGTATATAGGTGCCCATATGCCCATAACCGGCGGGGTGGACAAGGCTGTGGAGAGGATCATGTCTGTGAAGGGAACCGCTCTCCAGATCTTTACCCGTAACCAGCGTCAGTGGAAGGTAAAGCCTCTTGAAGATAAGGTGGTGGAAAATTTTAAAAAGTTGAGGGAAGAATGGGGCAATTACCCGGTCAGTGTCCATGACTCTTATCTTATCAATCTTGCTTCTCCCAAACCTGAGAGCGTGGCTAAATCCGTAAAGGCTTTTGCTCAGGAATTGCGCCGGACCGAGGCTCTGGGCATTGAATATCTGGTGACCCACCCCGGCTCTCATCTGGGAACAGGTAAGCTCGAGGGGCTTGAGCGGTATGTGGCAAATCTTGATCAGGCCATAGCCCTTTCGGAAACAGAGGAAGTGAAGGTACTTATCGAGAATACTGCCGGACAGGGAACAAATCTCGGCAGCAGGTTCGGTGAGCTGGCTACAATTCTGGAAGATTCCGGTTACACTTCGCGCATGGGGGTCTGCTTTGATACCTGCCATGCTTTTGCAGCCGGATATGATTTGCGCACCGCTGAATCATGCGCAGAGGTTTTTGAGCGTTTTGACAAGTTGATCGGTCTTGATTTTATCCGTTTTTTTCATCTCAATGACAGCAAGCAGGAGTTGGGGTCCAATAAAGACCGCCACGAGCATATCGGGAAAGGAAATATCGGCCTTGAAGGGTTTCGGTATATTATTAATGATTCCCGGTTCTCGACTATTCCCAAGGTAATTGAAACTCCGAAAGAAGATGATCCGGATTTTAAATTTGATAAAATGAATATTGAACTTTTGCGCTCCCTGCACAGCTAGCAGGGGCGAGGGGCGGATATCTGCGGCTGGCCGGAAGACTGTCTCCAAACCGTCTTTCGCGCCGGGATATTGTTTTCAGATGGATTGCTCTAGAGTTTTTCAAGACAATTTTTGAGAGTGGAAACACCGCAGGAGTGGAACATATGCAGGGGTATCTGTTTTGATTTGGTGTATTTTACGATGTCTTTTTTTGCTGCATGAGAAATCTGGTTTGTAAAGATTATTACATGATCAGCATTGCCAAGTTTTGAGGATACCTTGTTTTCTTTTCCCGTGAATACTTTGAGTTTAACGCCTTTTTGCTTGGCTGAAACAATATAATCCCGCTTAAGTCTGTCCATTCCGCCTATGAGAGCTGCACACATGATTGCCTCCATTTTTTTAAGTGCTAAATTCTTTGTAATGAAATTGATTCTCACTGTCAAGCGAGGGTTTGTTTTTTTATAAAACTATGAGAAAAAGGTGCTAAGCGTGCTAAGGTAGTCAAAATATTTTTAGTTTAAATATATGTTGCGGTCATGGATCTGATTCTCATTACATATGTTTTGGCCCGCGTTTATATTTGGGATTGGTTAGATCTTTTTTAATTGTCCGTATGGAAAGTCTGATTTGATGAAAAAACACGAGACCAGCCATAATTCTGGGTACGGCTATAGTCTCCTGCTGATATGCGCCATTGTCATATTTGCCGGATTCGTAGGTATTACCTTGTGGACCGGGTATACTTCGCAATTGCAGGTCAGGAATACTGCGCGCGAATTGTTCGTGGGAGAATCCGCTAAAAGATCGATGGCGGTCAGTTTTTATTTTTCCAAAAGAGTTTCCGAGCTGGGCAGTGTGGCTGCCAGCGTGCCTGTCCGTTCGTTGATCAGCGCACTGGAGCTGCGCGGGCCTGATGCAGTGGCAAAATCATCTGAACTGGTGGGGGATGTGTGCTCCCTGCTCCACCGTAATCTTGCCCAGCATACTGTTGGTGACGAGCTTGTTTTTTCCAGAATTGCTGTGCTTGATGAAGAGGGAGACGTGCTGCTGGATTCCGACACGGAATGTACTCTTGCTGAGGATAATCATGAGGTTGCGCAGTTCAGGGTCAGGCACGGTTCTCCGGCTTTTTTTGCTGGAGAATACGGCGGAGAGTTGTCCATTGTTGTTAGCGTTCCCGTGGATGCTTCATTGGGAGTGAAGGGTTCTGTTGTCGGCTGGACAAAAATAGACAGCTTGTACCGCAGTTTGCGGTTTATGACGATATCCCCTTCTGTGGGAACAGATTTTCTGCGTGTGGGCAGTACTGTTGTTGCGGTTTCGGATGTCTCGGCGCATCAGAGCGGCGAGCTTCTGCTGATGGATGTTCTTCATGAATGGGACGGCCTGACCGTGCTTGAAGCAGGCAAGTCAGGCCGGAAAGTTGACTATCTGGCAATATCATCCCCGGTTCAGGGGACTTCACTCAGTGTAATCAGTCTGGTGGAAGAGCAAAAACTCTTCGGTTTCCTAAGTATCAGAATGCAGTTTCTGCTGTCGGTATTTATTTTCCTTTTGATATCATTCGGTTGTTTCTGGTTGGTCCGGGGAGTGCTCGGCCGTAAAATTTATGAAGCCCGGATGTATGAGGCCGACAGGCGGGTAGAGGAAGTAAACAGGCAGAAGGAGAAGGTGGAGCAGGAGGTCAAAAACCGTCATCTTGCTGATGCCCTGCGCAGAAGAGCGGAGATAAAGTTTCGCGATATTTTTGATAATGCCCCTATGGGAATTTTCCAAGCCACTCCTGAGGGAAGGTATATTACTGCCAATAACTCTCTGGCCGAGTTGTACGGCTATGAGGGCGCAGATGATTTGATTTCAGAGGTTTCCAGCATTGGTGACCAGATTTATGTATGCAGCGAGGACTGGGAGCGGGGGGTTCAGATGCTGCGTCTTTCCGGGCAGGTGGCTTCATATGAAGTTGAGTGTCATCGTAAGGATGGCGGCAGGGTCTGGACCTCAAGGGAACTGAGGTATGTTGAATCCGAGCTGGGGATGTCCTCTTACGTGGAGGGATTTGTCATAGACATTACCGGCCGTAAAAAAGCAGAAGCAGAACAGCAGAAAAGTGAGTGGCGGTTCCGCTCTCTTTTTGAGAATTCCCCGGTGGCTCTTTGGGAGCTGGACATGAGCCCGCTTAAAAATCTTTTCGACTCTTATGGTCCTGACATGATACCGGTTATCCGTGAGGATCGGCTGTCTGATTATAAATCTGTATGCCGTTGCGCCAAATTGATCAGGATAATTGACACTAATAACCGCACCATTGAATTTTTCGGGGCAGATTCCCGGGAGCAGCTGATCAGGGATGGATTTTTGCCTTATGTTACCCACCATTCATGGCGGGTGTACCGCACGGTTTTCCTCGATTTTCTTCAAGGGGCAGATAGACATCGTAGTGAATTCAGTTTTCTTCGTCTTGATGGTAAGGAACAGTCATTTATTCTTAACCTGATCATTGTGCCGGGATGTGAGGATTCTTGGGAACGGGTTCTTGTTGCGGTTGAAGATATTTCCGAGCTGAAAAGGGTTGAGAAAGAATTGAGGTTCAGCAGGGAAGAAGCGCAGGAAGCCAATGAGGCCAAGGGCAGGTTTCTGGCAAACATGACTCACGAATTCAGAACCCCCATGAATGCGGTAAAGGGGATGGTTCAATTGCTCCAGCGTTCCGAATTGACCACGGAACAGCAGGAGAATCTGCGGTTGATCAAGTCCTCTGTGGATAGTCTGCTGGTTATTGTTAACGATATCCTTGATTATTCAAAGCTTGATTCCGTGCACATGGAGCTGAATGAAGAAAATATTGATCTTCCGGCTTTTCTGCGGGAAATGAGGGATGTTGTGGATATCGGTGCCATGAACAAGCCCCTTAAGGTTGAGCTTGAGGCGGAGAATGTGCCTGACTGTGTACAGGTGGACAGTCTCAGGTTACGGCAGGTGCTTGTTAACCTGCTGGGAAACGGAGTCAAATTCACTGATGAAGGTGCTGTTACCTTGCGGTGCAGACCGCAGCACCAGTCCTCCGGCAGCGAGAAAATTCATCTTCTTTTTGAAGTTGTCGATACAGGAATAGGATTGCCGGAAGAAGCAATAGAATCTCTTTTTGAATCCTTTGTGCAGGCTGATCCGACTATTACCAGAAAATATGGTGGAACAGGGCTTGGTCTGGCTATTTGTTATAAATTGGTAAAGCATCTGGGCGGGGAACTGTCCGCGCGTAACAATGAGCAGGGCGGTGCTTTGTTTTCTTTTGTTCTGCCTGTGGGAGTTTGCACCGAGCATCGTCAGGCGCAGGAAGTTCAGGGCAGTTCGGAAGAAAAGTCTGTTGCTGTAGATTATTCCGGCATAAAAGTGCTGGTGGCTGAAGACAGTAAAATGAATCGCATCCTTCTTCGTAAGGTTTTCGAGAAGAACGGTCTTGAAAATTATGTGATGGTGGAAAACGGCAAAGATGCTGTGGATACTTTCATTGATTCAGATGATTTTGATATAATTTTCATGGACATACAAATGCCGGTTCTGGATGGTTTTGAAGCCGCTCGTGCAATTCGCAAAACTCATTCCCCAGTCAGGATTGTGGCCCTTACTGCTAATGTGGGTGATGATTTCATGGAAAAATGTATTGAGAGCGGTATGGATTCCCGGATCACCAAGCCTTTCAATGTGGATGATCTGCTGGCTGAGCTTGCCGGGGTTGTTACTGCTTAGCCGGATAATAAAAATATCTGGGTGCACCTTTGTATTTAAGAAAAGTATATTTATTCAGTTGGTTGAGACTGTTGCCAAAGGAGCCGATATTTCTTGAACGGTTTTCATTACAATGGTAATTCCCTAGTCGTGGCGTATGAAAAAATAGTTATCCGCTTTGCAGGCGAGTTGTAATGTTAAAGGCTCTTGCACAGAAAAAATATAATTATATACGTGTGGCCCCTTTACCCCATTTTGTTCTGGGACTTTGCATCGGTATGGTCGTGACTCTTGCGTGGCTTGCCGCGGAGTTTTATCGAGACGGGCACAGCTGGGGGTTCATTACCTCGGCAGCTATTGCCATGAGCTGGGTGACCGGAGCTTTTTTTTCCGTGGCGGATATTATCAGCCGTTACCGGGAATATCTGCGCATTCGCAAAATGCTGGTTGATAAAGGGTACAGCGATAAAATTTTCAAAGCCGTGGCAACTTCACGGTGCCAGCGCGATGCTGCGCTTTGGGCCGCCCGGCAGGCCGGATACGGGTGCTTGGCTAAAAAGGTATATCATCGTCTGGGCTACCGCTGGTACCACGTCATGCCGGACATGCTGGTCCGCAATCCTTTCCGGATTTTTACTCCCAAGTTTTTACGCACGGCCTTTAAACCCGGTAAGCGGGTCAGTGATGAAAAGTAAAAATTACCCCCATCTTTCATGAAAGATGGGGGTAATTTTTAATGTGTATTCGGGCGGGCGTGGAATATGAATTTCCCGTCCTGCTCTTTTGCAACAGCTTCATGCCGGGGTGGAATGCTGCGGTATCTAACTGCCGGATGTCCGAGGAACAATGCTCCGTGAGCCATGTGTTCTTCCGGGATATCTAGATGGCGCAGTACCTTTGTGCTGTATGCCGCAGCCAGAATTACATACCCGGCCCAGCAGGTGCCGTAACCCTTGGCATGGGCTGCAAGTTCAAGAGTGTTGGTGGCAATTATCGTATCTGCCTGCGGGGTGATGCCCAGCTTGGGTGCCCAAGCAACTGCAATTGCAGGAGCGTTGCGGCATATAGCATCATTCCCTTTTTTCCAGGCATTGACCAATCCGGCGAGGAACAGTTTCTCCGCCAGCGGGTTCTTCTGCTTCACCATTTCTTCCATCCATTCGACCACAACTTTGCCCAGCTCATAAACCTTTTCCGGGGTATCAAGAACAGTCCATGAAACCGGCTGGGCATTGTGTCCTGAAGGGGAGTAGGCTGATATGTGGATCAGTTCGCCGATTTCCTGCACGCTGATATTTTTCTTTTTGAATTTACGCACAGAGCGTCGGGTTTTAATCAATGTTTCAACTGCGGCGGAATCAGGCAGTTCTTCTTTGCTGAAGGGAGTTGCCTGTTGTCCATCAAATGCGGTCAGGGTGATGGCCCCTGTGGGGCAGACGGCCATGCAATGACCGCAGTTTATACAGTAATTGGTTTTCTTGGGATGGACCGTGGGAATCAGCCCTTTCTCTTCTACGGTCAGCACTGAGAGGGGACATTCGTGTACACAAAGCTCATCCTTTTTGCAGAGCTTGGCATCAATTATAACTGGTAACATTTTGTGTCCTGTGTTTGGGGGATGAATCAGGTTGTCGTGAAAAGGTAAGCATTGTTTGTATTTTGACCAGAGCATGAGAGAGCCCCGGCTTTTCAGTCGGGGCTTGGTTGTCTCATGAGAAGAGTCGCTTAGCTCCGGCAGTGAGCAGCAGTCCGGCTGCTATGAGCATCCATGTGGCAGGAATGGGTACTGGTGCAGGAACAGAGTCAAGGAAACCCATTTTCCCATTGCCGTGCAGGTTCTTATGGCCTTCATATTCGAAGTGAGCGAAACGAATTTTCTTGGGTTCGAATTCGACGTAGAAAGCATTTTCAATGGTCTGCTTTCCGGCAAGTGAGGCGTAGTCGAAGGCAGAGTCAGCAGTCAGCGGGGTGTATTCATTGAATCCCTGCATTCCTTTACCCGCGTAGAAGCGTACAGTAGTTCCTTCGTCTATGTGAGAGTCAATGTCGGCTATGCTGATGGTCGCGGTTGCTTGCAGATCTTTGAATCCGATTGAGCCTAGATAATTGTTATTGCCGAGTTTCCATGTGTCTCCATTATTTTCCAGTACAAACCTGAAGCTGGACCCGTGGGCGACGGTTGCAAAAATAAGCATTGCAGCCGCCAGAACAATGACAAATAAAGTCTTTATTGTTGTGAACTTCATTTGACCCTCCTGCGGCTGAGCAATTAAGTTGGGCTTAGTAAAAACACGTACCTTCCTACTTAATAGGTAAGGGGAAATGTTCGAAAGTCAATGTGTCCCACTTATCAGGCCAGTGAAAGCAAGGCTTGCGAGAGAAGGTGCGGGTCCAGATAGGGAGTGCTTTCATTGCTGACGAGTTCGCAGTCAATGACCTGAATACCGAGCTTGTTTATCTCATTTTTATCAACACCGCCGGGATAGATTCCATTGACCGAGTCCACAAGGACAAAGTTAAGGACATCTTTTATGGATATGTTTTCCGGGTCATCCTTGCGCAGATAATAGAGGAGTTTGTTAATCTGGTCGGTCAGTGAATGTCCTTTCAGTTCCGGATCGGTTCCGGTGTTGGGAGTGAAAACTTTAGGGCATCTGCTGTCGCTGATGGCATTTCCGATACCTTCGGGTAACAGGTTGGCTACCACACTGGAATAAAAACTTCCCAGCGGATAACAAATAAGTTCAGCACTTTTGATCAGTTTTTTCATTCTATTGCGGATAGGTACTGAACATGGGGTGGAGTCGCCAAGTTTTTCGGCCAGCCATAATTTTTTAATGCCTGATCCGATGGGCGAGGCTTCTTTGCCGGTAAGCAGGTGTTGACCGACCACGAAAGTTCCGTCCTCAAGTTCCGCAGCCAGATGAATGTCCATATTTACGGTGGGGCGCACTATGCCACGCACCTCAACCAGCTTGGAAAAAATATAGAGTACCGGGTCAATGTGGCGGCGGTTGCTGATATAACCGGCAGTGAGGATGATATTACCGACACTGGCTCCGCGCAGGTTAAAATCATCCATGATGTCTGCGAATTTGATGAAATGGTTGCGGATTATTTTTCGCATGGGGGCCGGGATATCCCGTACCAGAGGATGTTTACATTCCATCATTTCTTCAAATTCAGTGCGCAGTTCACCTTCATCTGCATCGTCGGGCAAACGGTAGGCAAAAAGTTTGTATATCTCAGGGTTGCCCAGCACGGACTGGTCCGCAAGAGCCATGAGCCTGTTACGGATGTCACCCACTGCCAGCATTTTGAACTGGTTGCGGATAACCGCAGAACTGCCCCCGGAATCAAAGGGGGTGATGATGTGTATGGAGTTGTGAGTGTACTGGGTGAGCACTGAGGAAGTCTTCTTTAGCGCGGTTCCGCCGCTGAAAAAGAGTATGCGGGGGCCGAGGTCCGGGGTTCTTCTGTAGCGTTCCAGTTTAATCGGGTCCGGTACCCTGACTTCACGTTCTATTTTGATGCGCATTATCTTCCTGAAAGTTGTATTTATATACTGCCTTTTTTCATAAATTTGAGGCAGGCATCGGCGGCTTTATCAAAATCCACGCCGCCGCTGATTTCAACGAGAGTTGTCTTTGACAGAAAATCAGCATAGGCGTCAACACTTGGAGCCCTTTCTTTTTCTGGAGAATCCGGGAGATAAAAAAGCCCCGGCTCTTTCATAAATGCGGGAAGCAGGTCCTTGCGCTCTTTGGGATCTACTTTCTTGATGACGATATCAGAATTATCGCGGGTCCAGTTGAGAATGAACAGCGCGTTCATGGAGGCTTTGAGTTTAAATTTATTTTTACCGTAACATTCGTCAATGAGGGCATCGTACTTGTGCTCAAGTTCCCAGAGTTCTTCCTTGGGCATGGCAAGGAATTTTTTCTTATCTTCCGGGGCCACGATGCAGGATAGGTCCGGGTTGTTCAGTGCTGTTCCGGGGTTGATGCGTGGCTGTTTGGCCACCCCGTACATCGTCAGGTAACCATCGCTGTCTTCAGCCATGATCCGGTCATTGCTGACAAAAGTTGTGCCCCGGCTCATCAGGTGCAGGGCGAGGGTGGATTTACCCATGCCGGAAAAACCAGCCAGAGCGATGCCCCGACCATTCTGGATAACACCTGCGGCGTGCCCGAGAAAACAGCCCTTGTTTATTTTGTATTCGATGAATCGGTTGTTGATGAAGTTGATGAGCTGATTGGAGTTTTCAATGCAGGGGCCGATGGCAATATTATCTTTCCCGCCGAAAACGAAGATCATTCCGGTCAGTCTTTTGTAAACCACGCGACCATCGGGAAGATTGTGAAATTCTTCTTTGATTTTGCTCTTGCCCGGTTCCGGTTGTTTTACGGTATATTTCAGGCCGAGGTCCGCCTTGGGACACTCGTGGGCGGTAATCAGGATGTCGCCTTTATGGGCGTTTACCAGAAATTCTTTGAAGTAGTTTTTCAGGTTGGACAGTAGCTTGGAATTGTTGACTCTTGTTTCAATTACACAGCCGCAGAAGTTAATGAACAGGGACTCGTTTGCAGAAAATTTATTGCGGAATTTTTCAACAATTGCGGATCTGGTGATAGTGCTTTGCTCCATTATCCTTTCACCTTCTTAATGACATAGTCTACGTAATGGGCAGCAGCATCAATACCTCGCGCATCAAGCAGGCCGCGAAAGCCGCCGAAAGCAGAGACTTCAAAAATATAGGGTCCTTCAGGGGTGATAGCCACGTCCACACAGGTGAAATCGAGGTTGAAGATGGCCTGCGCTTTCTGGGCGAGGTCAATAATTTCCTGCGGGGGGTCTATGGGGGCGTATTTGCCGCCGTTTACTGTGGTGGTGTTCCATGAATCAGTCGTCTTGCAGCGGGCGTAGGTGGTCAGATACTTCCCGCCGAGAAAGACAATGCCGAGGTCGCTGTCATTGAGGTCTATGGTCTTTTGGATGTACATGGTGCTGTAATCCTTATGGTAATTCTCAATGGTCTTACGGGCGTCCGGGCCGGGTTTGAGTACAAACATGCCTCGGGCCTTGGTGCTGTACAGGGGCTTGAAAACAGCTTCGCCGTATTCTTCCACTGCGGCGAGGGCATGGTCCACATCTTCGGTAATGGTGGTGGGAGGCATGGGGATATCGCCCAGTTGCAGGGAGATGGTGCAGGTGAGCCGGTCCAGCACGCGCAGGATGGAGTAGGGGGAGGAGAAAATCTGTACCCCGCGCCCTTCAAGCAGGCGCAGCATTTCCAGACGGTCCAGAAGATCCGGTGAGTACTGCTTGCCGATTTTTTTTATGACCAGCGCATCAAAAGTGGAGAGGTCGTATCCCTCCACCGTAGCCCGCCCGGAAGGCAGATCAAGCCGCACATCCTGCATTTCAAAAATCTGTGTTTCCCGGCCTGTTTTCTCGGCAACTGCTCTGGCAAGTTGTTCGGACGACCACGCGCCCTTGAGTCCTATTACGCCTATTTTCATAGTCAGCACCTTTATTGCTTTTTAGTAATGGAGGATATCTTCCGGCAGGATGAAATGGTCCCAATTTCCGTTGTAGCGGTGAACCTTTTCCAGCAGGAACATGGATCGGTTGAACATTTCCTTGGCAAAGGTGTAATTGAATTCGAAACGGGTGGATGTGTAGAAAGAACGGGCCAGTGCCAGTGCCAGACGGGCCTGCCATGTTTCATCGTTGTTTTCCTGGGCGAATTCTTCTGTAAAGCTGTACATGCGGGAAATTACCGCGTTGATTTTGTTCCTGATGGGCCGTTCGAAAACAGGCATGCGGAAGCCGGAAACAAGGAAAACCGAGAGATCCTGTATGTAGTCGAAATCGCGGGAGCGGTGCAGGTCAATGAACCTGACCCTTTCGTCATCATTGCTGTAAACCACGTTGTTGCAGTTGAAATCGCCGTGGATGAATACGGTAAACGGAGCCGGAAGCGACTGCTCAATAGTCAGGCATTCCTCGATCAACTCTTCGGATGAGATTATTTCAGTATCGCCCATCTGACGGGCATTGCGATGGAATTCAGGATGGACCTGCAATACGCCGTTCTGGCGGGATTTGAGCTGATCCATAAAGGTGGTCGGGACCGGAGCATCTTTCTTGGTGGTGGTCCAGACATGGCGCAGGGTCTGCTCAAGAGTGAACAGTGCGTTTTCAAGGTCGGCATCATCCGAGGTCAGGATCATGGTATCAAGGGTACAGCCGGGCAGGAATTCAACCAGCATGGAACCTTTGTTCTCTTCCTTGGTTTCGTGGAACCCGAAGATTTCAGGGACCATGCCCGGAAAACGCTTATTCCATTGTTCAAGGCTGGTCCGTTCAAGTCTGATTTTGTCGAGATTCCCTTCTTTATAAATACTTCCCTGTGCCACCGGGGGAGCCTGATCCTTGTCCTTGGATTGAACATGTCCGATACGGCAGCCTGAACGGGAGCCCCAGATGCCTTGAAAATCGATGTCCGAGAAAGATCCGTCATATCCGGAAACGCTCAAGGTTTGTTGCAGGGATTCAAACTGTTCGATTTTGATGCGTTCGCCGAGAATGGAAAAGATGATTGCCTCCCCGATGTTGAGCAGGGAATCGCCGATTCTTTCAAGGTAACGGAAAATAAAAAGGCAGGTCACCAGATCGGGGATGTTTTTACCACTGCCCATTTCAGCCATGATACGGTTGAAATTGTCCTTGTATAATGAATCCAGCCTGTTTTCGGATTTGCAGATCTCAAGGGCCAGAGGCATATCTTCCGAGCTGAAACCGTCTGCTATTTTTGCGGTGCTTCCTTCGATAATATCAAAGGCTTCGGCGCATTCGTAGCGGTTAACGTAGCCTTTGTCCTCAAGGTAGGCCATCTGGTTGACGATGTTGACGCAATGATCTCCGATGCGCTCCAGGTTGACCGAGGATAGCTGAATTGCCCTGATTTTGTTCAATAGTTTGGGCTCAAGATCAATGGAGTTGTTGATGCGTGAATAGGATTTATTTTCGATAACTGTTTTCATGTTATCGATGTAGTCGTCGCGCGAAGTTATTTTACGGAATAGGGAACGGGAAGGCGACTTTACGAATTCCCGGGTAGCCTTAAGCTGATTCAATACCTCAAGGATGAGGAACTTGAAATTTTCGTCCAAACCTTCAAATGTGAGCATGTTTGTGTGTCTGTGGTTATGGTTTTATGTGGAGAGGATGCTAGCCTTTCATGCGGGCTTTGTATTCCTTGATTACTGAGTGGCGATCGATTCCGGCCACGATTAATTTTTTCCTGATGTTCAGGTCGTCCCATGCGGGTTGCAGGCCGATTTCGCGGGCTGCCTTGCCCGGGTCCTGAGTGTCCAGCGGTTTGGTTTTTTCACTCATGTGGCAGTCATCGCCCATGAAGATGAGCAGTTCATTGTTCCCGGCGGGACGGGATGCGTTTTGTTCATTGACCACGGAAATGAGGAAGTCGGTGTAACGCTGGGATTGCGGATTCCAGACCTCAATACCGTCCACATCGTATTTTGCCAGCAGGATGGGCCAGAACTCTTCCGGGTGGGGAATAACCACGCAGCCGCCCAGAGAGCGCGCTTCCTCAATGACCTCGGTGGCCCGGTAGAAGAATTTGAGTGAAAAATCGCTCTTGACCAGCTTTTTTACCGCCTTGAGATAGGCCTGAATACGGTTGATCAGGGTATCGCCGTATTTGGGGCGCATGGCGTCGAAGTAGTTGCTCAGCAATTTGTTTTTAATGGAATCCTTGGGCACGCTGGACCATTCATCATCGAGCAAGGTCTGGATCTTGGTTACGTATACCCGGACCATTTCCACTAGGTCTTCGTCTGCACCGGTGGACTTTGCAGCCTTTTCAATACGCTCTCTCATGGGTTTGGTAATGGTGTCCATGTATTCGAAAAGCTGTGAGGAGCGGTACTTGAAGGTGTGGGCCAGCATGGATTTTAGCACATGGGCCTCTTTTACCTTCTCATTTTCAAAGTGGAGCAACAGCTGAACTTTCTGATTAAAGCCGCTGGCGTAGCAGTCCACTTCCACCCCGGTGTAATCTCCGTAACTCATGAGCACATTGTGCTGGGTGGGGATCATCAGCTTATCATGCACATTGGGGAACATCTTTTCCACACGCCGGGTAATATGCTCAAAGGGCACGAATTCCGGGTGCCAGTGCACGGCAAGCAGGTTTTCCTGCCGGGCATGGACCTTGGAAGGGGTTTCCACCTGTTCAATCTGCCAGTCGGCAAGGTCGGTGGAAATGACTTCATGAAATATTTGACGGTCTTCATCAGAAATTTCAGGAGAAACTTTTACTGCCGCAGGGCAGGAAACTGCTGTATTCATTTTGTCCTCTTATTTGTACCGAGAATGGCAATGGGCGGTGATGCTGTTGATTTCGTCACAGGCTTTGTGGGCGGATTCTACATCTGAATCATTGCAGGCCTGCTGGAACTTGTAGCATGCTGCCATGTATTCGTCGTAATATTCATCGCCATAGCCTTCAAAACTGACCATAAGTTTCGAGTCCGCCATGAATTCTTCCACCACTTCCGGCGGCGGAAGGGTGCCCGCGTGCACGGATTTAAAAATAATCTTAAAGGACGCCTTCATATTTTTTTTGAGGCTTTTAAATTTTGGCTTACTGCTGTCCTGTGCTTCGGGAGCGATTATCTCTGCCTCGGGGCATTCTTTTTCCGTCATGCTCACGGACATGGGCTTGGCTGTGACTTTTACGGCTGTGTGGCCGTATTCATTGCGGATGTTGATTTTCAGTTTTTTGAAGCCTTCAATCATCACAAGATAGGCATCATCTGCCGAAGCTTCACCTTCAAGGGCGTCCGCGATTTTGCGCAGGAAAGCCGGGAGTTCTCCGGGCTGGATATATTTTTCAATTTTGCTTTTTTTGGACATCCGTATCTCCTGATCCGCAGCTAAATATAGAATGGATATGCTAAATGTTGAATTTAAAGGAGCTACTTAAATTTCTCTGAATAAGTATCGCGAAACTATGCAAAGTTTGCAACTTTTAGGTTGAATTGTATTTTGTTGCGGAGCTAAAATAGAAAAGGCCCGCCGCTATGAATATAACGGCGGGTCTTTTTCGTTGAATTTATTGAAATTTATTCTTCAGCAATGGCAAGTTCTTCAAGGTTCTTGCCTGTTTCCTGTTCGATGGCGGTCTTGATGCGCAGGGCATTTTTTTTGCTCTGTTTTAATTTTGCCAGCAGATTTTCATCGGAGCATGATTCGATCTTATGGTCATAAATATAAATTACGGTGACCATCTGGTCTCCTTTGACCAGTTTATCAGCAATAAAGACGATCTCTTTTTCCGTAACCGGAAGATTGCCGGAATATTCCAGTTCATTATGAGCAGCCACAATATGGGCAACTTCATCATAACCGTTCTCGCGCAGAATTGCCGCTCCGGCTGCTGCATGGTCCGGCTTACCCTTGGCAATGTCATGCAGCAGGGCAGCAGCGGTAATCAGGGCCAGATTCGGCCCCCGGTCACGCAGCCATTTCAAATCGCGTCCGATGCGGCGTGCAACATCGCGCACCATTCGGGAGTGGATAATAGTCGCTTCCGGGGTATTGTTGGAAGCGAGGAGGTTTTCGCATTGTTCTGGGGTTGGGATGTTCATTCTTGGTCCTCATCTTCTTAATTCTATAATTAGCTGAAATAACAAGTTGTGATTTGAATCGATGCCTTATTCTAATCAAAATATGATTAGAATAAACTATTCATCAACCCGCCCCTTATAAAACTCAATAAAATTCCGCACCAGCGGGGTCATGCGTTCTGGATTCCAGACCATGCCGATCTCAAAGGGGTGCAGTTCTATTTCAAGCGGTTTGAGGGCGATGCCATCGGGGATGGTTCCGGCTGAATCGCTGTTGATTACGGTCCAGCCCAGCCCGGCGGCTACGAATACGTTCCCGGTGTGTTTGCGCTCGTATTGCATGCCGATTTTAAGCTCCAGTCCTGCCTCGCCAAATATCCTCTGCATCTCTTTTACGCGCATTCGGCAGTATGAGTCCGTGCTGCATATGTAAGGCAGCTGAGCGAGGTCTTTGAGGCTTAGAACGTCCTTTTGGGCTAGGGGGTGGCTTGCGGGGATTGCCGCGCATGAGGTGGACCTGTGCACGATCATGCTTTCAAGGCCCTGCAAGTCGACCAGTTTCATGGTTACGAAGCCCACGTGGCGCGTTCCTTCCCTAACAGCATTAACCTGAAAGTAGGTGTTCTCATCATGAAGGCTGACATCCACATCAGGGTAGTCCTTGATGAAATCCCTCATTATTTCCGGGAACGCCGATGACAAGGCCAGATAGATGAAGCTTATCTTGAGCTTCCCCGCTGTGCCGTCTCCCATGGCTTGCAGGGTTGTTTTGGAGCGGTCCATGATCGCCAGTATTTCCTTGGCTTCCTGAAGGAAGTAGCTGCCTTCCTCGGTGAGTTCCACCTTGCGGTTTGTACGCTTGAATAGGGTTACTCCAAGCTCTTCTTCTATGTTCTGGATCTGCCTGCTGAGCGGCGGTTGTTGGATATGGAGCCTTTCTGCTGCCTTTCCAAAATGGAGTTCCTCGGCAACAGCCTGAAAATAGCGGAGTTGACGCATGCGCATAACGATACCTTTTTGATATTAAAACGATGTTAAATGGTATTGGATTCGTATTATACCTTGTCGTAGCTTAAATCAAACACAAGTTGGAGGTACTCAAAATGTACGGATTGTATTTTTCAGGTTTTACGAGTCGGAGTGCGGTTGCGGCAATATTTGTAGTGTTTGCATTGGTTTTGGTGGCGGAGTCTTCTTCAGCCGGGATGCTGGTGGCAGAGGGCAAACGTAGTCATTACATTGCCAATCAGGATGAGGGGATCGTTTATGTTGTGTACGGCAATGGCGAGTGGGTGCGTTTTGCGGACGGAATGGGGTATATCTGCGGTTTGGCTGTGTGTCCTGATGAATCCCTCTATGTACTCTCAAGGTCGCAGCAGCGGATGTTCAAGATCGCTCCTGATGGGGCCGTTGTGACGGTCAGGAAGCTTAGGGTGGTTCCGGAGACAATTTATGTGGATCGGGATGGGGAGGTCAGGTTTGTGCATCGTAACGGGGTTATCGCGGACAGCAAGTAGGATTGCCGGGGCAGGAAAGCAAAAAAGGATTGAATCTTTCGATTCAATCCTTTTTTTATGAAAAGTGGCGTCCCCAGGGGGATTTGAACCCCCGTCGCCGGCGTGAAAGGCCGGTGTCCTGGGCCAGGCTAGACGATGGGGACGCATCTTAAATATGCACCTGCTTCAGTGGCCTGAATCACTTTTTACGAAGCCGGTTTTATATAAAGACTTGGCTGGCAAGTCGTTTTAACTAGATGGCGTCCCCAAGGGGATTTGAACCCCTGTCGCCGGCGTGAAAGGCCGGTGTCCTGGGCCAGGCTAGACGATGGGGACGCATCTAAAATATGTACCTGCTTCAGTGGCCTGAATCACTTTTTACGAAGCTGGATTTTATGGCACGACCAGTCTGGCTGGTTGGTCGTTTTACTGATGGCGTCCCCAGGGGGATTTGAACCCCCGTCGCCGGCGTGAAAGGCCGGTGTCCTGGGCCAGGCTAGACGATGGGGACGCATCTGTATAAAAGACCCGCTTCAGTAGCCTGATACTTGTGAAGCGGGTAAAATTTTTGCTGGCTGGGACACAAGGACTCGAACCTTGATTAACGGAACCAGAACCCGTCGTCCTGCCGATTGAACGATGTCCCAGCAGCGAGAGAACCTTTTATGTAGAATCGAGATTGCTGTCAACAAGAAAGTAAATCTTTTTTGAAAAAAGTGAAGAGGGAGGCTATTTGACGAAGTTGGTAATGTCTTTTAAAAGTGAAAATAATTTAAATTTATTAACAGTAATAGCTCAGTCTGTGGTACTGGGAGTGATTAGATAATTTTGGAAAACTAGGAGGGCTTGTAATGGCCATATATGCTTTTTGGAATAACAAAGGAGGCGTAGGTAAAAGCTATCTTACGTTTCAGATTGCCTCTGAGTATGCTCGGCAGCATCCTGAGAAAAAGGTTTTGGTCCTAGATGCTTGTCCACAAGCCAATTCCTCTTCTATGTTGTTGGGAGGTATGTTTAACGGAGAGTCGAAGCTTGGAGATATTCATTCTGCTCAAAGGCCTAAGAAGACCATTTCAGGGTATATTGATGAACGTATCGTAAGTCCTTATGTCTCACCCAAAAAAGGTGCGGATTATGTGGTTAATGTTTCTAGTTATAATGAAAGGGTTCCTTCAAACGTATATTTAGTTGTTGGGGATGAGGAGCTTGAGATTCAGGCTTCGAGAGTATTGGCTGCGCTAAATGCTGGACCTGATGATTCTTGGCGTATTGTTCATCTTTGGTTTCGTGATTTGATTGACGATATTTTGAATAGTTGGGGAAACGTCGACACTTGTGTCTTCATAGATTGCAACCCCAGTTTTTCGATTTATACTGAATTGGCTATGACGGCAGCTGAAAGATTGTTGATTCCTTTTTCCGCAGATGGTTCGTCAAAAAGAGCTGTGAAGGCTGTTTTGTCTTTGCTCTACGGAGTGACTAGACATCAAGGGGAAGCTCAGTCTGAGTTCTTTTTAAGCAGTAACAGATACAGAATGAGTTTCCCTCAAATATATATGTATATTGGCAATAGGTTGACTCAAATGAATAAGTCTTCAGCCAGTGCTTTTAAAACCGTAGTGAATGAAATTGGCGAAGAAATTTGGAGTGTGTGGACTACCAATGCTAATCAATTTTGCATCCACCCTGGAGGGGCTACTACACCGACTTCCAAGCGTGCATTTAAAAAAATGTTTCAGTATGAAGTAAATGATGCAAATACGGCTTCAGTTGTGTCAGGTGCTCTTGGAATTCCTATAGCTATTCTTAGGTCTGGACCTAAGATCGTTGGAGGGAAGAATATTACAGTGAATCAATCGCAACTTGATAAGCAGGTTCCAAATGTTACGGCTTTGGTTTCATGCATTGAGTAAGTTTTTATATTTTTCCTCAATGGCAACGCCCGATTCGTAAGAATTGGGCGTTTTCTTTGTGTGCATCTAAGAAAATTTACCCCTTCCCCGCCAAACAAACCGCATACTGAAAAAATCCCCTCTTAGTAATTGCTTCGTCGATCTTTAAAGCTTGGGTAAGTAAAGGGGAATCCTCATCAATATTGACCAGTATGTCGTTCAGTGCGGTGTGATAGATGGTTCCGCCTGTGGGGATAATTTTAGGGCTGGGAAGCAGTTCTTCCAGTGCGGGGATGATTGATGCTGAATCGGCGGCTTCTGACGGATCAGCGGCGATTATCTGCTTTAGGGAAGGCCTTTCTGCCCGGCGTGGGAATTTACCGCCCAGCGGGTTGATGAAAATTTCATCCGGGAGATTTTTTCTGAAAAAGTTGATTTGCTCCAATTCCGCCTCTGACCATTGGAACCGTGAGCTTCCCACAAAGTCATTCATGTAGAATACACCGCCCGGACGCAGGCAGTCGAAAGTTTGCGCGATTGCATCGCGGGCATTGAACATGTGGTGCAGGGAGTTATCCCAGTGGATGAGATCGAACTTTCTTGGTTGGGTTTCAAAAAAATCTTTATTGATGATGGTGACTCGGTCACCGCAGCCTGCGCTTTCAAATCTCTGTTTGGCTAGTTCGCAATTCTTTCGGCTTAGCTCGTAAAGATAAAAATGTTGAACAAGACCCTGCTTTACGAATTCCAGTTCCTTATGGGCACCGCCGCAGCCGAGTGAAAGGGCTTCCCCAAATGATTTGCCCTCAAGCATATCTTTTATGAGGTAGATTGACCCTTCATTGACCCCTTCAAAACTTTTACCGCAGATCATGTGATTGATGTGCGCAACAATTCTTGGGGACTTCCACCACCTGTCGCGGAGGTGGACTGGATTGGTTCGTCTTGCGTCCCAGTGTTGGCCGATAGCTTTGTCGATGTGTTCTTTGCTCATATTTTGCCCGATAGAAGTGAGGAGTGATTTTCATGGATTGCATGAACATATTTATGCTGTCAACTTAGGGGGAAAGCCTTATTCGGGGGGAGGAAAGGTCTGGGAAGATATTTCTTTTGGGGCTTTAAATACGAAAAAGCTCGATTCTTGCGAATCGAGCTTAGAAATTTCGTGGCGTCCCCAGGGGGATTTGAACCCCCGTCGCCGGCGTGAAAGGCCGGTGTCCTGGGCCAGGCTAGACGATGGGGACGCATCTTGAATATGTACCTGCTTCACGTTGGCCTAAAACAAAGTGTGAAGCCGGATTTTTGGTGACTTGGTCTGGCAGGTCAAGTCTTGATTTGAGTTGGCGTCCCCAAGGGGATTTGAACCCCTGTCGCCGGCGTGAAAGGCCGGTGTCCTGGGCCAGGCTAGACGATGGGGACGCATCTCAAAAAATATGTTGTTGGCTGGGACACAAGGACTCGAACCTTGATTAACGGAACCAGAACCCGTCGTCCTGCCGATTGAACGATGTCCCAGCAACGAGAAGAGTGTTTATTTGGAAAGACTCTTCCTGTCAACAACTATTTTCGAAATATTCAACATATTTCGAAAATAAAATTATTACAGAGCTCTAGCAAGCGCGCGAGTCTGCTTTTTCATTCTGTTGATTCTGCGACGAAGCTGGCTGCGTTTTTCGCGGCCATCAACAGCTTTTTTCTCGATACGCATTTCTCTCATCTTTCTTTTGATGGAGATGATCTGATCTTTGTAAGGAGAGACTGCGCCTTCTTCGTCTTCAATTCCAAGGTATTCCTTGATATTGGAGATGATGGTCTCTTTGTCCATACCGGAAGCACCAGCGATCAGGGGCATTTTGTCGATGCAGAGCTGACGCAGGTCCTTAGTGGTCATTTTGTCGAGGGGCTTTTTCAGTTCAAGACTCTCGAGGGTGGGTGTTTCTTCACTCATGTTATCCTCCTTAAGGTGGGCTTTGTGCCCTGAAATATTATGATTTTTCAAAAAGGCGGACGTATCTTAGATAACATCTTCCGACCGCCGATTCTGGATCAAATTTGTCTTTCAACCCGCCTATTTTGCCGGGTTTTTTGATCTTGGCGTCCTTGAACTCAGCACGTTTCAATTCGTACCCGTCCAATGGAACCCTGCCGTTTAGCAGTTCAAATAGCACCTTGTCAAAGACTTCTTCACCAAAAAATGAATTTATTCTTTCAAGGATCTCCGGGGCGAAATATGAAAGCTCCTGCGCGGCCACGGAATCGTCGGAAGCGAGGATCAATGTGCGCTTGCGGTGACCCAGCGGTTTGGCGAATTCGGCAAGCTCGCCCATCAACTCAGGCCATGCCTTCCAAAGTCTTGGAATCATGAGCTTGTATTTCCCATCCAGATTCGAGACATAGTCCCCCATAGCCTCGCCTAAATGTCTTGTCTGGCGTTGCCTGGGGTGGAATACCCGCTTGCGGGGGCCGTTATATTTTTTCTTTGCTGCCATATTATATGATATATCCGTAAAGTTCTCTTGATGAAGTTTCTTTATACATTAAATTTCAACTTGGCAAAATGTTTTGCGCGACCATATTATTTTAGTGCTTGACGCTTTCTGATACTGCGGGTAGTGCAAATTGAGATTTTGTTATATAAAGATGTCGTTATGTTTTGCCGATGGGGTATTTGATGGAAATTTTGAAATTCAGCAAGGCTTTGTCCGATGAGATCAGGATCAGACTGCTGGCCATGCTTCGGGACAATGAACTCAATGTTGGTGAGGTTGTGCAGGTGCTGGGAATGTCTCAGCCCCGTGTTTCGCGCCATTTGAAAATCATGCATGAGAACGGCCTTCTGGAGTCCAGAAGGGAAGGGCTCTGGAATTTCTACCGTCTGGCTCGTTCCGGCAGCGGAAATCGTTTTGCGGAATCCATCAGCTGGCTCATTGAAAATGAACCGGAAGTGGAAGAAGATCGTCACCGGGTAGCCAAGGTGCTGGCCGAACGCAATTTGGAAACCCGTAAATTTTTTGATGAAATTGCCGAGGATTGGGAGCGTTTACAGCGCGATGTGTTCGGCGAATTCAATATTGACAGCGAACTGCTGGACTTGGTGGATCGTTGTTCTGTGGGAGTTGACCTCGGTTGCGGTAACGGGTCTTTGCTGGAAAGTCTGCTTGCCAAGTGCGATACAGTTATCGGGGTGGACAGCTCCCCCAAGATGCTGGAACTGGCGGAAAAACGTCTGGGTAATCATCCAGACGTGAGCCTGCGTATCGGCGAGCTTACCCATTTGCCCCTGCGTGACTGGGAGGCGGACCTGACTTTTATTTCCATGGTCCTGCATCATCTGCCGCGTCCGGACAAGGCTGTTGCCGAAGCTGCGCGGACCCTTTCCAGCGGCGGCAAGCTGGTCATTGCTGATTTCCTGTCCCATTCAAATGAGCGCATGCGCAGTGAATTCGGTGACCGCAGGCTCGGTTTTACAGAAGACGAACTTGGCTGCTGGGTGAAAGATGCAGGTCTTGAGTCCGTTAGTGTTCGTCGTTTTCCCGTAAATGAAGGACTGACCGTCCTTGTTTATATATCAGAGAAAAAATAGTTAAATTTTGGAGGATACAATGCTTAAAGTAGATTCAAAGCTTGATTACAAAGTTGCTGACATTTCCCTTGCTGACTGGGGTAATAAAGAAATGCAGCTTTCCGAACGTGAAATGCCCGGTCTCATGTCTATCCGTGAGAAGTACGGTAAAGAAAAGCCCCTCAAAGGTCTTAAAGTCATGGGCTCCCTGCATATGACCATCCAGACTGCAATGCTTATCGAGACTCTTTATGCTCTCGGTGCTGATATCCGCTGGGCATCCTGCAACATTTTTTCCACTCAGGACCACGCTGCCGCAGCTATCGCAGCCAACGGTACTGCTAAGGTATTCGCATGGAAGGGTGAAACCCTCGAAGAATACTGGTGGTGCACCGAGCAGGCTCTCACATGGCCTGACGGTTCCGGTCCCGATCTCATCGTTGATGACGGCGGCGACGCTACTCTGCTTATTCACCACGGTGTGAAAGCAGAAGCTGATGCTTCCATCCTTGATGAGAAGACCGACAACAAGGAATTCCAGTGCGTTCTGGATCGTCTCAAACTTTCCGTTGCAGAGAATCCCGGTAAGTGGACTGCTATTGCTAAGCAGGTTCGCGGTGTTTCCGAAGAAACCACCACCGGCGTACATCGCCTCTACCAGATGCAGGAAGCAGGCGAGCTGCTCTTCCCCGCAATCAACGTTAACGATTCCGTTACCAAGTCCAAGTTCGACAACCTCTACGGTTGCCGCGAGTCCCTCGCTGACGGCATCAAACGCGCTACCGACGTAATGATCGCCGGTAAAGTCGTTGTTGTTGTCGGTTACGGTGATGTTGGTAAGGGGTGTGCCCAGTCCATGCGCGGTTTTGGTGCCCGTGTTCTGGTTACTGAAGTTGACCCCATCTGCGCGCTTCAGGCAGCAATGGAAGGCTTCGAAGTATGCCCCATGGCTAAAGCTGTTGAGCGCGGTGATGTTTTCGTTACCTGCACCGGTAACTACCACGTTGTAACCGGCGAGCACATTTCCAAAATGAAAGATGAAGCAATTATCTGCAACATCGGTCACTTTGATAACGAAATCGAAATGGGCTACCTTGAAGACAGCAAGACTGCCAAGAAGATCGAAATCAAGCCTCAGGTTGATAAATGGGTTATGGAATCCGGCAAGTCCGTAATCGTTCTCGCTGAAGGCCGCCTCGTAAACCTCGGTTGTGCTACCGGACACCCCAGTTTTGTAATGTCCAACAGCTTCACCAACCAGGCCCTTGCACAGATCGACCTCGCTAAAAACGAGTACGAACCCAAAGTAATGATTCTCTCCAAGAAGCTTGATGAAGAAGTTGCAAGACTTCACCTCGAGCGTCTCGGTGTTGAGCTTGAAGTTCTGACCGAAGAACAGGCCGGTTACATCAACGTTGATGTTGAAGGTCCTTACAAGCCTGATCACTACCGCTACTAAGATTTAATGTCCCTTAGGGGATGTTGATTTGAATATAAGATTCCGCAGTGCTTTGGTGCTGCGGAATTTTTTTTGTTTGGCTATCCTTGAAGTACGTAAAAAAAAGACAAAGATTGTAGTGTGAATAGTCCAGTTTTTCAGTGTCTTAAGCGGTATTGCACAAGCGATGAACAACTGTGGAAAAGTCGTGTTCCACACGACTTTTCCTTACTCTCCCAAGGGTTATCGCCGATTAGTAGTAGAAAAAGTCTAGAGAGTCTTGACCGAATTTTTGAGTCTGTTACTATACTTTCTAAAGCAACGACAAACTTTAAATTACAACATATATTTTGGGAAGTTTCCAGATAAAGTTTAGTAAAGTTTGAGTTGGTAGCTTGGTTCGCGTAAGTGAGGCAAATATGGATAGTCTTTATTCGGGGCCAAAGGCCTCGGTCAACAGTCCTAGAAATCCTAAGCCGCGATCTGAAATTCCATTACGATTGCTGGATTTATTTTGTCTCTGGATTTTGAACAAATACGGCGATGGTTTTTTCGAGTTCTGTGAGGCGATTTTTCGCTTTGTATTGGATTTTGAAAAGCAACAACCACAGCCTTCTGTACAGACTGTGGTTGTTTATTGTGCCAAGTTCTTAGCGTAGGCTTTTAACCTATAAAAAAATCGTGAACCGGCTGAATTAGGGAGACGTCTGCCAACGTCTCCCTTTTCTTTTTGTACGTTAACCAAACTTTAAATCTAAAGTCCACTCTAAAAATGAAAATAAGCACGTACGAGCATATAAATATGATAGAAAGAAGGTGATAATGGTTGAGAATAAAAAGTGAGCATAACATACTGAGATATGAATGTTTTTGTGTTTTTTTCTTGTGAATTGCAGCGGGAGGCTCTGTGAGTGCATTTTGTGTGTGATTGTAATGGTATAGTCTTTTAAATGTTGATTTTTCGCAATATCGTTTTATATAGCTAGTTATGTGGTTATAAAGTAAATTATTTATTAAACATAATCTTGTTTATGTTTTGAATTGTGTTCCAATCTGCTTTCAACCATCACCACATTTCCCCTTTACATTTACCCCATAATAAGTCACTAACTCCCACCTCGGCGTGACTGGACGCATATAAAGATCGCATTCCTTAAATCGGAATTTTCGCTCCATTTTTCGGAGCCCTTATCCTCTACGTTCCAGAGATTATTAAGTATTCGGAATAATTTCCGCAGCACGGTTGCCGTCACGCGCAGCCGTCAGATACAGTCCTATCACCACGGATATATTTGTGAGTTTCAAACAATTTTCTTTTGACCGGCGCATCATGGCCGGAATCAATGCTTGCGGCTATGAAACGCCGACCCCAATTCAGGAAAAAGCCATTCCCGAAGTCCTCAAAGGGCGCGATGTAATGGGCCTTGCCCAGACCGGAACCGGTAAAACCGCCGCTTTTGCCCTGCCTATCATGCAGCGTCTGCTGGAGAATAATTTCTCCGGTCAGGGACCTGTGCGTGTGCTGGTACTTGCGCCGACCCGTGAACTTGCTTTGCAGATTCATGAAAATTTTATGGAGCTGGGCGTTGAGGCCGGAATCCGCAGTGCCGCTGTTTTCGGCGGAGTGGGAGCCATGCCCCAGATTCAGGCTGCCCGCCGTTCATCCGTTGTAGTCGCCTGTCCCGGCAGACTGCTGGACCTGCTTAATCAGGGCGTGATCAAGCTGGACAAGCTGGACACCCTTGTACTGGATGAGGCCGACCGCATGCTGGATATGGGCTTTCTGCCGGATATCCGCAAGATCATGGCCCGTCTTCCCAAGCGTCGTCAGAACCTTCTTTTTTCCGCAACCATGCCTCACGATATCCGTGAACTGGCGGATAAAATCCTTTATAATCCGGCGACTGTGCAGGTGGCGAATACCGCCCCGGCCAAGACCGTGGAACATATTTTTTATCCGGTCAGCCAGCACTTGAAAAACAACCTGTTGTTCAGAGTTCTTGAACAGACTAAATACGATAGCATGCTGGTTTTTACCCGCACCAAGCACAAGGCTAAGAATTTGGCCCGCAGGCTTGCGGCTCGTGGTCATAAGGCCACTTTTTTGCAGGGTAATATGAGCCAGAATCAGCGTCAGCGTTCTCTGGACGGATTCCGGGACGGCACCTTCAAAGTTATGGTTGCAACAGATATTGCAGCGCGCGGAATTGATTGCGACCGCATCACCCACGTTATCAACCTTGATGTGCCCGATACCGCAGAAACCTACACCCACCGCATCGGCAGGACCGGGCGCGCAGGGCGTAGCGGCAGCGCATTTTCATTTGTTACCCGTGATGACCTGCGGCTCATGCGTGAAATTGAAAAGGCTGTGGGGTACTCCATTGAGCATCGCACGCTGGAAGATTTTGATTACGATAAGCCTAATGCTCACGCGGACCAAAAGAGTAACCCCCGCAGATCCGGCGGAAATACCGGTAGAGGGGGAGCTAAACGGTCCGAAAGGGGAGCTGGAAGACGTTCGGAAAGAAGTTCGGAAAGAAATTCTGAGAAAGGATCCGGTGCTGGTGAAGGTGGTCGCAGCTCTCGCAGTTCGCAAAAACGCAAGTATGGAAAATCTTCAACAAACAGTGAAGATAGCGGACAGCGCAAGCCGGGTCGTCCTCCAAGGAGAAGACGCCGTAACGTGCGGAGTTCTAAAGTATAATTTGGGGTTTTACTATCGAAGCCGAATATATTTTCAAAAAAAACATTTTATTTTTGAAATATTTTGCTTGACTTTTATAGGGAAGTAGTAAAACTGTGTCTTTAGTTGACAACGGCCTCTTTGAAGGAAGTTGTTTTTAGTTTAAACAGGTATATCAAGGAGCAGCGTGCGCATCTTGTTCGCTGTCCTTTTTTTGTACCTGACGCACCTGCGTGAAAGTTTTTTACATTTTTTTAGGAGAATTTTTAATGTCCAAGAACATCTATGTCGGTAACCTGCCCTGGTCTGCAACTGAAGACGAAGTCCGCGCTGCTTTCGAAGCTTTCGGTGAAGTTGTATCTGTTAAACTCATCGAAGACAGAGAAACCGGTCGTCCCCGTGGCTTCGGTTTTGTTGAAATGGAAGACGCTGGCGCAATGGAAGCTATCGACAATCTGGATGGTAAAGACTTCGGCGGTCGTAACCTCAAGGTTAACGAAGCGAAGCCCCGCGCACCGCGCCCCCGCTGGTAGTCAATATATAGTTTGACTGTCTTTTTCTGAGCAAGCGATTGCTCCTAAGCCCGTTTTTCAGTTGAAAGGCGGGCTTTTTGTATTTTCAGCCGATCTTCATTCCGTTATAAACATCACCGATCCTGCAAAATAAATTCTCATCAGACTATCATTCCCGGAGATTTTTACATGTTGCGCAAGCTCATCTTTCTTGTTTGTCTTTTGTGCCTTCCATCTATGGCTTTTGCTCAGCCATTTCATGTGCGCACGTCATCTTTTGTGCCCGTAGAGGGTGAAACAGTATTCAACGGCAAGTATCTTACTGACGGAAACAGTACTACCGGATGGATTGAGAACAGTGAGGGCAGCGGGGCCGGGGAGTGGGTTCAGTTCTTTTTCCCGGCGCAGGTTATTGTTGATTCCGTTTACATTGTGAACGGGGTTGATGCCGGGCCGAATCAGGGTAAGGTTAATCGGGTTAAGGATGTTGCTATTTCGTTTTCCGGGGGCCAGCGGCAGGAGTTTACCCTTATGGATTCAGATAAAAAGCAGAATCCCAGAATCCGTAAATTCCCCACCACCAGCCTTGGTCTGAACATCCGCTCTGTGTATAAGCATAACAGCGTTGAACAGGCCGGGGTTTCCGAGGTGCTTATCAAGTATCACCGTATTACCCCGGATGAGATTGCAGCTGCCTCAGCTCCCGAAAAAGGAAAGCTTGATACTTCCGCAATTGGTGAAGCCGTGATAGTCAAGCCACGCAAGATGAGCGTGGAGGAAAAAAAAGTTCTTTACGAAAAGATGAGCGATCTTGAGAAGAGGCAGGCTGTGCTTGATGAAATGAAGGTCTTTTTTGACAAGTTCTACACAAATTTTGTGACCATCAATGAAGAGTACCCGCGTATGTTTACGCAGGATCAGTTCCTGCTCGAAAGTTCCACTTTTGAGAATTTCCGGGCCATGCTGCAAAAACGTAAGGTTCTTGATAAATATCAGCAAGCGATAGTTTCGACATCGGGTTTGCGTTTCAGCATCCGCACCCTGACCCCTACGCAAGTGGAACTTTGGGTCAAAGGTGATTATACGGTTATCTATGACATGCAATCGCATCAGATAACGGAAAATTCCCTGTTTCACTTGAAGAAAGAATATGGGGAATGGAAGGTCAAGAATAAGACTGAGTTCTAAGTTTGTTCGCTGAAGTAATTTTTACAAGAGACTGCCATGGTTTTGTTAAGGGTGTTTGGGGTTACTGTATTTTGCTTATGCATCTTTTGCTCAATTGCTTTTGCCGGTCCTGTCGTTCTTGATAAGCGACTTGCCGAGCCTTTTGAAGAGTGTGGATACAAGGGCTGTTTTGTTCTGCTTGATGCTGAACGTAAAGTCATTACTTCCAGTGATTTGCAACTGGTAGATAAACCATTGATGCCGGCATCGACATTTAAAATCGTTCATAGTCTTATAGCCCTAAAGAGCGGGGTGCATGAAAATGTCGATTCAGTTTTGAAGTGGGATGGTAAGAATCGCGGGTACAAACCTTGGAATCAGGATTTGAACCTTGAACAGGCTGTTAAGTATTCAGCTATCTGGTATTTTGAAGAGACAGCCAGACGTATAGGCCGCGAGCGTATACATGAAGAGTTGTTGGCACTGGGCTATACAAATGCTGACACAAAAGGTTCTACAATCGCTTTCTGGCTTGATGGCAATTTAAGAGTTACTCCTTTGGAGCAGGTTGAGTTTTTAGAGAAGCTGTATACCGGAGGGCTCACTTTTGCTCAGGAAAACCAGAAGGCAGTCAGAGATCTTTTGCTCTTGGAAAAAAATGACGATTACACCTTTTGGGGTAAGACCGGATGGGCTCAGAGGGTTAGCCCACAGATCGGCTGGCTAGTGGGGGCAGTGAAAGTAAAGGATGGCAGAATGTTTTACTATGCCACCTATATTGAGTCTTCTGAGCCGGGAGCTTCGTTTTCCAAATCGCGGTTTGAGATTACCAAGAAGTGTTTGAAACTGTCCGGGATTATAAGTTAAAAAAGCGGGGGATGATCTCAGATCATCCCCCGCTTTTTTAACTACCTCGTATGATGAGACCAGTATTCCACATTCGGGCTGAGATGCAGCAGGCCGAATTCCTGTCCCAGTTCGATGAGCAGCACTGCGGCGAAGCAGACAATTAAGACCATGCCTGAATATTTGCGGATGGAGCCTTGGGGCGCATATCGCCAGACAATGAATCCGGGCAGGATTCCGAAAATGATGCATTCCCCGACTCCGCCTACAAGGTTGATGGCAATGAGGAAAATGTCCGGATAGAGCAATCCGACCAGAAGCGGAGGCAGGAAAGACAGACACCAGACAACTGCTTTGTTGTCGATCCCGAAATTGCTGGAGGTGAGGTCGCGCATAAAGCTCAGCAGAGCGGTTCCGTTGGCCATGAAAGCGGTGGACATGGCTACTACGGCAAAGATTAATGCAACGTAAGTGAATACCGGAGTTTGCAGCAGCTTTTCCAGCGGGATGGTGGCCGGATCGTTATTGCCGAAGGCGGTGATCAGGTCGATGTGCGTTTCCGGGTTGGAGAGCGGAAGTGCGCCGAGTACAACCAGCAGCCAGGTGATGTTCATGACCATGCCGATGGTTGTTCCGCCGATGATGGCGGTGCGGATTTTTTTGCGGTCATGCCCAAGGGTGCGGCAGATACTGGGAATGATGTTGTGGAAATGGAAGGCCATGAGCAGCACGGGCAATCCTGCCGGAATGTAGGTCCAGTCCAGCTTTTCAAGATTCGGCGCGGAAACATCGGGAACAACCATAAAGACGAGCGCGCCGAAGGTTATCCACATGACTGTGACCATGTAAGGCGTGCATTTCTTCATCATTTTCATGCCGAAGGCTGTCATTCCGGTAACCAGAGCGAAATAAAGAACCATTACCACTGGTTCTGGCAGGGTGGATTGCAAACTCATGATAATGGCCGATATGCCGCAGAGATAGGCCACCAGCACCCCGTAAAGGATGATCAGGTTGGCGATAATGGTCACCCACTTCCCCGCATTGCCCAACTCGTGTTGGAAAAATGTGGGCAGGTCAGCATTTTCACTGGTGGTCAGGCTTTTTTGTTCCGAATAGATCAGGGCGGTGTAGGTCATGAGCACCCACATGAGCAGGGTGGCGGCAACCGATGGATAGAAACCTGCGGCACATAAATTGACCGGCAGGGCGAGTATGCCCGCGCCGAGCATGTTTCCCACAACCACGAACATCATGGACATGGCGGAAGCTGATTTTTCCTGAGTCATTCGTCACTCCTGTTGCAAATCAGTTTGAAAAAAAGCCCGCAGAGCAGAAGCTGTGCGGGCTTTGGAATTGTTTTACTCAGCAGTCTCAATAAGGTTCAGCGGATGGGTGTGAACCATGGCTTCGGGCGAGAGGGCTTTATCAAGATCTTCTTTGGACATGTAGCCTTTTTCAATGACGATGTCATAGACCGAGCGTCCCGATTTGAGTGCCTCGTTGGCAACTTCGGTTGAATTCTCGTAGCCGATGTAAGGGTTAAGTGCAGTGACCAGTCCGATGCTGTTTTCCACATAGCCCCGGCAGACATCTTCATTGGCTGTGATGCCGGAGATGCAGCGGTCAGCCAGAGTGCGGAAACCCCGGCGCATGATGGTCAGGGAATTGAGCAGGCTGGCGGCGATAACCGGTTCCATCACATTCAGCTCCAGCTGTCCGGCTTCTGCGGCCATGCTCACGGTAACGTCACTGCCGATTACGGTGAATGCTATCTGGTTGACCACTTCCGGGATGATGGGATTGACCTTGCCGGGCATGATGGAAGAGCCCGGCGCCATGCGCGGCAGGTTGATTTCATTGAGTCCGCAGCGCGGTCCTGACGAAAGCAAACGCAGGTCGTTGCAGATTTTGGAAATTTTTACAGCTACGCGTTTGAGTACACCGGAAAGCTGCACATAGGCTCCGGTGTCCTGAGTGGCTTCAACAAGGTCCGGAGCCAGTTCAAGATCGAATCCGGTAATTTCCTTAAGTTTTTCGGTGACCATCTGGGCGTATTTAGGCGGTGCGTTAAGTCCTGTGCCGATGGCGGTGCCACCCATATTGATCTCGCAGATCAGGGTCTTTGCCTCGCGTACACGCTCGATATCTTCGCCGACCATAACCGCGTAGGAGGTGAATTCCTGCCCAAGAGTCATGGGTACTGCGTCCTGAAGCTGGGTGCGGCCCATTTTCAGGACACGGGAAAATTCCTTGCCTTTGGCTGCAAAGCTCTCTTGAAGATATTCCATGGATTCAATGAGCTGGTCCATCTTGGCGATGAGGGTAAGCCGCAGACAGGTGGGGTATACGTCATTGGTGGACTGGGCCATGTTGACGTGGATATTGGGATGCAGGTTGTCGTATTCGCCGAGTTTGAAACCAAGTTTTTCAAGACCGATATTGGCGATGACTTCGTTGGCGTTCATGTTGGTGGATGTCCCGGCCCCGCCTTGAATGATATCCACCACGAACTGTTCATGGTGTTTGTCGGCGAGGAGTTCATCGCAGGCAAAAACAATTGCCTTGGCCTTGTCCTCTTCAAGTTTGCCCAGTTCTAAGTTGGTCATGGCTGCTGCTTTTTTGATCTGAGCCAGTGAATAAATTATGTGCGGATAGTGGGAGATGGGGATTCCGGTAATGCGAAAGTTTTCGGAAGCCCTCATTGTCTGTGCCCCGTAAAGGGCGTCGTCGGGAACTTCCTTCGGGCCTATGCAGTCGTGCTCATTACGAAATTTCATTTCTTTCTCCAAAGAATTGTATTGTGAGTGTCTTTCGGGGTGGATAAAGTGCCGGGAAATAAAAAAAGGCACTGTATCCTCCCGTTAATTCAGTTTTACCATATCGGTATATGGGGTCAATACAACTATTTGAAATCTTTATTTACACACTGCTTGTATGGAAATGTGCCGTTTTTGTGAAAACTGGAGTAAGTTTAAAATGAATATCCGTTTTTGCCCATACTCTTGGCTTTGTACATGGCTTCATCTGCAATGCGGATAAGCTTTTCTTTGTCTTCGCTTTTGTCCGGGAAAGTGGCGATTCCGATGCTGACCCCGATCCTGTACACTTTTTCGCCTATATAGAAGGGTGCGCGCATGGAATCTATTATGCGCTGGGCAACAACTTCGATTTCATTGCTGGTTCCCACATCCTGTAGGATAAAGATGAATTCGTCTCCACCGATGCGTGAAAGGGTGTCGCTGGCGCGCAGGCAGTCACTGAATCTTCCGGATACTTCTTTGAGTACAGTATCCCCGGCCATGTGCCCAAGCTCATCATTAACCTGTTTGAAGTTGTCAAGGTCGGCATAGAGGATAGCCACTTTCATGTGGTTGCGTTTGGCTTGCGAAAGGGCCTGCTTTAGGCGGTCGTCAAAAAGGACCCGGTTGGGAAGTCCGGTCAGGTTGTCAAACATGGCCAGACGCCGCATAGTCTCCTCGTGCTCCTTCCGGTTGGATATATCCATGAGAAAACCATCCATGCGCAGGATGTTTCCAGCTTCATCCTTGATGGCCATTATGGTTTCGCTGGCCCAGAAGGTGGTTCCGTCTTTGTGTTTGTGTCTGGCTTCAAAATTATTGGTGTGTCCGAATTTTTTAAGAATGGTTAAAAGCCGTTCCCGTTCCTCGGGCAGGACATAGCAGTCCCTTGCAATATCAGTTGTTTCACTTAGAAATGATTCTGAAGAGTTGTAGCCGTAATATGCAGCCATCTGGCTGTTGGCACTTATGAATTCTCCTTGCGGTGTTGTCTGAAAAATTCCCAGCGGAGCAGTGGTTACCAGTGCGCTGTAATTTTCTTCAGCCTGTTTCAGGGCTTTTTCTTCGTTTTTGCGGTCTGTAATATCAAGGATGAAGCCGACCATACTCCCTTCATCAGGAAGTCTGGTCCCTTTTTCATAAACCCAGCGTTCGCTGCCGTCGCTGCAAATTATGCGATATTCATGTTCAAATGGTTTGTTAAGGCTGATGGCTTTATTTATATCATTTTTCAGTCCTGTGCGGTCGTCAGGATGTACAAGGTCGTAGTACATGCTTTTGCCGCCCTTGAGAAAGTCTTCAGGGTCATATCCGGTTACCTTGCGTACCTTGGCACTGATATAATGCATTTCATAGGGTTGGCTTATGTTGCATTTGTAAATGATGCCCGGTGCATTTCCGGCAATGGCTTCAAAAACGTTGTCTTTGCTTTTGAGTTCCCTGTTCTGGCGGAGGAGCAGTTGCTGCGACCTGTGGTAGTAAAAGAAAAATATGATGGCGAAGAAGAGTAAGAATAAAAAGACAAGCATTGCCGACCGCACTGCTCTTATAGAGGACATCGAATTGGTTGCGTCGGTTTCGGGGGCGGAAATTGCGACAACAAGTTTCATTTCTCCGAAACGTACACTGTGCCATGCAACAAGTTTCCGCTCAACGTGTTGGTTTCTTTTTACGGTGAAAGAGTATTCCCCGCTGCCATATGGTTCGTGAAGCATGCGGGAATCTATTTTGATGAGGCTTTGATAGCCCTTGTGAAGAGAAAAGACGTTCTGCCCCAGTATTTCAGTTTCTTGGTCGTAGATAACTGTTCCGGAACCGTCGATAATGTATCCGGAGCCGAATTTACCTATTTGCAGCGGGGTTATGTATTTGTCAGTAAGTTGGTCCAGATCAATGACAATTGTTAGAATTCCTGCAAACTGTTGCTGAGCCCATACAGGCATGAGCAGCCCGGCTAGCCGCTTGTTCTCATTAATAACAGGTTTAGGGGTGATGAATCCTGAACGCATTCCTGAAACAGCAGAAAAGTATTTTTCTGTCCACTCCTGCGCAACCCGGTGGGCCTGTATCAGTTTCGGGGAATTGATTTCAGATGTTACGGGTTCAATTTTCGGTGAAGAGTGAAAGCTGATCAGGGTTAGGGCAGCCAGATCATTTTGCTTTATTTTAAAAAGTTTTTTTATGGATTCCGGTGATCTTTTGTTGTTGATAAAGTCCACCAGTGAGTATTGAGCAAGGGTGGTAGAAGATTCAACAATATTGCCTAGTTTGTCTTCCAGAGCAGTGGCTACCAGTTTTGTTTGTAAGGCCTGTTGTTCATTGAATATTCTTTCCTGATCGCGGATGGACATGGTGTCCAGCTTCATGCACAGGTAGCTGGCTGTGGTCAGGATTAAGATCAGAGGGATAACCAGCCTGAGCGGAATCCATCTTTTGAAAAAGTTGTCTTTTTTAGCTGCTAGAATCAATTTATGCTCCGGCCGTACATTTAAAATCAGTTATTTAGCTGGGATCTTGCTTTTAAATTTTTATTTATACCGTCTGCAACATATACTGCGATACCGCTCCAGATAAAGACAAAAGTGACCATTCTTGCGGAGTTGAAAGGCTCATTGTATACAAATACGCCAAGCATAAGGGCCAGTGTAGGGGCAATGTACTGCATCATTCCCAGTGTAACCAGCCGCAACCTGCGTGCCCCATGGGCAAAAAAGATGAGCGGCAGGGATGTGGCTGCACCTGCTCCTACCAGCAGAATATTATCCATTAAGCTTATCTTATATATACTTATTTCCCCTGAAAAAGCCAGCCACACCAGATAAGCCGCAGATACAGGAGCAAGCACTGCTGTTTCCACAAAAAGACCCGGCAGGGATTCGACTTTCATCACTTTGCGCACCAGCCCGTAAAAGGCGAATGATACAGCAAGGGTTAATGCTATATAAGGAATGTGCCCGTAATCAATTATAGAATAGATGACACCGCAGGCAGCGAGCAGAATGGCGATAACCTGAAGCCTGTTCAGCTTTTCCTTCATGACAATAAAGCCGAGCAGGCCGTTCATCAGCGGAGTCATGTAGTAGCCCATGCTGGTATCTATCACGTGTCCGTGGTTGACAGCCCAGATGTATATGAACCAGTTGGTCCCGATAAGGCAGCTGCTTATGCTCAGCAGGATTTTACCTTTTTTGTCTGCAAGGGCTTTTTTTACTTCTGCCCAGCGTTTCTTGCAAGACAGGAGAATTCCTACAAAAAAAAGTGACCAGACAATTCTATTGCAGAGCAGTTCAAGGGCCGGGACTTCTTCAAGCGTTTTCCAGTAAACAGGAAGCAAGCCCCACATAATGAATGCTGCGGCGGCGTAAAAGAGTCCGTCGTGAGTGTCTTTGTTCATTTTTCCCATTCCAAAATAAATTATTGAGGCGGGAAAGATATTCCAATCCCCGCACGGTTGCAACAAACATTATAGTTACAGCCGCACAAGAAGCAGAATCAGGTGCTGATGTCGATGCAGAGAATGGGGGATTTGGGAGTGTTATGCATTTTTGTGGAAACAGTGACGCAATTATTACCTGAAGCAAGAGAGATGTACGGCTCAGTAGTGTGCCATAGGTTGCCTGTCTTTATGGTCAGATAATATTCTTTAAGGGAATGGTCCGCTCCTGCGGGGGCCGGCTGATAAATAAGTCGCCTGTTTTCTTTTAATTTATAAGGATTACAGATTGTTTCCGAAACCTGTATGCCGTTGGTATCCAAAATATAGGCGCATTCGATATTGGAGTTTTCAGTGATGAAGGCCGAAAGAGCGGCGTCTGCAACTTCGGGGGTGGTGCCCATTAGGGTTTCACGTAATTTTCCGGCCATTTTTTTGTAGCTGTTTTCCATTATTTTCTGGCGGTTTAATTTTTCCAGAACATGGGTTTTGAAACGTGAGGCCAGAAATTTTAGTGGAGTCATGTCCGGGTTGATGGCCATGGCTGCGGGTATGGGCCTGCTGAAGAAGAACCCCTGAAAAACATCAATACCGAGACTCATCAAGGTCAGGGCTTCCTCCACTGTTTCAATTCCTTCAGCCAGCGGAAGGCTTCCGGTCCTTTCGGCAAGGTTGATCAGGGAGCGGGTCACTTCCATATTATGAAATTTTTTATTGATATTTGTGATGAGGGAGCGGTCTATTTTTATTATGTCCGGCTTAAGGGCCGGGATACGGTCAAGGTTGGAGTGGCCTGTCCCCACATCATCAAGGGCGATGAGAAAGCCGTGTTCGCGGGATTTATCTACAAATGAAGTCAGGGCGGCATCGCATCCTGCCTTGGATTCAATGATTTCTAAGATGATATTTCCGGCCGGGATGGAGCATTCTTCAACCATCTTTCCGGTCAGGCCGTAATTGAAAGTTTCTTCATTGATTATGGCTGCATCGATGTTTACAGACAGGAGCAGGGTCCGGTCGGTTTTTGAAATAGGAGCGAAAGTTTCAAAGGCTTTTCTGCGGCAGGCCCGGTCCAGTTCGGTCAGGGTTTCAATGTCCGTACACAGGCTGAACAGGGTGAACGGGGGAATATTCTCCCCGGTGCGGGGATTGATTGCGCGGGTTAGGGCTTCAAAACCCAGCAGTCCCTTGCGATTCATGGAAATCAGCGGCTGCAAAACTGTGGTCAGGCAATCGTTTTCAATGATTTCGTTAATGGAGAAGTCTGGAATTGTGTTCATTTGAGCAGTCGCACTTTAAAAATTTAACAGGTTGCTTGTGAATGCGAAGCGGCGAAGCCTATTAAAAGGTTTTGAAGGGATGGGGTCTGGGGAAGGGAAACTTTTGCAAAAGTTTCCCTTCCCCAGCCGCCGGAGGCATTCTTCCCAAAAACGCCCGGAAGGGTGGGAAGTCCCTTCCGGGCGGTGGGGCCCGATGGAGGTGGTCATCGGACCGGGGTGGCCGGGGTTGTCTGCCGATGATAAACCCGGCCTGCTGTACACTAATTGGGGTTAGAGTGATATTTGCTTAAAGAGTTATATGGTTAATATTTTATGTGGTTAAAGTGATTCTTCGCCGGTTCTGATCCTGATGGTTCTGCCGAGGTCCTGTACAAAGATGACGCCGTCACCTTCTTTACCTGTCTGGGCACCTGTTTTGATGGCTTCAAGTGCACCTTCGACTTTTTCTTCGTCCAGTCCGATTTCGATACGGACTTTTTTGAGCAGGTTAACTTCCATTACTACCCCGCGGTATGTTTCGGTGAATCCCGCTCCTCTGCCGGAGCCGAGGATGTTGGTTACCGACATGGTGTAGATGCCTTTGGCGTAGAGGGCCTGCTTTACCGGGGTAAGGCATTCAGGCCTGATATATGTGATGATGAGTTTCATTATATTATTCCTCTCTTTGTGATGGTTCGGTTATTCGTTGGAGAAGATCTGGAAACCGTTGTAGGACTCCATGCCGTGCTCGCTGATGTCGAGGCCTTTCATTTCTTCTTCAGCTGAAACCCTGATGCCCATGGTTGCTTTGGCGATGGTGAAGGCAAGGTAGCCTGCGCCGAAGGCCCAGACAAAGCAGGCTGCGATGCCGATGAGCTGCGGGGTAACCAGCGCGAATCCGCCACCGTAGAAGAGTCCGCCTGCACCGTCATTAAGCGTGGGGGAGGTGAACAGGCCGCAGGCCAGTGTTCCCCATGCACCGCAGACACCATGTACGGACACTGCACCGACCGGATCGTCGATTTTGAGGATTTTATCAATAAACTCGATGGACAATACTACCAGCACCCCTGCGATAAGACCGATGATGATAGCAGCTGCCGGGGTTACGGTTGCACAGGGAGCGGTGATGCCGACCAGTCCTGCCAGCGCGCCGTTACAGGTCATGGAGATGTCAGGTTTGCCGAATCTGAACCATGAGGTGAACATTGCACCGAGGGTTCCCGCACAGGCGGAAAGGCTTGTGGTTACCGCGATGAGGCCGATGGAGCCGTCAGCAGTGGTGGTGGAGCCGGGGTTGAAGCCGAACCAGCCGAACCAGAGGATGAACACACCAAGGGATGCCAGCGGAATGTTATGACCGGGGATAGCTTTTGCTTTACCGTCCGCAGTGTATTTACCGATACGGGGACCGAGAACCATGGCTCCTGCCAGAGCTATCCAGCCGCCTACAGAATGGACTACGGTAGATCCTGCGAAGTCCATGAAACCGAGCCCTTCAAGCCAGCCAGCCCCGGAATCGCCGAGCCAGAGAGAGCCCCAGGCCCAGTGACCGGAGATAGGATAAATGAGTCCGGTCACAATGGCGGTTACGAGGATATAGCTGCTGAATTTAGTACGCTCAGCAATACCGCCGGAGACGATAGTGGCAGCGGTGGCCGCGAATACAGACTGGAAAAACCAGAAAGTAAGGGTCCACTGTGAGTCGCCGTCAGTGAGTCCGGTGCCGGAAAGTCCGAAAGCGGAGGTTCCGGTAAAACCGCCTGCATCAAGGCCGAACATGAGGCCGAATCCGAACAGGAAAAAGATGATTGATCCGGCGGAAAAGTCGAGAAAGTTTTTCATCAGGATGTTGCCTGCACTTTTGGCGCGGGTGAATCCTGCTTCAACGCATGCGAAGCCTGCCTGCATGAAAAATACGAGGATAGCAGCGAGAAGGGTCCAGAGAATATTACCGTGAGCCTGAGACATGGCTTCCTCGGCAGCGAAAGCTGCGGAAGGTGCCGCTAGGAGCATGAGAGTCGCGAGGGCCGGAATTTTGCGGCCTACCATTGAACGTTTAATAGTCATACAGTCCTCCTTAGGGATGTTGATTGCTTCAAGGATGTTTTTCTTAAAGCATAGACTGTGCCAACGTTTTAAGGTGTTGAAATAATTGATTTAATATTGGGTTGATCCAGAAATGTTGATTACAAAAATGTGTTTTTGAACGTTTTTGTTCTATTTTAGTGGTGGGTAAATGACAAAAAGGTAAACTTTGTATTTTGTGACCATGTGTGGCTTAAGGGAAAATTACAAATGACGTTCATAATATTAATGATAGTGAAAAAATAAAGAAAGTTGTTGACAATTTTTTCAGGACCCGGTTAGGTTACAGCCATGCAGACTTTCAACACCCTAGGCACCGGCCTCTCATATTTTTTCTACTTTTTTTATTTTTGGTGCACCCACGCTTGTGGTCGGGTGGAGGTTTGCTTGTACGGAAAGTAAAAAAGTAGCATAGCAAACGACCTCTACAGAAGGGCCGCAGGCGAAGAATCGCCGGCGGCCCTTTTTTTGTTACATGGGTCGCCAGAAAGGGAAGCGGATCTTGGAGAACTTAGAGGCAAACTTCAGGAGAATTTAAAATGCAGATTGGTAAAAGTGTAAGAATGGAGCGGATGGTTAACCGCAATACGGGCAGGACAATCGTTGTTCCCATGGATCACGGCATCAGTGTCGGCCCGCTCAAAGGATTGCGCAACATGCGCCGGGCAGTTAACGATATGGTCAAAGGTGGTGCCAATGCCGTGCTTATGCACAAAGGCTTAGTGCGCTGCTCCCACCGTGAAGAAGGCGGCGACGTCGGCCTTATCGTTCATCTTTCCGCATCCACCTGTCTTTCCCCTCTTCCTAATAAAAAAACTCTGGTCGGCACTGTTGAAGACGCGCTTCGTCTCGGCGCAGACGCTGTTTCCGTACACGTGAACCTCGGCGATGAGTCCGAAGCACAGATGCTTTCCGATCTCGGTGAAGTTGCTTCCGCAGCTACCAGCTGGGGCGTTCCGGTTCTGGCCATGGTTTACGCCCGCGGTCCTCAGATCAAAGACGAATTCGATCCCGAAGTTGTGGCCCACTGCGCACGTGCAGGCGAAGAGCTGGGTGCCGATATCGTAAAAGTTCCCTACACTGGGGATATCGAATCTTTCAAAACTGTGGTTGAAGGCTGCTGTATTCCGGTTGTAATCGCTGGCGGTCCCAAGCTTGATTCCACTCGTGATTTCTTACAGATGGTTTCCGATTCCATTGAAGCCGGCGGTGCAGGCCTTTCCGTAGGCCGCAATGTTTTCCAACATGAAAATCGCGTGAAGCTGATGGAAGCTTTGCACATGGTCGTTCACGAAGACGAAACTGTTGATAACGCTCTCGCCCACATCGGTGAATAGTTGCCAGTGTCTGGTTTAAATTTAGGAAAAGGAAAAATGAAAAAAATTATATTCAAAGCGATCCCGTTCGAAAAGAATCTCGTAAGCCTTGCTCTTGAATCCGGTGTGGACGCTATCCTGACCAGCCCGGAGCACAAGGAAACCATCGAGGGACTGGGCCGCGTTACAGTCATCACTCCCGAAGACATGCCCGAAGTCGCTATCAACGAAAAGGCTGATGAAGCTGTTGCGGTTGATCTTGACAAAAAAGGCAAAGATGTCTGCCTTTCCGCAGGCTGGGAAATTATCCCGGTTGAAAACCTGCTTGCCCAGATTGATTCCCTTGCTCTTGAGGCTGAATCTCTTGACCGGGCGCGGCTCGCTGCCAGCGTCATGGAGCGCGGCGCTGATGCCATTGTGGTTACTCCTGAAGGTGCTGCGGACCTGAAGCAGATTGTCGCTGAACTGAAACTCTCACAGGGTAAAATGGAACTCCAGAAAGCAACCGTTACCAAAATCGAATCCGCCGGACTCGCTCATCGGGTCTGCGTCGATACCACTTCCAAGCTCAAGAAAGGGCAGGGTATCCTGACCGGAAATTCTTCCGCCTTCACTTTTCTCGTGCATGCTGAAACCGAATCCAACCCGTACGTTGCCGCACGTCCTTTCAGGGTGAATGCGGGGGCTGTTCATGCCTACGCGCTCATGCCCGGTGACAAAACTACTTATCTTGAAGAACTTCGTTCCGGTTCCGAGGTATTGGTTGTTGATAAAAGCGGCGAAACTTCCGTGGCTGTGGTCGGACGCAGCAAGCTTGAAGTCCGCCCCATGCTGCTTATCACTGCCGAGGTTGAAACTCCCGAAGGTCCGGTTTCCGGCAAGGTTTTTCTTCAGAATGCCGAGACCATCAGAGTTGTAAACGGTGACGGTGAGCCTGTAAGTGTGGTAACACTTAAAGAAGGCGACGAAGTTCTTTGTCGCATTGATGATGCCGGACGTCATTTCGGAATGCGTATCAAAGAAGAAATCTCAGAGGATTAATAAAAAAATGTCACAGTCCAGCAAAACAAATCTTGGCGATCTGCGGGTGGAAATCGATTCCCTCGACAGTGAAATTCTTGAGCTTCTCAACAAGCGTGCCGCTGCGTCTCTTGCAGTCGGAGCCATCAAGGCCGGATCATCTGATCAGATTTTTAAGCCCTTCCGCGAGCAGGAAGTGCTGCGCGGTCTGATCAAGCGTAATCCCGGAACTCTCCCGCCTGAGCACCTTGAAGCAATTTATCGCGAAATTATTTCTTCTTCCCGCAGGCTGCAAAGGCCTGAGCGTGTGGTCTATCTAGGCCCCGAAGGGACATTTTCATATTTTGCCGGATTACAGCACATGGGACGTCAGGCCGACCTGCTCCCTAAAAACAATTTTGAAGATATTTTTGTGGCCGTTTCCAAGGGCGAAGCCGACTTAGGCATCATCCCCCTTGAAAATTCGCTTAAGGGAACGGTCGGACAGAATGTTGATCTGTTCATGCGTTACCCGGTGTTCATTCAGGCCGAGCTGTATCATCGCATCAGCCACGGTATCATGACCAAGGGTGCCGACATCAGCGAGATCAAAACTGTCTATTCACACTCCAAGGCACTTGAGCAATGCACCGGATGGCTTCGGGCCAACATGCCCGGTGCAGAGCTCGTGTCTGTGGAATCCACTGCCAAGGCTGCCAAGATGGTTTCTGAAAGCGACGAGCCGGTTGCAGCAGTCGGTCATCTAAAGCTGGCCAATCTTTTCGGCCTGCATGTGGTAGCTGAAGCCATTGAGGATCTGCCCGATAACTGGACCCGGTTCCTGATCATCGGCCCCAAGCCCGGACAGGAAGACAAGCGCGACAAAACCTCGCTGCTTTTCACCACCCCGGATCGGCCCGGTGCATTGGTTGAGGTCCTTAATGAACTTTCCGGGCACAGTATCAACATGACCAAGCTGGAATCGCGTCCCGCCCTCGGCGAAAAGTGGAAGTATATGTTTTTCGTTGATCTGCAAGGTGATCTCGGTGCCGAAGAGCATGAATCGTTAATTGAAGATCTCAAGGCCCGCTGCCTGACTTTTAAAATTCTCGGCAGCTACCCATCAGGATCGCAAGACGGTAGTAAATTTTAAAGAAGCCTCCGGCGGCCTTCCGGGGGCCAAAGAACCCTTTTGCAAAAGGGTTCTCTGGACTCTCCCAAAACCTTTTATTAGGGCTTCGCCGCTTCGCAGTACAAATAAATTTAACGGGCTAGAAATAGTCAGGATATATAAAATGACTTCTGAGAATGTAATCGTAATTAAAGCTCCTTCATCTAAATCTTTGTCCCACAGGGCTTTGATTGCCGGGGCTTTGTCTGAAGGCAATACTGTTGTACTTGATCCTCTGGAGAGTAATGACATCAATCGCACCATGGATTGTCTGGCTACCATGGGCGCGCAGTTCAATATTGACGGTACTGCTACTACCGTCACCGGTATGGAAGGCGGCCCCAAGGGCGGAGCAAAGGAACCTGCGGTTCTGGAAATGCGTGATTCCGGCACCACCTGCCGCTTGATCACTGCTCTGGCTGGCGCGGGTAACGGACTTTTTCGGGTACAGGGCACCCCGCGCATGCATGACCGTCCTATCGGGGCACTTACAAGTGCGTTGGAATCTCAAGGTACAAAAATTACTTTTTCCGATAAACAGGGCTACCCTCCTGTAACCCTTGAAGCGGGCGGTTTTAAAGGTAAGGAAATGGATATTTCACTTGAGGAATCCAGTCAGTACCTTTCCGGCCTGCTGCTCGGCGCACCGCTGGCGGATGAAACTACCATCATTAATGTGATCGGTAAGAAAGCGGTTTCATGGCCTTATGTGGCACTTACTCTTAATGTAATGGAAGATTTCCGGGTTAAATTTGAGGTTCAGCTTAAAGATAATGGCGAATGGAAAAAGACTGATTGGAGAAAAGTTGAGAAGGTTGTTCCCGGAGAGATCCGTTTCGTTGTCGAACCTTCTAGGTTTGAGCGTGATGAATACCGGGTGGAAGGTGACTGGTCCAACGCTTCTTACTTTCTCGCAGCCGGGGCCGTAGGTAACAATCCTGTTAAGATTGAAGGAATGAACGTAAATTCACTTCAAGGTGACCGAGCAATCATGTACATCCTTGAGTCCATGGGCGCAAAGATTGAAAGCGATGATCACAGCGTGACTGTCTACCCCTCACAGCTGCACGGCGTAGAAGTGGACATGGGCAAATGTCCTGATCTGGTGCCTACTGTGGCTGTGGTTGCAGCTTTTGCTGACAGTCCGACTACCATTACCAATGTTGCCCATCTGCGGATCAAGGAATGTGACCGTCTCGAAGCAAGTGCTGCCGAAGTCATGCGCGCGGGCGGAAAGGCCGAGATTACCGATGATTCCATTACCATTATCCCGGCACCTCTCAAGAAGGGCGAACGCATTGTCTTCACCACCTACGATGATCACCGCCTTGCCATGTGTACCGCGATTTTTGCCATGGCGGGCATTGAATCAATTCCCGCAGAACCGGGATGTGTAGCAAAATCTTTCCCCGGTTTCTGGGATGAATGGGAAAAAGTTAAAAAAGGAAATGGTTGTTAGTCATGGAGTGCGAGTTCGAAAAAATACATAGTGTAGCCGTCATCGGGTCCCGTGGACAGATGGGTGGTTTCCTCGCGCTTACTGCCGAACGAGCGGGAATGATGGTCTACCGTTTTGACACGCCTCTTGATGAGGAAAAGATGGCCCGCCGTCTACCCGATACCGATCTGGTGATTCTGTGCATTCCGGTGACGGTCATGGACGAGGTGCTGCCCGTCGTGATTCCGCACATGAAAAAGGGTGCTATTCTTTCCGATGTAGGTTCGGTGAAAGGCCGCCCGGTGCAGCAGATGACACGGTCTTATGACGGTCCTGTGGTCGGGACCCATCCTTTGTTCGGCCCGGTGATTCCCACTGATTTCGAACCCACCGTAGCCCTTGTAGCCGAGCGTGAAGAAGATCGTCCTGCCATGCTGGCAGTGAAGGACTTTTTCGAGCGTCTCAACTTCGGTGCATTCGAATCTTCCATTGAGGAACACGACAAAGCCATGGCTATGATTCAGGCCTTGAATTTCAGTTCCACAATCGCATTTCTGGCCTGTTCACGGGAAATTCCCAATATCAAAAAATTCGTAACCCCGTCTTTCAAGCGCAGACTCGAATCCGCGCGCAAGATGGTTACTCAGGATAGCGATCTATTCGGGACAATTACTGACGCCAACCAGTACAGTCAGGAAGCGACCCGTCTGTTCCGTTCTTTTCTTTCCCTGGCAGCAGCAGGTGACATGGATCTGCTTGCAGACCGTGCTTCTTGGTGGTGGCGTGACAACAATACCTAGGGAGAAGTGCATCTGAAAAAGATGATCAGCCGCATTCTCCCAGAGAATGCGGCTTTTTTTATATTAAAAATTGGTGTGAGTAGTTACAATAAACGCTAAATGCCTTTGGCGACCCTGCCGGGGGCCTTAAACCCTTTTCCAAAAGGGTTTAAGAATCCCAAAACGTTTTAGTTATGCTTCGCATACATGCCGTTTCAAAGCGGCGAAGCCCTATTAAAAAGTTTTGAAGAGTCCAGAGAAACTTTTCCAAAAGTTTCTTTGGCCCTCGGAGAGCCGCCGGAGGCATTCAGCGTAAAATCTAACGGAGATTCTTATATGAAAATTGAACTGACACAGTACGGCAAATGGTTGCCAGCTGATACGCAGACCCCGATCAGTCTGTACCTTGGGCTGGTGGGCGATGCGCCGGGGATTCTATTAGAGAGTGCCGAGGTTGACGGACGGATGGGACGCTACAGTCTTATCGCCTGGGATTTCAGGCTCAAGCTTGCCCCGGTAAACGGCAAGCTTTCAGTGGAATGCGCGGATTCAAGGCTGGCCGGACTGGCTTCCTATTCAGGCATGGAATTTCTGGACGGAATGCGTGCGGTCATGAAAGCCCTGCATCTGAATGTTCAGCCTGAGCTTGGTGACCTTCCTCCCTTTACCCGTGGTCTTTACGGTACATTAGGATACGGTATCGCCGGAATGCTGGAACCGAAACTGAAAGACAGGCTTCCCGCTGAAGATGCCGAGGTCCGTCTGGCTTTGCCGGGTAAGGTCGTTCTTTTTGACCATCTCAAGCACAGCTGTTGTTTTCTTTCTATTGATAAGGATGCTGATCTTGAGTTTACCCCTCCGGTTTTCGGTGCAACCTGCGAACCTACCGAAGTCGGTGATCCGGTGGCTGTTCCGGGTAAGGAAAAATATATGGAAGGGGTCAATAAAGTTAAGGATCTGATTGCTGAGGGAGAGTGCATTCAGGTGGTGCTTTCCACCCGCTTTTCCGCACCCTTCAGCGGCAACTCCTTTGATCTGTACCGCAGGCTGCGACAGGCCAACCCCTCTCCGTTTATGTTTTACATGAAGTTCAGCCGTGAAGATATTCTGCTCGGTTCCTCTCCAGAAGTCATGGCCCGCTGCGAAAAGGGCAGGCTGGAAGTTCGGCCCATCGCCGGAACCCGTCCGCGCGGCAAAGATGCTGCCGGGGATCGTAAATTTGCTGAAGAGTTGCTCGCTGATCCCAAGGAAATTGCCGAACACGTCATGCTTGTTGATCTTGGTCGCAACGATCTTGGACGCATTGCCAAGCCCGGTTCGGTCTCGGTGGAGAAGTTCAAACAGATTGAATACTTCAGCCACGTTATGCATATCACTTCCTACGTGGAAGCTGATTTGCGTGATGACCACGATGCCATTGACGTGCTTCAGGCGACCTTCCCGGCGGGAACCCTTTCCGGGGCCCCGAAAATCCGGGCCATGGAAATCATTTCCGAGATCGAAGAAGTTCCGCGTGGTCCTTACGGCGGCTGCATCGGTTTTATCGGTCTGGATAAAGATACCGTGAACCTTGATACCGGAATCACCATCCGTTCCATGTGGATTCGTGACGGCAAATGCCATTGGCAGGCCGGGGCCGGGATCGTTTATGATTCCGATCCTGAAATGGAATGGAAGGAATGTAACAACAAGGCAAGGGTTCTCAAGGAAATTCTGCAGTCGGAGGGCGGTGATGTTTTTACTCGTGGATAATTTTGATTCGTTTACCTTCAATCTGGTGCAGGCTTTCCAGCAGCTTGGTGCTGACCCGCTGGTGCTGCGCAATGATCGCGAGGAAATCCTCGAACTGGCCGAGTCCGGTAAGCTGGAGCGGGTCTGTCTTTCCCCCGGTCCCAGTACCCCGGAAAACGCAGGTCTTTCTCTTGAATTCCTATCCCGGCTGCCCAAGGAAATTCCCGTACTTGGCGTTTGCCTCGGTCATCAGACCTTGGGCCATTTTGCCGGAGCACCAGTGGTGAGAGCCGGGCGGATCATGCACGGCAAAACTTCCGATATTCATCACAAAAATGAAGGGATTTTCAGTGGACTGGATAATCCGTTCAACGTCTGCCGTTATCATTCCCTTGTAGTCAACGTGGATGAAGCACCGGACAAGCTGGAACTTACCGCATGGACTGATCAGGATGAAGTCATGGGCTTGCGTTACAAAGATCGTCCTTGGGCCGGATTGCAGTTCCACCCGGAATCAATCCTCAGCCCGGATGGACCGAAGCTCTTAAAGAACTTTCTGGACGGAAAGATTTAAACTCTATCATTATATATAGAAGGATAAAAAAATGTCACAGATTATAAGCGAAGCCCTGACCGCTCTGTCGTCTGGTCAGGACTTGACCACTGAGCAGGCTGATGCGGTTTTCGAAGAACTTTTTTCCGGCGACATGACTAACGCGCAGGCCGGAGCACTGCTCATGGGACTGCGAACCAAAGGTGAGACCGCTGTTGAAGTTGCTGCGGGCGTACGCGCGGCCCTGCGTGAAGCCAAGTTGATTAAAGGCATTAATAGTTCGTGCATTGATACTTGCGGCACAGGCGGCGATGGCTCCAATAGTTTTAACTGTTCAACCGCTGTAGCTATTTATCTGGCCGATATGGGTTATCTGGTTACCAAACATGGCAATAGGGCGGTTTCTTCTTCTTGCGGGAGTGCTGACGTGCTGGAAGATCTGGGTGTTTCGCTGGGCACTACAGTGAATGAAGCCCGCGATGTGTTGCTGCGAGACAAGTTTGTGTTCATGTTTGCCCCCAATTACCACTCGGCCTTTGGAAAAATTGCTCCGATCCGTAAAGAATTGGGAATTCCGACCCTGTTTAACCTCATGGGCCCCCTGCTGAACCCCGCTCGTCCCACCCACCAGATTCTGGGCGTGGGCAGGCCGGAGATTCTGCGGCTTATGGCTGAAGTGCTGGTACTGACCAATGTGGAAAAAGCTTATGTTATTCACGGTGCGGGTAATTTTGACGAGCTTACCCCGTTCGGCGTGAACGAAGCCATTCTGGTTGAAGGCGGCAAACTGACTGAAGTACAGATTGATCCCGCTGCTTACGGATTTGCAACAGCCAAACCCGAAGATGTGGCGGTTAAAGATCGTCCCGACGCATTGGCGGCTATTCGGAAAGTGCTGAAAGGCACCGCCCCGCAGGCCATGCTCGATATGGTGGCCCTGAATCTTGGCGCAGCCATATCAATTCTGGATGGTGTTTCCCTTGCTGAGGGCATGGAAAAAGCCAAAGCCAAGGTCGCCAAAGGCGTGGACAAGGAATGCTAGGCCATGCTTGATAAATTCAGAAAAGCAAAACAGGCAGAACTCGATATGCTCGCCCGTATGAAGGCTCAGACGCAGGCCGGAGGGAAAATGTTTACCCTTTATGCGGGCGAGCGACTTTCCTTTGCTAATGCCATCCGCCGCGATGAAAACGGGCTGAAAGTCATTGCCGAGTACAAGCGTGCTTCCCCGTCCAAGGGTGACATCAACCTTGGGCTGAGCGCGGCAGATGTTGCCAAGATGTACGCTGCCGGAGGTGCTTCGGCTATTTCCGTTCTTACCGAAGAGGAGTACTTCAAGGGTAATTTGAGCTATCTTGATGAGATTAAACCGAGCGGATTGCCCATGCTGCGCAAGGATTTCCTTACCGACCTGATGCAGATTGAGCAGACTTTGGCTACCCCGGCGTCGGCACTGCTGATCATTGTACGCATGTTCGAGGATGACGGTTATCTCAAGGAGATGATTGAGCAAACCCATGCTGCTGGCTTGGATGCGGTGGTGGAAGCTTTTGATGATATAGATCTCAAACGGGCCAAGCAGGCCGGGGCGCGGATTATTCAGATTAACAACCGCGATCTCGATAACCTTAGCATCGACATGAATCGTTCCATTGAGTTCATTAAGCTCAAGGAAGAGGGCGAAATATGGATCTGTGCCAGCGGAATCAGTGAGCCTGAGGACTGCGCACAGATGAATGAACTGGGTTATGATACTGTGCTCATCGGCACATCAATTATGTCCAGCCCGGACCCGCAGGCCAAGCTTGCCGCCCTGGTTAAGGGAGGTCGTTCATGAGTTTGCTGGTTAAGGTTTGCGGAATGACATCCGTAAAAGATGCAGCCATGTGTGAAGAGTTGGGTGCAAATTTTCTCGGATTCATTTTCCATCCGTCCAGCCCGCGCAATGTGGGCGCAGACTTTGCTCGTTCCATCAAAACTGAGGGTGCAAAAAAAGTAGGCGTGTTCGTCAAGCAAAGCGTAGCGGAAGTGATCGAAATCTTAAAAAACGGTAATCTTGATTTTGCGCAACTGCATGGCGGTCAGAATGAAGAATTCTGCAAGGCCGTGGGCAAAGAGCGGGTAATTAAAGTGCTTTGGCCGCAGAAATATGAGTCGCTGAAAGAACTTCAGGCGGATATCGACCGCTTCGCTCCCCACTGCGCCTACATGCTCTTTGATGCCGGTAAATCCGGCGGCGGACATGGGGTAGCAATGGCATTTAATGTTTTTAAAGATGTAACCATCCCGGTTCCATGGCTTTTGGCTGGAGGGCTTTCCGCAGAGAATCTGTCAGATGCCTTGAGCACAGCAAAACCGAACGGTGTTGATCTGAATTCCGGAGTGGAATCAGAGCCGGGTAAAAAAGATAAAAATAAACTGGGCGCGGCTTTTGCGGTCATGAATCGTTAGAAATAAATTGCCACATAACACGGCGAAGCCTAATAAAAAGTTTTGGGATTCTTAAACCCTTTTTCAAAAGGGTTTAAGGCCCCCGGCAGGGTCGCCGAAGGCATATAAAATAAGGATAAGATTATGAAAAGAGGATATTTTGGAGATTTCGGCGGACAGTTTGTACCTGAACTGCTCATGCCGCCGCTGCTTGAGCTTGAAGAGGCCATGGAAAAGATCATGAAATCCGCTGAATTCCAGCAGGAGTTCGCCCGCCTTTTGCAGGATTTCGTGGGCCGTCCCACCGCGCTTACCCATTGCGCAAATATCTCCCGTGATCTGGGCTTTAACCTCTGGCTCAAACGTGAAGATCTCGCCCATACCGGAGCGCATAAAGTCAACAACACCGTGGGGCAGGCCCTGCTGACAAAAATGATGGGCAAACCCATGCTGCTGGCCGAAACAGGTGCCGGACAGCATGGCGTGGCGACTGCAACCGCAGCCGCGCTGCTCGATCTGGACTGTGAAATTTATATGGGCGCATTGGATGTGAAACGTCAGTCTCATAACGTTCGGCGTATGGAACTTCTCGGTGCCAAGTGTGTGCCTGTTGAATCCGGCACACAGACTCTCAAGGACGCTATTAACGCCGCCCTGCGTAAATGGATTGCAGCGCAGCAGACCACTCATTACTGCTTCGGCACTGCTGCGGGACCGCATCCTTTCCCGCTGCTGGTGCGTGAATTTCAGGCTGTTATCGGTCGTGAAGCCAAGGCCCAGTTCAAGGAAAAAACAGGCGAGCTTCCTTATATGGTAGTAGCCTGCGTGGGCGGCGGCTCCAATGCCATCGGCATGTTCCATGAATTTGTGCAGGAAGAATCAGTCAAGATTGTGGGCGTTGAGGCTGCGGGAACCGGGGAACCGGGTTGCACCAACTCCGCACCTATCAATCTGGGAACCCCCGGTGTGTTGCACGGCATGAACACCCTGCTGCTCCAGACCGAAGAAGGGCAGATCCTGCCGTCACATTCAATTGCCCCCGGTCTTGATTATCCCGGCGTAGGTCCTGAGCATGTGCATCTGCACGCATCCGGTCGCGCCCAGTACGGCACGGTTAATGATCATCAGGCACTTAATGCATTTCAGATGCTTTGCCGCAAGGAAGGCATTCTGCCCGCGCTGGAAAGTTCCCACGCCGTGGCATGGGTGCTGGAGAACCGGGATTCCATTCCCAAAGATGCAAACGTCATAGTCAACCTGTCCGGTCGCGGCGACAAGGACATGGGTATTCTTGAAGATTATCTCGCCGAACATGGTCAATAAGGGGAAATATAAAATGAGTATTACCAAACTTGCAGATAAAATTAATGAAGCTAAAGCTGAAGGGCGCATCGGACTGATTCCGTTCCTGCCCGGTGGATATCCTAACCGCGAGCAGTTCTGGAAAGAAATCCTTGAACTGGACGAGAACGGTGCGGATGTAATTGAAATAGGCATGCCGTTTTCCGATCCCGTGGCAGACGGTCCGGTGGTCGAGGCCGCTTCTCTCAAGTGCCTTGATGACGGCATCAATCTGAAATGGATTCTGGCCGGACTTTCCGAGCACCGCGCCAAGATTGATGCCGGGGTGCTGCTCATGGGCTACTACAATCCGGTGCTGCAATACGGGCTGGAAAAGTTTGCCAAGGATGCACAGGCTGCCGGGGTTAACGGTCTGATCATAGCCGACCTGCCTTTTGAGGAAGGTGTGGAATTCCGCGATCTACTCGCCAAACATGACATCGCGCTCATCCCGCTGGTAGGCCTCAATACCGAACCCGAACGCATGGCTCTCTACTCCAAGGGCGGCAACGGTTTCTGCTACTACGTCTCAGTTCTTGGTACCACCGGAGGCACCGTTTCCCTGCCCGAAGAAGTCAAGACCGGCCTCGCCAAGGCGCAGGAAGTCTTTGATATTCCGGTGGCTCTCGGCTTCGGTCTCAAAGAGCCTTCGCAGCTTAAGGAAATCGAAGGGCTGGTCGATGCGGCGGTCTTCGGCTCCGCACTTATCAAGCACATTGATTCCGGCAAGAGTAGTGCTGAGTTTATGAAGGTTTGGAAGAAATAGTATTGATTGGAATTTATTAGATTGAGTAGCGAACTCCCGCTGGCTTTGGCTGGCGGGAGTTTCTTTGTGGAAATTTTTATGAGATCGGTTTGACCTTTTTGATGAACTCTATGAGTTCGGGCATTTCGGTCATAGGGTTTGTTAGTGGTTTGTGGGATTTTAGTTGGTTGGCGTAGGGGAGGGCGGCAGTAATATTTAAACTTTTGCTACGCTTGATAGCATCATCCATGTTTATGCAGAACACTTCAGCTTCTTTTTTATTGCGTGGCATTGGTTTTTCATAAGCGGAAAAGACTGCTTTTAATTGTCGTTCAGAGTCACCAGCATTTCTACAGGCATTGATTTTGTCGCAAAAGTGCAGTGCGTACCAGATTTCTATTGCCGGATAATTATAGAAAACAGCCCACTTCCTTTTTTCTTTTTTCTTTTTGCCGAGTTTGGTTATTTGCTCCAGTTCAGCTTTTAAATTGTTGATTTGTGTTTGCGAAAGTTGATCGTTTTCAAGGTCGCGTAAGAAAAGGACCGCGTCGAAATCTTTCGGGTCGCGGTCCATATAGCGTAGAGCCTGATCTACAAGTGTGAATGTTTTAGGTGTGATTACTACGGGATTGTTCTTAGATGAAAGGCACTCGTTGAGAACAAACTTGGCGTAGTTCTGCTCAGTTTGTCCGTCACAAACCAGCAGGACATTAACTTTTTTACGGCGCAGGGATTTGGATGGTCTTTTAGGGCGGGCCATTAAATGCCTCCCTCCCAGTCTACATCTGGCACTGCTCCAAATCGTCCATTCAGATAATCTTTATATAGTTTTTCCCCTCGGTCGTTTTTAGAAACACTCCCCATCCCTTTGAATTCGGATAAGCTGTAAAGCTTAGTCTCGAAGGTCTCTTTGTCTTTCTCCGTGAAATAAATTTCATCTGGGCGGAGTAGTGATTTATCCATGACGGTTACGTCGTGAGTTGTGAAGATTAATTGAGCTCCTTTGGGGTTTGTTTCTTTGTTTGTAAAAAGTTGAATAATTCTTCGAATTAGATAGGGATGTAGGGATAAATCTAATTCGTCAATCCACATAGTAGCACCAATTTGTAGCGCTGAAAGTATAAGGCTTGCTAAGGCAAAGTATGTTTTAGTTCCGTTGGATTCATCTTTTTCAAGACTTAGGTATATAATCTTTCCTTCTGTGTCTGTGTGAGCAAAGTGTGTTTTTAAATCAGGGTGAAATCTTCCATTTGTTACTTGTAGCAGTTCACGTTGTTTCTCAGTTAAGTCTTCTTTTGCTGTGTTTCCTTTTGTTATTTTTATATCGCAAATATTGAAGTCAGCATTTTGAAGATATTTTAGTATTGGGTCTTTTTTTTCATTTTGTCGCATAATAGTATTAGCTGTGACTAGATGTGCTCTAGCATCAGGAGAGATTAACCCTGTTATAGAGAACCATTCTACAACTGACTCTAGAGTATCTACCTCACCTTTATTAGATAAGTATGCTAACGCTGTTTGTTGTTTGTTCAAGTCTGCTGACCACAAGTCTAAAAAAGATTTTTTATGATATATGGATTTGTGAAATTCTGTTTTTTGTCCTTCTCTCTTAATTAATGTCTTAATTCTGGAACCCTTTGCGGAGCTAACAACGGTTAAATTTTCTTTAGTGATTGCTTCAGGGGTAATTTCTATATGGTATGTGTATATCTTCCCAAAAGATAAGAATTTAATTTTGAAAATAGTTGGTTTTTGGGAGTAGTCAGGATTGAGTTTAAAAGAGTAATCTGAGTAGTTATCATTTTTAGTTCTGTTTGCAGAGATGGAAATGATTTGTCGTAATGTGTCAAGTGCCTTCAAAATATTAGACTTCCCCGAAGCATTAGCCCCCAAAATAGCCACAACAGGCAAAGCCTGCGGTTCACGCCTAATACCTGTTTCAAGGATATTGTGATCCTCATCCTTACTCTTAAAGGCGGGCTGCATATATAAAGTCTGCTCTTCCCCGATTGACCGGAAATTGGCGACACTGAATTCTAAAAGCATATTTAATCCCATGGTGTGTTTTGGGTGAAAATCTCACATTGACAAAGTCAATATATGGAAAAAAAACAAAAAATGGAACGAGAAATCGTGTCTCGTTCCATTTTTTGGATAAATTTGACTTTATAAACGAATTCTAACTCGAGTAATGTTAACTCCTACCCCTCCAAATACCCCCGCTCAATCATTCCTTCTTCATCTTTGAAACAACCCATGGCCGTGAGCATGGGTTTGAAACCGAGTTTTTCATAAAATCCTTCTTTGTCCGGTACGGCAAAGAGGATAATGTTGATTGATTCTAACCTTTCCATCATGGCGGTCATGATTTTCTTGCCGAGCCCGTGGGATTGGTATTCCGGGAGGATGCAGAGGTCGTAGATTACTGCTTGAAATACACCGTCAGTGATAGCGCGGGCAAAGCCGATGAATTCGCCGCCGTCCTTGGCAAAACAGACCAGTTCGCTGTTGGCTGCGGCTCGGGCCAGTTTTTCAGGATCACGGGTGCCGAGAGGGGCTTTTTCGAATATTTCAGCTATTTGGGGCCAGTCGATATTTTCCAGTTCGAAACTCAGGGTGATACTCATCAAAACCTTCTTTTTTCTATCCGTTAAACTTGTTTTGTGGGGATAGTCATTATAATTTTGAATCCCTGCGCGCTGTTTTCAGCTTTAATAGTTCCACCATGAATGCGGACCAACTTTCTGGCAGCGGCAAGGCCTAACCCTGATCCGGGAATTTCCTGTGCCTTCAGGCGATGAAACGGATTGAATATTTCTTCAAGATCTTCTTCCAGTAACGGTGCGTGTGTATTGGTCACAGTGATGCATACGTTGTCACCATCTTCATCCAGATCAACGGAGATTGTGCCTTCTGGGTCAGTATATTTGAAAGCATTGCCCAGAATGTTGTCCATAATGATGCGGATTCCATTGCGGTTGCAATTGGGAAGTTTCAGCTCTGCAAGTTCGGTTGTTACGTTGAGATTGTTACGGTCTGCAATATATTTGTATTGCTCCAGCAGATCGACAATCAATCCTTTCAGGTCGGCAGTTTCATTCAGTGCGGGACGTTTCTGCATATCCAGCTTGGAGAATTCAATGATCCTGCCGATGAGTTTATCCATGTGGGTGATTTCAGATTGCATGCCGTTAATGAAATTGTCACATCCGGAAGTATTTCCGTCTTCAATACGTTCTTTGAGCATTTCAAGGGAGATACGCATTCTTGCCAGCGGACTGCGTAGCTCATGGGAAACATTGGCAGTCAGCTCCCGGCTTGACTTTACCATTTTTTCCAGCCCTTCAGCCATGTTGTTAAAGGCCTGTCCCAGTTCGGCAACTTCATCTTTACCTTTAATTTCAACTCGTTGCTTGAGGTCTCCTTTTCCCATTCTGGATGCTGAGGCAGTCAGTTTTCTAAGTGGGCGGATTACACGTCTTGAGACAGGAATAAGGAAAATTGCGGCAATTATGGTCAGCACTATCTGTGCGCGCATGAACCAGATTTCTTCGTCAAACTTACGAAATGAGTGGAAGAGATGGTAGGTAAAGGGGTAGCCCACAGGTAATTGGGCGGTATAAACTCCATATACGCTTTTCATGCCGTCATTACGTTTTTTATATACGTATGCCCCGCTTTTAGTTTTGGCGGTTTCTCCCTGCTTAAATTTTGACATATCAGGGATCATTGAGCCCGACGAAGCTACTATTTCTCCATAAGGACCGGTAATCCAGATATCAGCCTGCAATGAGTTTCCCAGAGTCTTCAGGAGGGGGGTAAGTATTTTTCTTTCATATTCGGGAGATAAGTGCGCTGTACCCAGTTCCATTTCTGCAAGGTCTTTTACTGTGAAAATCTGGCGTTCCATGTGGTTTACGCGCGGGCTTTGTTCCCATGACATGTGCAACAGGCCGAAGATTGCCAGTTCCGAGACAATCAGCACCAGCATGAAGGATAGAAAAAATTTCAGGTAAATACGGCTGATTTTCATTATTCGCTCACAAACATGTATCCGGTTCCCCAGACGGTTTTGATGCGGGATTCATGGTCCGGGTAAGGCTTTAGAAGTGCGCGTAGTTTGCTGATATGTACATCAATACTGCGGTCAAAGGCGTTGAAATCCTTGCCCCATACAGAGGTCATCAGGTCGTCGCGGGTCATGGGCTGGCCCGGGTTATCCATTAATGCCTTGAACAGTTTGAATTCAGTGGAGGAAAGCTCCACGGATTCGCCTTCGATTTCCAGTTTCTGGTGCGCCAGATGCAGAACTACTCCGGCTACTTTGATCTGCCCTGAATTCTGTGTCGCGGTTCGGTCCGGTTCCTGTGCCCGGCGCAGCACAGCCTTGATACGGGCCAGCAATTCGCGGGGATTGAAGGGCTTGGATATATAGTCATCCGCACCGAGTTCAAGGCCGACAATGCGGTCAGTGTCCTCACCTTTGGCAGTGAGCATGATTACCGGGACATTGGAATGGGGGCGCAGTTCGCGCAGAACTTCAAGGCCGTCCTTGCCGGGCATCATGATATCGAGAATGACGATTGCCGGGGAAGAGTTTTTGACTTCTTCGATGATACCTTCCCCGGAAGGCAGAGTGCTGACCTTATAGCCGTATCCTTCAAGGTACTGGGTCAGCAGGTCTCTGAGCTTTGCATCATCATCAACTATGAGTACGGGATATTGTTGTTCCATTTTTTCAGATTAGCAATCCTGCCCGTTTGGTGGAAGGGCGGATGATCGATTTTTACATTTGTTTACAACTTTTAGCATCAAACTAATACTCTTTTGCCTCCTTGCAGGTATTAGAATTAAAAATGGAAAGCAACCGGACAGCTGTCTGGAATGAAAATAGGAAGTAAAATATGTCATCATCCAAATTGAAATTAGCTGCGATCTGTATGCTGGCCGTGTTCGGCTTTTCAGCATGCTCTCCGTTCAGGCCGGACCCGCGTCCTAATCTGACATTGGGAGTTCCTCCGCAATATGAACTTTATTCCAACGAAGCGCGTGATCCGGGGAAGTGGTGGGAAAGCTTTCATAATGAAGAACTTAACCGTTTGGTGGAGGAAGCCCTGCAAGCTAATTTCGATGTGCGTGTAGCTTGGGCCAAGCTTCGTCAGCTCCGGGCCACTGCCGTGAAATCGCGGGCCGATCTTTATCCCAAACTGGACGGTAAAGGGACTTACACCAACTCCCGTTCAGGTAATGACGGTACTGAAGGTTCCAAGGGATCGACCTCCACCGATACCCATAAACTGGGGCTTGCCGCATCATATGAACTGGACCTCTGGGGTAAGATTGAGGCCAATTCCGCTTCCGGAGAGCTTGATTATCTTGCTTCCCGCGAAGAGGTGAATTCCGCAGCCATGACCGTTGCTTCCGAAGTGGTCAAACGCTGGCTGGAGATCCAGTTGCAGCGCAAGAAGAAAGCTATCTACGGGAAACAGCTGGAAAGTAATGAAACTTATCTTGAATTGATCGAACTGCGGTTTCGCAACTCCCTTGCCACGGCCCTTGATGTTTTTCAGCAGCGGGAAACCACTGCCCGCACCAGAGCATTGATTCCTCCGGTGGAATCGCAGGAACAGCTTAAGTTACATGAGCTTGCCTATCTGCTGGGCCGTCCTGCCGGAACTCTTGATATAGCTACTGCTGATTTTCCGCATCTTCCCAATCTACCGGGATTGGGTATTCCTCTTGATCTGCTGTCCATGCGTCCTGATGTGCGCGCAGCAGGTTTGAAACTGCAATCATCGGATTGGGCCGTAAGTGCCGCCCGTGCTGACCGTCTGCCATCCATGACTCTTTCAGCTGAGGCCATGCTTTCCAGTGCCCAGCTTGCCAATATCTTTTCCGGCTGGCTGACTACCCTGACATCGTCCATCACCGGGCCTATTTTTGACGGCTATAAGCGCAAGGCCGAGGTCGAGCGTACAAGGGCCGTGGTTGATGAGCGCATGCTGAACTATAAGGATACGGTCTACACCGCGTTCAAGGAAGTTCAGGATTCTCTGGTGCAGGAGAAATGGCAGCATGAATATATTTCTGCGCGCAAGAAACAGCTTGAAGCCGCAAAGCTCAATCTTGATGAAGCCGGCTCTCGTTATTTGCAGGGGCTGGAAGATTACCTGCCGGTGCTTAGCGCTCTGGTCAGCGTGCATGACCTTGAGATCAACATTGCTCAGGACGAGGCCGACCTGCTCGGCTACCGGGTCTCCCTGTACCGCGCTCTTGGCGGTTCATGGACAAACAGCCTTGAAGACGGTGCCGAGCTTAAGCCCGAAGCTGATGATGAAACCGCAGTTGCCGCTGCTGAAAAACTTGAAAAACAACCCGTTCCTGCACAGGAGGGAATTTAGATATGGCTAAAAAAATATTTTATTACATGAAGCAGATCGGTCTGAAGGGACTTCTTCCTTTACTGATTATCGCTGCGGCAGTGGTCGGGGCCAAGGCTCTTATCGCCACTAAGCCGGTGGCGAAAAAGAAGGCTCCGGTGGTCTCTGCTCCGTTGGTCAATGTGGATGTAATTAAAGTTCAGGATTATCAGGTCTGGACTCAGGTTATGGGAACTGTTGAAGCTGCGCGGGAGATTAATCTTGAGCCACAGGTTTCCGGTCGGGTCATTTCTGTCAGTGATTCTTTTATTCCCGGTGGATATTTTGAAAAAGGCGCGGAAGTTCTGCGCATTGATCCCGTTGATTATGAACTGGCGGTGAAGCAGCAGCAGGCAGTGGTTACCGAGGCACAGTACAATCTCAAGCTTGAAAGCGGGCAGCAGCGGGTGGCCGGGCGTGAGTGGAGTCTGCTGAAGAAATCTTCCGGCGGCACCACTCAGGAAGCTGAACTTGCCCTGCGTAAACCTCATTTGCAGAAGGCTCAGGCCGATCTTTCTTCTGCTCAGGCCAAGTTGAAGCAGGCCCGTATCGATCTCGGACGAACCCGCGTGAAAGCTCCGTTCGCCTGTATGGTGGTCAGCAAAAGTGCCGATCTCGGTGCGCATCTCAGTCTTAATGAAACCATTGCTTCTTTGGTGGGAACTGAAGAATTTTGGGTAATTGTATCCGTTCCGGTGGACCGTCTGGGTAGTGTGAATATTCCTTCTGCGAAAAACAATTTCAAGGGTTCCAAAGCCCGTGTAACCATGGGCAGTGGTAAGACTGCCGTTGTGCGGGACGGAGAAGTGCTTCGTCTTTTGCCTTCACTTGAATCCAAAGGTCGTATGGCTCGCATAATTGTTTCTGTGAAAGACCCCTTAAATCTTAAGGGTGGAGAAGCTCGTCCCCTATTGCTGGGCAGCTACGTGAATGTCGATATTGATTCCGGTAAACTTGAAGAAGTTATAGCCATCCCACGTACAGCTTTCCGCGACAACAACACCGTCTGGGTGCTGAAAGAAGGGAGTCTGTTGGAAATCAGGAGTGTTGATCCGGTCTGGCGTGATCAGGATTACATTTATCTGGATGAAGGTGTTGCTTCCGGCGAAAAGTTGGTTGTCACTGATATTTCCGCTCCCCTGCCGAACATGAAGCTGCGCGAGAACGGTTCCGGTTCCCTGAACCAGAAAGTGAAAGGCTCCAAATCCAAGAAGGTGAACAGCAATGGCTGATCAGAATAAAAAAACAGGGCCTATTTCATGGATGGCCGGGAACCCGGTTGCATCCAACCTGCTGATGATTGTCCTTCTGGTCGGCGGACTGGTCATGGGATTTAATATCAAGCAGGAGGTCTTTCCGGAATTCACTACGGATTCGGTTACAATCAGTGTTGCCTATAGCGGTGCCAGCCCCGAAGAGGTGGAGCAGGGTATTGTTCTGGCTATTGAGGAAGCCGTTATCGGTGTCGATGGGGTTAAGGAAGTAGCTTGTACTGCGGCAGAAGGCAGCGGGATAGTTGTTGCTGAAGCTATTGAAGGTTACGACCTGCAAAAACTCAATGATGATATTAAAAGCGAGGTGGATCGGATCACCTCATTTCCCGAAGAAGCCGAGGACCCGGTAATCAGTGTTTCTTCACATAAGCGCAGCGTACTTTCGCTGATGGTTTATGGTGATACTGACCAGTTGGCCCTGCGCAAAGTGGCGGAACAATTACGCGAGGAGTTGATCGGTGATCCCGGTATTACGCAGGTAGAATTGACTGAGGTCAGCGGCTTACAGATTTCAATTGAGATTCCGCAAGACAAATTGCGTGCTTATGGTTTGACTCTTACCGAAGTGGCGGATGCTCTGGCAAAAACTTCCGTGGAGCTTCCCGGCGGAGGTATCAAGACCGAGGGCGGAGAAATTCTGGTCCGTTTCAAGGAACGCCGGGATTATGCCCGTGAATTCGCGCGGGTTCCTATTGTTACGGGTGATGACGGCACGCAGGTGTTGCTGGAAGACATTGCTGTGGTCAAGGAAGATTTTCAGAATGAGGATATCATTACCACCTTTGACGGCAAGCCCGCAGTGAGAGTGGATGTTTTCCGTATTGGTGATCAGACCCCTATCGGGGTTTCTGATGCCGTACATGCACAGCTGGAGATTTTTAACCGCAGCCTTCCTGCCGGGGTGCATGTCAGTGTACGTAACGATATGTCCGATGTTTATCGTGAACGTATGGATCTGTTGCTGAAGAATGCATACATGGGCCTTGGTCTGGTCTTTATTTTTCTGGCCCTGTTTCTTGAGCCACGGCTGGCTTTTTGGGTTTCCATGGGAATTCCCATTTCCTTTCTGGGGGGCATGCTCATCCTTGCCCCGGCAGGTGCGAGTATCAACATGATATCCATGTTTGCTTTCATCATTTCACTTGGTATTGTTGTGGATGATGCCATTGTGGTCGGTGAAAATGTTTATTCCATGCGCCAACAGGGTATGAGTTGGATTGATGCTGCCTGCGAAGGGGCCAAGCGTATTGCTATGCCGGTGACCTTCAGTATCTTGACCAACATTGTGGCTTTTATGCCCATGTTTTTTGTGCCCGGCGTAATGGGTAAGATCTTTAAGGTTATCCCGTTGGTGGTAGTAAGCGTCTTTTTTATATCGCTGGTGGAATCTCTTTTTGTGCTTCCCGCTCACCTCGGACACGGTAGTGAGCGCAAGCCCGGCAAGCTCATGTCGTTTATCATGCATTATCAGCAGAAGGTTTCCAATGGTTTGCTCCGCTTTGTACATAATATATACAGGCCGTTTCTGGATCGGGCGGTAACTCTTCGTTATCTTACCGTGGCTCTCGGTATGGCCTGCCTGATTATTGCTTTTGCTTATATTAAAAGTGGCAGATTGGGATTCACCATGTTTCCGAAAATTGAATCCAATTATGCCTATTTGACCGTAGACCTTCCTTACGGCACAGCCAAGGAAGTTACCCAGAAGGTTATGGCGAGAGCTGTTTCTGTTGCTGAAGAGGTAGCTGCTGAAAATGGCGGTGATCAGTTGGTGGAAGGGATTTATGCAAAGATTGGTGGTTCAGGCAGGCGTTCAACCAGCGGCAGCCATGTCTTCAAGGTACAGGTTTTTCTTACCGATGCGGACACAAGGCCAATTCATACCGAGGAATTTGTGCAGCAATGGCGGCGGAAACTTGGTCCTCTTGCCGGGGCGGAGTCGGTTTTGTTTGAATCCGACCGCGGCGGTCCCGGTTCGGGAAGCTCGCTTGAAATCGAACTCAGCCATAGCGATATTGAAGTGTTGAAAAAGGCTTCTGCCGACCTGGCACAGGCCCTGAGTGTGTATCCTAAAGTTAAGGATATTGATTCCGGGTATTCTCCCGGCAAAAGGCAGCTGGACTTTGAACTCCTGCCAGCCGGGCGCAGTCTGGGGCTGACTTCGCGCAATGTTGCCAACCAGATCCGCGCTTCCTATTACGGTGCCGAGGTCCTGCGCCAGCAGCGCGGACGCAATGAAATCAAAGTTATGGTCCGTCTGCCCGAAGCGGAACGGGCATCCAAATATGATTTTGAAGAGTTGATGATCCGCACCCCGGACGGAGCTGATGTGCCGTTGCGTGAGGTTGTGAAAATCAAGGATGGTCGGGCATACACTTCCATTGACCGTCGTAACGGTCGCAGAGTTGTTTCCGTGGAGGCGGATGTGAAACCGCGTAAGGAAACATCCCAGATTGTAGCTGACGTTGTGGCCAATGTGATGCCCCAGCTTAAGGCGGATTATCCGGGACTTGGTTACTCTCTCGAAGGCAAGCAGGCGGATATGAATGAAAGTACTGAAGCCCTTATCTCCGGTCTGCTTATGGCGATGATGTGTATTTATGCTTTGCTGGCAATCCCGTTTCGCAGCTATTTCCAGCCGCTTATCGTCATGTTCTGCATTCCCTTCGGTATTGTCGGGGCGGTAATTGGACATGCTCTGCTGGGCTATAGCCTGAGTTTGATGAGTCTGTTCGGGATCGTGGCACTTAGCGGGGTTGTGGTCAACGACTCGTTGGTTTTCATCGATTACGTGAACATCCAGCGTCGCAAAGGGCACTGCGCTTATGATGCTGTACTTGAGGGAGGAACCGCCCGTTTCAGGCCTATTTTGCTAACCACCCTGACCACATTCGGTGGACTGGCTCCCATGATCCTTGAGACTTCCAGGCAGGCCAAGTTCCTGATTCCCATGGCGGTATCCCTCGGGTTCGGTATTCTCTTTGCCACCGGCATCACCTTGCTGCTGGTCCCGGCGTTTTATCTGATCTTTGAGGATATACGTTTGCTGATGCGTAAGATTTTCCGTCTTGCAGATGAAAATCTGCATGCAGACGGAATTACCGAGCATGTGCCGGTGACCCAATGCAAACATAAACCTGAAGATTACTAAATAAAACCCCGCCTTAGACTTATCTGAGGCGGGGTTTAAATTGTCGTGTGAGTGGAGCGTTATTCATCCGGTCTCAACTTATGGACGACCAGTGCTGCGGCAAGGGCAAAAGCCTTGGCTATAACCAGAACACTCAGGCTGTAGCGGAATTCTATGATGCTTAGATCCTTGATGCTGGTGGAACCGTGTTCCAGCAGCCAGCCGATGAGCGGCTGGGCAAGGGCACTTCCGCCAATGAGGAAAGTGTTTACGAATCCCAGTGAAATTCCGTCCGCCCCTTTGGGGCTGATGTCGTTGCCGAAAGCGTAGGCCACTACGTTTCCGGCGCAGCAGAAGCCGAGCAGGAGCATAAGGCCGAACATCATCGAATAGGGAACGTGGGGGAGATAAACCACACTTGCCATGCACAGCAGACCTCCGCCGGAGGCAATTATCATAGGGATTCCCCTTTTGCCGATACGGTCGGAAAACCAGCCGAAAAAGAAGCTGCCCGGAATCGCCCCCACGAAAATCATAGAGACCATGAAGGCCGCATCGGTGGTAGAGATATTGTAGAGCTTGGAAATAAAGACAGTTCCCCAGAGAGCACCGAATCCGGTGTAGACCATATTGATGGTAGCGGCGTAACCAGCGTTAAGCCATGCGGAAGGGGTTTTGAGAATTTCGACTAATACCGGGAATGTTGCAGGAGTCTCTTCCTCGGGAGTGTTTTGTTTTTGTTCATTCTCCGGGCGGTCTTTAATCAGAAAAATGACCAGCAGGGCAATGAGTGCGCCGAATCCGGCAATGCCGAGCAGGGTGTTTTCCCAGCCGAAGCGGGTAACAGCTTCGGTAAGCGGAGCTTCGCCCATCACCGCACCGGACATACCGATGATGTTGGTCAGGCCGACCATGGTTGCGAATTTTGCCGGCGGGAACCAATTGTCCACCAGTTTGAGGCAGGAGACAAAAGAGAATCCCGTTGCGGCCCCGAGGATTATCCTGACTCCTATGGCTTCCGCCGGGGTGGAGGTAAAGGTGAACAAGGCTCCGGCAGAGCATGAAATCAGGGCGGCTATTGCCAGCGGACGGTGGGGACCGAAACGGTCGGCCATCATCCCGATGGGAATCTGCATCAGGGCATAGGAATAAAAATACACTGAAGCGATGAAGCCCATGCTGGCTGCGCCCACATTAAAGTGCGCGGAAAGGTCTTTGACCATTGAGCCGGGTGCAACCTGCTGCATGTAGTCGTAGAAAAAGTACAGGGTGGCAATACCCCATACGGCCCAAGGCATTAATTTTTTTTGAGATGTCGATTCGATATTCATTATCCGTCGCGATAGGTTACTTTTTCCAATGCATAAATTATATTCGGGTCGTATTGGGTGGATTCACTGTAGAGAATTTTCAGGGCTTTGACGGTGGGCATGCTTTTCTTTCCCGGACGACCCATGGTCATAGCCACGTATGAATCAACCGCCCCGCAAAGCTTGCCCAGCCACGAGAGGTTTTCGTTGGTTACTCCCCTCGGATACCCGGAACCGTCCATGCGTTCGTGGTGTTCGAGAATTGCGCGTAGTGATGTCTTGCTCATACTGCTGGTTATGCTCAGCACTTCCACTGAGCCGATCGGGTGCTGACGGATTCGTTTTTGCTCATCCAGTGAGAGGCAGAATTCTTTGCCGAGAACGAATTCCGGCAGGCTGCATAGTCCTATGTCACACAGAAAAAGTGCAAAAAGAGCATCAATGAAAATTTTAACATCCGGCTTTACTTCCCGTGCATGCAGAAGCAGGGCTGCTCCGATAATACCGTTGGAGAGGGATTTGTTGACCAGTGAATGGTTTGAGTCCAGCATTGGAATCATTAACCATAGTAGTTCGGGGTTTTCATGTAAAAGTTCCCCTACGGAAGTGAGGGTATCCTGAAATGCACTGAAGTGTAATTTTATTGAGTCTGAATAAATTTTATCGGCACTTTCTTTTAAACCTTCCAGAAGCAGGGCAGCCAGTTCCTGTTCGGGGATGGAGTGGGAAATATCGCAGATAACCGTGGGGAGATGAGATATAAAATAAGGTCTGCATGAATTTATGTCAGTGAATTTGATAAATATCAAACCACGGTCGCAATCTTCGGTGATGGCCTGTTTGTCTGCGGAAACAATGGCTTTTCCCGGTATTGTAATGGGAGTGAACCTGCCATTGGAGGAGTTCATTCTGTACAGGCTGAACGGAAGATTGTTCTTGGGAAGCAGTTTGAAGATGGCCTCGGTAATGGAACAGAAGCTTTCTTCAATTAATTTAGAGTCATTCATAGCATTCATAGCTGACCCACCTCAAAATGACAGCATTAATCGTATCATTAATACGATATTTATATTTTATAATCCCGACCTTGAACCACGCATACCATTAAACAAGACAAAAGCGCAATATCCCGGCTTGTTAAGATGTTTGTATTGGGAAGCAGAATGTCTTGAGATAAATTATCATATAAATGGAGTGTTTATAGCGGGAATAGTTTGACCGTTAGCCTTGTTTGCGGATAGTTAACAATTGGAAAATATATTTTTTATAGCATGGTTTAGTCGCTTGCCTTCATTGCCATACTCGGATTATGTTTAACTGTTCTGAGGCTGATAGCAGAAAAAATCTGTTGAGATCATATTTTCATGTTACAATTTTTTTACGATTTTTATTGATTGCGAAATAACCGTTTCCCCTTTCATATTCGGGGAAAAGTCGGGAGATAGTTTGGATAGTCTGTTCACTCCGTCATCGATCGCCGTTGTAGGTGCTTCATCTGTTTCCGGGAAAATAGGAAATACCATCCTGTCCAACCTGTTGGATGCCGGGTATGCCGGTCATCTTTACCCGGTAAATCCGCGAGGCGGAAGTATCTGCGGTCTTGATGCGTGCAAGAGTATTTCTGAAATCGGTGCTCCCGTGGACCTCGCTGTTATTGCGGTTCCGCGAGATTTTGTCCTTGGTGCTTTCCGCGAATTATTAGAGCTGGGAGTCGGCTCTGTGGTGATTATTTCCGCAGGGTTCAAGGAAGTCGATCATGAGGGCTGGCTTCTTGAAGTGGAAATTGCGGAGCTGGCAAAGAAAAACGGCGTAAATGTACTCGGTCCCAACTGTCTTGGGGTGATTAATTCCAGAGGCGGGGTCAATGCTTCCTTTGCCACGGGCAGCCCTCTGCCCGGCAGTATGGGATTCTTTTCGCAGTCCGGCGCACTTTGCGTTGCTGTACTTGACTGGGCTCTCGGTTCAAAAGTCGGTTTTTCTAAATTTATCAGTCTTGGCAACAAGGCTGTGATCAACGAAGCCTCCATGCTTGAATATCTGGGCAATGACCCCGATACCAGAGTGATTCTCGGATATGTGGAAAATATTGAGGATGGCCGGGAGTTCATGGAGCAGGCAGCTAAAGTCTCCATGAAAAAGCCGGTATTGATGATGAAGGCCGGAACCACTCCCGCCGGGGCAAGGGCGGCATCATCCCATACCGGGGCCATGGCCGGTTCAGATCAGGCCTGCGATGCAGCTTTCCGGCAGTCCGGTGTTATCCGGGTGGAGAAGCTGGATGAACTCTTCAATCTTGCCAAGGCCTTTTCAGTTCAGGAATTGCCGCTGGGACCTAACTTAGGCATTGTAACCAATGCGGGAGGACCCGGTATTCTCGCTGCTGATGCCTGCGGTGAATCAGTTATGCGTATGCCTACTTTTTCACCTTCCACCATCGGTGAATTACAGCGCATGCTTCCGGGTTATGCTTCGCTGTACAATCCGGTGGATCTTCTCGGAGAGGCTGATGCTGCTAGCTATGGACGTGCTGTGCGTATTGTCGGTCATGATCCGGCGGTGAACAGCCTGCTGGTCATTATCGCTCCTACAGTTGATCTGGACCTGACCGGGGTAGCCAAAGCCGTGGTTGAAGGTATGGGCGAAGTCAGCAAGCCTGTTTTCTGTTGCCTCATGGGACGCAAGAACAGCGCACCGGCCCGAGAAATTTTTGCAGAAGCCGGAGTTCCGGTATATGACTTTCCCAAGCAGGCAGTCCGGGCTATGGACTGCATGCATAAATATGCAGTCTGGAAAGGGCGTCCGCTGCGCACGTATGTTACCCCTGAGCACGATGTTGAGGCGGCCCGTACGGTTGTGAATAACGCCTTGCGTTCCGGCCGTTCCGAACTGGTGGAATTTCAGGCCCGTGACATTGTTACCGCTTACGGACTGCCTACCCCGGAATCCGATCTTGCACGTTCCGGTACTGAAGCTGCGGCAATTGCCGAGCAGCTGGGCTATCCGGTGGTGCTTAAGATTGCTTCCCCGGAAATTTCGCATAAATCCGATGTGGATGGTGTCCGTGTGGGACTTAATTCCGCAGAGGAAGTAAAGGCGGCTTTCTGGGATATAACCGCCCGGACCCAGCGTCTGCGTCCGGATGTTTATATTGCCGGATGCCTGGTGCAGCAGATGGCTTCCCCTCAGTCCCGCGAGGTTGTGGTCGGTTTTCGCAGGGATAAACAGTTCGGACCTTTGCTTATGTTCGGATTGGGCGGGGTTTATGTTGAGATTTTGAAGGATATTTCGTTCCGACTCGCTCCTCTTTCTGTTGAGGATGCCGGGGACATGGTCCGGGAAATCCGTTCCTATATGTTGTTGAAGGGAGTCAAAGGGGGCGAGCCCGTTGACTTTGAGGCGATTACCGATGTTTTGATCAGGATGTCGTGCCTTGCAAATGATTTTCCTGAAATTTATGAAGCAGAATTCAATCCTGTGCTTGTCAGCTCGGACGAGGCTCTTGTTGCCGATGCCCGGATGACTGTTGTCGATATTTCCGCAGATGCGGGCAGGCAGCCGGATGAGCGCGAATAAGGAGGCATAGATGGTAAGTATATATATAGGTTCCACCACCGGATATTCCGGTAAGAACCTTTTGGCCATGTCGCTGGGGCTCAAGTTCCGCAACAGCGGATTCAATGTGGGCTACATGAAACCTGTGGGGGCTGTTCCCCATATGGACGGCGATACCCCCGGAGACGCTGATGCGGCTTTTATCCAGCAGGTTCTCGGGCTGGAGCAGGACCCGGCCAAGGTTACCCCGGTGCTGGTCACCCGTGATTTTACCATCAAGGCTTTTTCCGAAGATATGGGTGATCTCATGCCTTCCATTGTTGAATCTTACGAAGAGCTCAGCAGTGATAAAGATGTTATGATCATCGGTGGGTCGGGTAGTTATCTCAGTTCCGGGACTTATTGCGGCGTGAACGGTCCTGATGTTTCCAGAGCTATGGGCGCCAAGACAATCCTGGTGGATCGTTACAGCAGCGAACTTCATTATGATTACGTACTGCGGGTCCAGAAAGAACTGGGCGATGATTTTCTGGGTGTTGTTTTTAATGACGTGCCCGAACATTATATGGATGAACTCACTTCATTGATTGTTCCTTTTCTGGAAAAGAGGGGAGTGAAGGTTCTGGGTATTATTCCCCGCGATCCTTTGATGGGGGCCATTAAGGTTAGTGATTTAGCTGAACGGCTCTTCGGTAAGATTATTTCCGCCCATGCAAAAGCAGACCGGGTTGTTGAGAATTTCCTGATCGGGACCATGCAGGTGGAGAACTTTATCACCCATTTCAGGCGGCATAAGAATTCTGCTGTCATTGTGGGTGGAGATAGGGCGGATGTTCAGTTGGTGGCTCTTGAGGGTAATTGTCCCTGCTTGATTTTGACCGGTAACCTTTATCCCAACGATATTATTTTGACTCGTTCGGAAGTGCTTGAAATCCCGGTTATTGTTGTACGTGATGATACCTATGCCGTGGCTAAGAAAATGGAAGCCATTCAGGAAAGCTACAAACTCCGTGATATGATCAAGATTAATCACGGGGCAGGGCTGGTTAATTCCGAGTTAGATTATGACTACATTTATGATGAATTAGATCTATGATTACCTCTTGCTTTGGTAGGTAATATGTCCTACTGTTAAAGTAGGAATAAAAAAAACGATAACTTTGATTGATTGCCAAATCGATATGTTTTTTTGATTAACAAAAGTCTTTTATCTGTTTGAAAAGTAAGTGTTTTTTGTGAGGGTGGTTGTCCTGTTTATGGGCTGCCACCCTTTTTATTTTGAGAAAAATACTCGCCCAAACCCCTCGGATGCTATTGTCCTACTTTGCAAAATGTGCCAATTAACTTGCAGTTATAAGGTCGGGCGGGTCTCCGGCCTTGGTGTGACGAGGTTTGTTTCGACCAAAGACGGGACTATTTTGTTGGTTAGAAAACTAGGGTGCTTGGCACCCTGAAAACCGAGTTGATCCGGAATATTGGCGGATAGACCGGATCTTCGGAATGAGGAGGCGTGAGATGCCTGATGCGTCCACGTGGGATTGGAATCCCGGTAGGCGAGAGATTCAGGATACTGGATCCTGGTCTGATAAATTTGAGTGGGTGGAAGAATTCCATGCCAGCCCTGACGGTGAAAAGGTCGGTGCTGTTGTTAATAAAGGCGAATTGGAATTCACTGCTTGCGTCAACGGTGAGATTTGGGAAGAAGCATACGACAGGATTTTCTACCCCAAATTTGCACCCGACGGCAGATTCACAGGTGTAGCCCAGCAGATGGGCGAGTGGACTCTGGCTGTTGACGGTAAGCACTGGCCGGAAAATTACGGCTATATCTGGAAAACTACTTTCGGCCCCGAAGGTACTATTGTCTGTGCAGTACAGCAGGACATGACATACGCTATGGGTGTTGACGGTGTTCTCTGGGAAAACTTTTTTGAAAACGCAAATAACTTCACAGTAGGCAGTGACGGTAAATCAACCGCTGCTGTTGTTCAGGTGAAGTCCATGCCGCAGGCTGATATCGAAACCTTTCAGAAAGGTATCTATACAGTTGCTGTTAATGGAACTGCCTGGGATAACGTTTTCATGAACTGTTACACTCCGGTGTTTGACGCCAAGTGTGAAAAAGTTGCCTGTCAGGTAAGAAAGACTCTCTATGATTACACCATCGCAGTCGATGGCAAAATCTGGCAGCGTGAATTTCAGTGTGTCTGGGCTCCCTCTTTCAACCCCGCGACCGGTGCTCTCGTAGCTCCCGTTCGTCTGGGCGGAAAATGGGGTATGGCTCAGGACGGCGAACTGATCTGGAAGAACAACATGGCCAACTGCTGGCACCAGCAGTTCAGTGCCGATGGTTCCAAACTCTGGGCTATTGTAGCACCCACTTTCGGCAGCTTCACAGTTGCTGTGGATGGTAAGCCCTGGTCCATCACTGCACCTGTGGTTATCGACTTGGCTGTCAGTCCTGACGGAAACCGCGCCGCAGCACTCGCTAAAGACGACAAAGCTTACACAGTTCTCTGTGACGGCAAAGTCTGGCCCGGTGTTTATGAAATGGCTTGGCAGCCTGTTTTCAGCCCTGACAGCAGCAAAGTTGCTGCCAAGGTTGAAAAGAACGGTCGCTACACCGTTGTTCTCGACGGTAAGCCTTATGGTCAGGATTTCGATCAGTGCTGGGAACCCGTTTTCAGCCCTGACAGTTCCAAAGTCCTCATTCGTGCAATAGACGGCGGCAAATTTGTGCGCATCGTTGCCGAAGTAAGCGAATTCTAAAACCGGAGGAATTAACATGAATAGTGTTTATGCATTCGTTGTCGGTCCTCTGGCATGGTTCGCCTGGGGCGTGTTTGTTCTCGGTTCCGCTTACAGATTGGTTTCCATGTACCAGCTCGCAAAGGCAAAGGACGGATCGTCCCTGCACTACATGAGCTTCAAATGGGGTTTTCGCTCCATCATGGCATGGATGAACCCCGGTGGAACTCTCGGTTGGCAGCGCAATCCCTGGACTGCGATGGTAACCTTTGTTTTTCATATCTGTCTTGTCATTGTGCCCCTCTTTCTGTTGGGACACGTGGTTCTCTGGGATCAGTTCTTCGGCATCAGCTGGCCTACTCTCCCGGATACCATTGCTGACATCATGTCCATTCTGGTAGTTGTCTGCTGCATCTATTTCGGCGCACGCCGTTTCTTGCAGAGAGACGTAGCTTACCTGACCACCGGTAAAGACTGGGTTGCACTTGTTATACCTACCCTCGTTTTCCTGACCGGTGTTCTGTCCTACCACGAAATCGGTGATGCCAAGGTTATGCTCATTCTGCATATCCTCTGCGGTGAACTTATGCTGATCAGCATTCCCTTCACCCGTTTGAGCCACATGTTGTTCGGCCTGTTTACCAGAGCCTATATGGGATCCGAGTTCGGTGGCGTTCGTCGCTGTAAGGACTGGTAACCAATTCCCGCAAGGAGTACTGAAAAATGACATTCGACAGGAAAATCGAAGACGTAGGACTCAACCGGGGTGTTTCCCGCCTGACTCCTGAGCGTATCGAAAATACTCTTAAGCAGGTTATTGAAGGAGAAGCCGGCGCAAAACTCAAGCTCTATGCTGAGACTTGTATGCGTTGCGGTATGTGCTCCGAAGCCTGCCATTACTATATGTCCCATGAAGGGGACCCCAGCTATTCACCTGCTGGTAAGGTCCACAATACTCTGGGCAAAATTCTGCGCAGTAATTACAAAGTTACTGCTGACGAAATTTACCAGATGGCACAGATCGCTTACACTGAGTGTAACCTCTGTCGCCGCTGCGTACATTTCTGCCCGCTCGGTATTGATACCGGTTACATTATGAGCATGGTGCGCCGCATGTGCCACAAGCTCGGCGTGACTCCGCAGTACATTCAGGATACCGCGCACTCCCATTCCGCAACCATGAACCAGATGTGGCTCAAGGATGATGAATGGCCGGATACCCTGCAATGGCAGGAAGATGAAGCCCGCGATGAAATGCCTAACCTGCGCATTCCGCTGGATAAAGAAGGTGCGGATATCTACTATTCCGTTATCGCACCGGAACCCAAGTTCCGTACCCAGCTCATTTATCAGGCTGCATACATCTTCAATGAAGCCGGAGTTGATTTCACCATGCCCACCGAACCGGGCTGGGATAACTCCGACATGTGTATGTTTACCGGTGACTTTGAAATGATGGGTCGTCTTAAGAAACGTCATTTCGAATCAGCTCTCGACCTCAAGGTCAAGCGCATCGTAATGGGTGAGTGCGGTCACGCATTCCGCTCCATTTACGATCAGGGTAACCGCTGGGACGCATGGGAAATGTATCCCATCGAAGTTGTCCACTCTGTTGAGTTCTTCTGGGAACTCTTCGAAGCAGGCAAGATCAAGCTGCGTGAGAAGTTCAAAGAGCCTATCACCGTACATGATCCCTGTAACATCATCCGTGGTCGCGGTCTGATGGAACAGTCCCGCAAACTGGCTCACGCTCTGTGTGAAAACGTTGTTGAAATGACCCCCAACCTTGAGCACAACTACTGCTGTGCTGCGGGCGGTGGTGTCATTAACTGCGGTCCTCCGTTCAAGAACGTCCGTATGAAAGGTAACAAGATCAAAGCCGAGCAGCTTAAGGCAACTGGCGTGAACACCATTCTCGCTCCCTGCCATAACTGCCACGGCGGACTTGAAGACCTCGTTCATTATTATGAACTCGGTATGGACATTAAGTTCTTCGGCGATCTTATCTATGATCTCATGGAAAAGCCGGAAGCGTAGGAGGAAGATTACAATGATTAAAAGAGTATTCTCTATTGCGGTCATTGCCGCCTGTGTCTTGCTCTACATGGTTCCCGCGTTCTGCCAGGAGGACATCACCTCTTTGCTGGACCCGGCTTTCCCTAAGCATGAAAGACCTGCTGCCGTGTTTGCACATGATGCACACAACGAAATGGCCGGTATTGATGATTGCGCTGTCTGCCACCACGTCTGGGAAGATGGAAAGATCGTTGAAGACGAATCTTCCGAAGACCAGAAGTGTGCTGACTGCCATCAGGTAAAGCCTGAATCTGGTAAGACCGGTCTGCGCAATGCTTACCATCAGCTTTGCTCTGACTGCCATGTAAAAGAAGATAAGGGTCCCGTATCCTGCGCTGGTTGCCACCCCAAGGGCGGTGCCGCTCCCGCAGCACACTAGGATCTGATCGTATATTAAGTAAAAGGCCGTCCCTTGGGGCGGCCTTTTTTTTTGCTTGGAGCGGTAAAGGGAATGTGCTTTTTGGATTCTATTAGAGAGGATAAAGGTTAAAAATGCCATTTACCTTGAAGAGGAGCTTATTATATAGAGTATGGATTATGAAAAAAATAGCCATCATCATGTTCCTTCTTGTCTCGGCCTGTGTCCCGAAGACCGCTGAGAGGTCAATGCTTCTCAAGCAGGTCGACCCCGTTGCGCTGCGTATGGTTCTGGCTGAGATGCCTAAAGGGGCAGAGCTTCATACCCATTTGTCCGGCATTCCTTATGCTGAGGATTATTTAAAGTGGGCGGCTGATGATGGTGCGTGCATACATGAATTGAGCGGCCGCATCTTGGCCGGGCCATGCGTAAACGGTACTGTTGCAGCAAAGGATGCTTACAGGCAGCCTGATGTCTGGGGTAGGGCGGTTAATGCTCTTTCTGTCAGGGAAGGGATGCGCGATAACCGTATGTGGGGGCATGACCGTTTTTTTGAAACGTTCGGCAGATTTGGGGCGGTGAAACGGGATAAAGGAAGGTTGCTGGCTCATGCGGTGAAGCAGGCGGTGCGGGATAAAGTTCAGTATGTTGAGGTGATGCTGTCAATTTACGGTCCCCAATGGGTAAGTCCCTGGGCTGCCGATGCCAGTTGGAATGGAAAAGCAGAAGAATGCTTTGCTCGATTGAAGCAGGCAGGACTCTTTAAAGATATGGATTTGGCTCGCAAAGAGCTTGGGCGGGCTGAGCGCAGGCAGCGGGAACTGGTAGGCAATAGTCCGGGCAGCAATGTAAAAGTCCGTTATATCAATCAGATTTTCAGAGGTGTTGAGCCTGCTTACGTATTCGCCCAGATGGCTTGGTCATTTGAACTTGTCCGTCGTGATCCCCGTGTTGTTGGGCTTAATATGGTCGGTCCTGAAGATGGACCTATTGCCGTGCGGGACTATGCCCTGCATATGGATATGTTGGATTTCTTTCACTCAAAGTACCCCGATGTCCCTATTGCCTTGCATGCTGGAGAGCTGACTCCCACATTGACGACCCCTCAAGCCCTTGCGAATCATATTAAACTGGCAGTTATCAAAGGTCATGCCCGCAGGATAGGCCATGGCGTGGGTCTTGCTTATGAGACAGTGCCTCTTAACACTCTGGCATTGATGCGTCAGAAGGATGTGGCCCTTGAAGTATTGTTGGGCAGTAATGACGTAATACTGAATGTTTCGGGCAGAGATCACCCATTGAATTTTTACTTGAAAGAAGAGGTCCCTGTGGTGATTTCTTCTGATGATATGGGAATTGCGCGGTCAACACTGACTGATGAATATGAACGCGCTGTAGCGGATCAGGGGCTAAATTATCTAGCGGTAAAGCGAGTCGTCCGGAATTCGTTGGAATATTCATTTTTGGAAGGGCAGTCTTTGTGGGACAATGCAACGTCTTTTAAGATGGTGTCCGCATGTTATAGAGATGACCAGCCGGATCTGGATTGCGAAGCCTTTTTGTTAAGCAGCGAGAAGGCAAGGGAGCAGTGGAAACTTGAGGGAAAGCTTAACAGGTTTGAGGATTCTGAAGTCTTTAAACGCTTCAAAGAGGATTATTCGAAACAGATATCAACAATAATTGAAAAAGGTGTTGACGCGGCCATCGGTTTTCCATAGAACCTCTTTCTCGACGCAGCAACGGCTGAAAGCCACGAGCTTGTCGGGGATTTTTTTTCTGACTGACCGGACATTAGCGGTTGACATTCGGATCGGGTTTGCATAAATTCCCAATCCGCGCTTAGCGAAAGCAAGGCACTGAGATCATTGAAAAAATATTTTGCGAGAACATGAAAATTAATGATTGACAGCGGCGGCTGAGTTGATTAGCTTCCGTCTCCGCACTGATCGAAAGTAAGGTGCAGAGATCATTA